>RECA01000103.1 GCA_007692435.1 Thioalkalivibrio sp.
GGGCTGGCCTCCTACGGTGCTCGCCCCGGCCCCCTGTAGGAGGCGAGCCCTCTCGGCGACCCAGCGCCGGGGAAGATCGCCCAGAGGGCTGGCCTCCTACGGTGCTCGCCCCGGCCCCCCGTAGGAGGCGAGCCCTCTCGGCGATTCCGGCGCCAGGGTGCCTGAGCCGAACCTGGAGACTACGGCAGCGCCGGAATCTCGAAGCTCGGCATCTCTCCGGTCAGGGTGTGCAGGAAGGCGACCATGTCGGCCACTTCTTCGGATGAGTACTCACGCCCCAGCATCTCTTGGCCCATGATCTCCACCGCCTCTCCCAGCGTCTCGGTCGCACCGTTGTTCATATAGGGGTAGGTGAGCCCGATATTGCGCAGCGTCGGGGTCTTGAAGGCGAACCGGTCCGCTTGTTCGCCCGTGACCAGGTACCGGCCCAGGTCCTCCGATCCCGGCACCTGGATCCGGTAGAACTGACTGTCGGTCAGGGCCGGCCCGCTGTGGCAGGCCACGCAGCCGCTGTCGGCGAAATTCTTCATCCCCCGCTTCTCCTGCTCGCTGATCGCCCCGAGGTCACCCTTGAGGTAACGGTCGAAACGCGAGTTCGGGGTATTCAGCGTGCGCTGAAAACCGGCCAGCGCCATTGCGACGTTATCGGCATTGATCGGATCTTCGTCTTCCGGGAAGGCTTCGGCGAATCGCTTGTGGTAGATATCGAACTCCCCGAGACGCGCAATGGCCTCTTCAAGAGACATGGCCATCTCGACCTCGGCCTCGATCGGGCCCAGCGCCTGCTCCTCCAGCGTCTCCGCCCGGCCATCCCAGAACTGTGCGGTGAAGAAGCCGGAATTGAGGACCGTCGGGGTGTTGCGCTCGCCCACCTGACCATCGTGCCCGACCGCACGCGGGATGCGGTCGCTCCAGCCCAGCGCCGGGTTGTGGCAGGTGGCGCAGCTGATCACGCCACTACTCGAGATGCGGGGCTCGAAGAAGAGCATGTTGCCCAGTTCGACGCGCTCCGGGGTAAGCGAATTATCGGCTGGGATCGGCGGCAACGCCGGCAGCGGTTCGAACTGGTCCCGGTATTCGGCATAACCGTCGTCGGCGTAGGCGCTCGACCAAAAGGCGAGAGCGGCTCCGAGGCAAAGCGCGGAGACCACAAGCACATGTGGCCTGTTTCCGGTTCTAATGTCATGACTGTTCCGTAGCATGTTGTGTCTCCTCCATATTGGGTCCCGACGTCTTCCACGGAACAAGCCAATGGGCTGATGCGCGCGGGTATCCGGATTGAGGTCATTTTGCGAGAACAGGCTGCTTGTCTTCGCCCCGTAATCTATAGGTCAAACGTGGCCATTCCGCCAACCGACTGCAGAGCCATCCCGACGCTCCCGCCTTTGCGCGGGGCAGCGCTCTGCACAGTGCCAACCCGGAAACGGCGGTGGGCTGCGTTGCAGCGTGAACGGCCAAGCAGCCATCCGGTCCCAGAGCTAAGTACCGCGGGTTGCGTATCCGCAGTCCCTCATGTGAGCGTTGGAATTTGGATTTCCGGGTCGGACCAAGGCAACCCATTGATTGCAAATCCTTTCCGATCCTTTTTGATGGGCATTTGGGGGGCTTCGAGGCCCGTTTCAGCATCCAAAATGGTCCCTGCGAGGGGGCCGAGAAATCGAAAACCGCCGGGAGCGCTGACTGGGGAAACCCACGCCCATCACCGGGATCGACTCATCCTCCTGGAGGTATCACCATGGCCATTGCCACCACCCTGAAGGCCTTTCTGGACGAACATGGTGTCCAGTACGAAGTGGTCAGGCACCCTACCACCCCATCGGCCAATCGTAGCGCCGAGGCGGCCCATGTACCGGGCGACCGCTTCGCAAAGGCCGTGGTACTGCAAAACCGCGGCCGGTACATGCTCGCCGCGCTGCCCGCCACACGCCGGCTGCAGCTCGGACGCCTGCACCATGAACTGGGTGAGCATGTGGGCCTCGCCACCGAGGATGAAATGCGCGGCCTGTTCCCCGACTGCGAACGCGGTGCCGTGCCTGCCCTTGGAACTGCGTATGGCATCGACATGCTGCTCGACGACAGCCTCGCCGAACAGGATGAGATCTTCATCGAGGGCGGCGATCACCAGTCCCTCGTGCACCTGAGCGGCGAGGCCTTCCGTTCCCTGCTCGGCGACGTGCGTCACGGGGACTTCAGTACGCACGTGTGACAGGCGGCGCGGGCTGGCGACGCCCAGGGAGCAGACTCTGTTTCCCAACGCCCTTCCAGCCCCGCTATGATTGGGGGTTCGTTACCCGCGCCCGGGGAAAGAGTGTCCTACAGCACGTTCAGCCACCTCACGGCGGACAAGTCCGCGCTATACCGCCGCATCATGGCGGCCTTCGTCGATGCCAAGGCGCACTTCACCGTGCACCTGCGTCCGGAGGACGTGCGCGAGCGCACCGGCATCGATGCGCTCGAGGAAGTGCAGGCGGCGCTGGCCCAGCTGGTCCAATGGGGCAATCTCGAGGCCGATCCGGACACCTCGCGGGTGACCAGCGTGGAGGAATTCTACCGGGCCCGTTTTCTCTACCAGCTCACGCGGGCCGGCGAGGCCGCCGAGCAGGCGCTGCAGGTCTTCGACCGGGAACTCGGACGCCGGGGCGCGCTGCAGGCGGTCGCACTCGACGACATCCGCCTGCGCCTGCGCTCGCTGCTCGAACTTTCCCGCCAGGCGCATCCCGACGCGACACAGTCGCAGCTGCTGCTGCGTGACCTTACCTACGTCTTCTCGGACCTGGCCGAGAATGCCCGGGCCTTCATGAGCGGCCTGTCGCGCACCCTGGAACTGCGCGGCGACGACCAGGAGGCCCTGGTCGCCTACAAGGAGCGGCTGATCGGCTACATCGAGCGCTTCATCGGGGACCTGGTGACCAGCTCCGCCGAGATCGCGGGCACGATCCGTGCGCTGGACCGCGACGAAGAGGCCCGCCGCCCGATCGCCCCGCTGCTGCGGCTGGCGGTCGAGCGCGAACTGGACGACCTTGCCCCCGATCCCGATGGACCGCTCGATCTCGAGGCCGCCCGCACGGCGGAGCACGAGCGCGTGAGCGCGCACTGGGAAGGCCACTGGGAGGGTTTGAAGGCCTGGTTCCTGGACCGCCCCGAGCGGCGCTCGCAGGCCAGCCTGCTGCGTGCGCAGGCCCGGCGGTCGATCTCGCAGATGCTCGAGGCGGTGCAGCGGTTGAACGAACGCCGTCTCGGCCGCAGCGACCGTTCAGCGGACTTCCGCGCACTGGCCCGCTGGTTCCTCGAGTGCGAGGACGACGACCAGGCGCACCGCCTGTGGCGGGCGGCATTCGGCCTCGGGCCCGCACGGCACCTGGGCGTGGACGCCGAGACCCTGGCCCAGTGGCGCGCGGACCCGGTCCCTGCGAGCCAGGCCTGGCGCGACGCCCCGACGCTGCGCATCAGTCCGCGGCTGCGCGCCACCGGCAGCTACCAGAAACGCGGGGCAATGCCCCGGCTGCAGCGGCGCGACCGCCAGCGGGCCTTCCTCGCCCAGCAGATCTCCCGCGAGGCCGCCGAGCTGCGCGCGGCCCGGGCCGCACTCGCAACCGGCGAGACGCTGCGCCTGTCCGAACTCGGTCAGCTCGAACCCGATGCCTTCTCGCTGCTGCTGCAACTCCTGGGCGACGCCCTGAGCCACGCGACGCACCCCGACCAGCCGGTCACGGCCACCACCGGCGACGGCAGTCTGCGCATCGAGATGGAGCCGCTCGGCCCCGACACGGAGGCAGCGATCCGCACCGCGGCAGGCATCCTGACCGGGCGCGACTACAGGCTCCGGATCACCGAACTCGAGGCCGCCTCCGGATGACCGCCGTGCCCCAGCCGCTGCCGGACGTGCTGGAACGCGCCCGGGCCGAGGAGCGCCAGCGGGCACTGCGCGCACTGCTGATGCGCCCGCTGATGGACGCACGTCACCCCGCCTTCGTGCTGGTCCGGCGTCACCAGGGAGCGCTGCGCGAGTGGCTCGCCGCGGAAACCGGCTGGCATCTGCAGGTTGAGTCCGGGTTCGCCCGGCTGTACAAGCGACCGGCGGAGCACCGGGATGCCACCCGCGGCGCGGCTCTGGGCAGTGGCAGCCAGACCACTGCCTTCAGCCGCCGGCGCTACGCCCTCCTGTGCCTGATCCTGGCCGACCTCGAGCGTGGCGACCAGCAGATCACACTGGCCCGCCTCGGGGCCGGTCTGATCCAGGCCGCCGCCGACCCCGCGCTGGAGGCCGCCGGCCTGCGCTTTCGCCTGGACCACCAGGACGAGCGCCGTGATCTGGTCGCGACCGTGCGCCTGCTGCTGGAGTACGGCGTGCTGGCCCGCATCGCGGGTGACGAGGAGGCCTTCGTGCGCGACCATGCCGGCAGCGACGCCCTCTACGACATCAACCGGCGCATGCTGGCGGCGCTGCTGGTCAGCGTGCGCGGCCCCTCGCTGGTGGAGATGGAGGGGCCGTCACCGGGTTTCGAGCAGCGCCTGCAGGCACTGACCGAGGCCTTCGTCCCCGATACCCAGGAGGGCCGCAACCGGGCCCTGCGCCACACCCTCACCGCGCGTCTGCTGGACGACCCGGTCGTCTACTGGGACGAGCTGCCCGACGATGCCCGCCAGTACCTCACCAGCCAGCGCGTCGCGATCACTCGCCGCATCGCCGAGGCCACGGACCTGGTTCCGGAGGCCCGCGCCGAGGGCATCGCGATGGTCGATCCCGGGCCGGGCCTGTCCGACCAGTCCCTCCCCTCCGAGGGGACCGAGGGCCACGTGACCCTGCTGATCGCAGCGCACCTGGCGGCAGCGCCGGAGGGGACGCGCTTCACCCTGGATACGCTGGCCGAGCAGGTTGCCCGCTGGCGCCCGCAATACCGCGGCTACTGGCGGCGCTCGGCGCTGACCACCGGTTCGGAGCGGGCGCTCGCCCGGCAGGCGGTGGAACAGCTGCGCCGCCTGCGCCTGGTCGCGATCGCGACCGATGACCGGATCCTTCCGTTGCCCGCGCTCGCCCGCTTCGCGGTGGAGCCGGCGCGCACGCCGCAGGGCCGGACCCTCGAGGAGGCAGCCAGTGCGAGCTGAGCGTGCAGCCACGAACCCCCGTCCTCCGCAAGGCGTGCGCAGCCCCACCCGCCACGAAGGTCTCCAGCGATGACCGATCTGCCGCAACCCGGCAAGAACCGCTGGCAGCCGCTGCGCACGGGGCTGGTGGAGCTCTTCTATTACGACCACGAGGAATTCCACTTCCACGACGGGCGGCTGCTGCTGCGCGGCAACAACGGAACCGGGAAGTCCAAGGTGATGGCCCTGACCCTGCCATTCCTGCTGGATGGCCGGCTGAGCCCCGCCCGCGTGGAACCCGACGGCGACAGCAGCAAGCGCATGGAATGGAACCTGCTGATGGGCGAGGGCGGTGAGCGCCAGGGCTACGCCTGGCTGGAGTTCGGCCGTCAGGGTGAGAACGGCCCCGAGTTCCTGACCCTCGGCTGCGGCCTCAAGGCCGTGGCCCAGCGCGGTGTGCGCTCGTGGTTCTTCATTACGCCGCAGCGGGTCGGCGAGTCGCTGTTCCTGGTGCAGGATGGCCGTACGCTGAGCCGGGACCGGCTGATCCAGGAACTGGGGTCACGGGGCCGGCCCTACGACCAGGCCACCGCCTACCGCAGGGCCGTCGACGAGCACCTGTTCCAGCTCGGCACCGAGCGCTACGAGGCCCTGCTGGACCTGCTGTTGCAGCTGCGCCAGCCGCAGCTGTCCAAGCGTCCGGACGAGTCGCGACTGTCCAACGCCCTCACCGAGGCCCTGCGCCCGCTGGATAGCGCGGTGATCGCCGACGTCGCCGAGGCCTACCGCAACCTCGAGGCCGAGGCCGACGAGACCCGCGGCCTGGAAGAGGCCCATCACGCCGTCTCGGAATTCCTGCACCATTACCGGCGCTATGCCGGCATTGCCGCCCGGCGCCGCGCCGGCGAGGTGCGCCGCAGCCACCGCGAGTACGAGGACACCCGGGCCCGGGTCGGTCACTGGCGCAGGACGCTGGAGGAGACCCGCGAGCGCAGCGCGGTGCTCACCGAGCGCGAGACCCTGAACGAGGCCGCGGCGCAGGAGGCCGAGCAGCAGCGCCAGACCCTGCGCGACAGCCCGGCGATGCGTTCGGCCGAGGCCCTGCACGCGGCCGAGGATACGGCCCGGGAACGCCGGAGCCACGCGCACGCACTGGCGACCCTGCGCGAGCAGACCGACCAGACCCGCGCGCGGCTGGAAGAGCAGGCGCAGGATCAAGAGGCAGCGGCCGCCGAGGCGGGGGAGGCGGTACACGGCACCTTGCAGGAGCTGGCGGCAGCCGCCGGGGCGGCCGGCATCGCCGATTCGCACGGGGCCGCCCTCGCCCGCCTCGGACTGCCGGATAGCCGCGACGTCCCGCTGGATCAGGTCGAACGCCAGCTGCAGGGCCTGCATGACCGGCGCCGGGAATCGGTCCGCTTGCTGCAGCAGCACAACCGGGAGCTCGCCGAGGCCGAACGGCGCGTGGAGGCCGCCCGCGAGCACTGGCAGCACCAGGTGGACGAACAGGATCGGCTGACCCTGCTGCACCAGGACGCCCGCGAGGCGGCCGAGTCCGCGGCCGATCGCCTGCTGCTCGGCTGGCGCGAGTGCCTGACCGGCCTGCAGGAGCTGCGCCTCGAGGATACCGAGGCGGCCCTCGCGGACCTTGCCGCCTGGCTGCGCGGCCTCGAGGGCCCGAATCCGGCCCAGCAGCAGCTGGAGTTGCGGCGCGACCTGCGCTTTCGGGAGATCGCCGCGGACCGCAGCCGCCATCAGCAGGAACGGGACGCGATGCTGCAGGCGCTGGACGCGCTGGAGGAGGAGCGCCGGCGCCTCGAGACCGGCGCGGAGATTGCCCCGCCCGTCCCGCACGTCCGCGACGATGCACCACGCGCAACCCGGGCGGGCGCACCACTCTGGAAGCTCGTGGACTTCCATGCCGCGGTGCCCGCGGAGGCCCGGGCCGGCATCGAGGCGGCGCTGGAATCGGCCGGTCTGCTCGACGCCTGGATCCTGCCCGGCGGGCAGCTGCTCGATCCCTACACCTGGGACACGCTGCTGACCGCGGATCTGACCGCGCCGACGCGGGCCCTCGACGCGATGCTGCGCCCCGCGGTCGACTGGCAGGATACGGCACGCCAGCCCGTCGGCGCCGCCGAAGTGGCCGCGATCCTCGCGCGGATCGGCCTGGGCGAACACCCGGAACAGGCGCACTGGGTCAGCGAGGACGGTCGCTGGCGGCTCGGGCCCGCGCGCGGCGCCTGGGCCAAGGACGAGGCCCGGTACATCGGCCACGCGGCCCGCGAGGCGGCACGCCAGGCCCGGCTCCGGCAGATCGCCAGCGAGTCGCAGGTCTGCCGCGACGCGATCGCCGCCGCCGCTGCGGCCCTGGAGCACCTCGAGCAGCGCGAGGCCCGGATCCGCGAGGAGTGGCAGGGCCGGCCCGAGGACGGTCCGCTGCGCACCGCCTACGCGGAAGAGGCCTCTGCCCTGCGTGCCCTGGAGCACCAGACCGAACGCACCGAGATGGCCCGCAAGGCGCTCGATGCGCGCAGCCACGAGGCCGGCCAGCAGCGCCAGCGGCGCGACGAGCTGGCCGCGGACCTGTCGCTCCCGAGCGCCGAGGACCCGCTGGCAAGCGTGGCTCGGGCGGTCGAGGCCTACGCCGGGGGGGCCCGGGAGCTGTGCCGGGGATTGCGCGAACAGCGCCGGGAACTGGACCGGCTCGAACGCCTGCTGCGGGAACTGGAACAGGCGCAGGGCGCAGCGCGCAAGGCAGCGGAGGACGCCGCCAGTGCCGAGGCCAGTGCGCGTAACGCGGAGACCCAGCGCGACACGCTGCGCGAGACCATCGGCGCCGACGTCGCCGAACTCGAGCGCCGGCTGACCGACGTGGAGCAGCGCCAGACCCGACTCAAGGCTGAGTTCAAGGCGATCGGACAGGAGCGCACACAGCTGGCCGGGGAGATCGGCGGCCTGGAGCACGACATCGCGAACGGCGAGCAGCAACTGGTGGAGATCGGCGAACGGCGTTCCGCCGCGATCGGTCGCCTGCGCGAGCTGGCCGACGCCGGGCTCGTGCCGATGGCCACCGACGACCGCGTGACCGTCGAGGCCGAGCTCTCGTGGGCACCGGAACCGGCCGTGCTGCTCAGCCGGCGCATGGAACAGGCACTGGCCGAGGTGGACGAGAGCGACGCCGCCTGGCAACGGACCCAGAAGGGGCTGCACCAGCATTTCGCGGTACTTCAGGGGGCCCTGGGCCGCCACGGCCACGATGCCCACATCGAGCAGCAGGACGACCTGCTGCTGGTGCGCATCATCTTCCAGGGCCGCCACCACGGTCCCGACGCCCTCGCCGGGCAGCTGGCACGCGAGATCGAGCGGCGCCGGGAACTCCTGACCGCCCGCGAACGGGAACTGGTCGAGAACTACCTGCTTGACGAGGTCGCCAGCCACCTGCAGGTGCGGCTGATGGAGACCGAGCGGCAGGTCCGCCAGATCAACGAGGAGCTGGCCGAGCGTCCCACCAGCACCGGCATGCGCTTGCGCATCCAGTGGCAGCCACTGGCCGAGGGCCAGGAGGCCGCGGGCCTGACCGCCCCGGCCGGACTGGAGGTGACCCGCAACCGTCTTCTCCGGCAGAGCATGGACGCCTGGTCCGCCGACGACCGCCGCGCGGTGGGCGAATTCATCCAGGGGCGCATCCGCGAGGCGCGCGAGACCGACAGCGCCGGCGCGCTCGCCGACGTGCTGGAACGCGCGCTCGACTACCGGCACTGGCACCGCTTCACCGTGGAACGCTGGCAGAACGGTCGCTGGCGCCCTGCCTACGGCCCCGCTTCCGGTGGCGAGCGCGCCCTGGTCATCACCCTGCCCCTGTTCGCTGCAGCGGCCAGCCATTACGAGAGTGCCCAGGCAGCGGCACCCCGGCTGATCATGCTCGACGAGGTCTTCGCCGGGGTCGACGACGATGCACGGGCCAAGAGCATGGGCCTGCTCGCGCAGTTCGATCTCGATGCGATGATGACCTCGGAGCGCGAGTGGGGCTGCTACCCGCAGGTGCCCGGGCTCGCGATCGCACAGTTGATCCGGCGCGAGGGCATCGACGCCGTCTACGTGTCGCGCTGGCGCTGGGACGGTGCCCACCGCATCCGCGAGTCCGACCCGCAGACGCCGATGGAGGCCAGCGGGGCGGAAACGGCCACGGAGGGGCCGGGCACCGAGGAGCTGTTTTGAACCTGGACAAGGAGCGGCTGCAGCGGCTGCTTGGCGGCCCCGGCACGGAGCGTCTGCGCCGGCGTCTGCGCGAACGCCTGGGCCGTGGCGGCGCCGACACGCTGACCCTGACCCGCAGCACGCCGCAGGAGCGCGCGGCGGTGGAGCGGCTGGTGGGCCGCCCGCCGCGCAGCGGCAGCAGCCTGCGGGTTTCCCTTGCGGAGATCGACGCGACCCTGGCGCGCGCGGGCATCGCGCCCGGACTGCGCGCGGCCCTGGAGGCCCTGGACGGTCCCATCCGCGATGCAGCCGCGGAGGAGGAGGCCGAGGCCAGGCGCTGGCGGAACGTCTTCGATGGCGTGCGGGACCGGGCCGCCCGGCTGGGTCTCGAATCCTGGCTCGACGAACTCGCGGCCCGCGGTCTGCTCAAGCGCGTGGCCCGCCGCGATCCGGCGAACGCCACCGTCCTGCTCGAGCAGGGCCTCGCGGTGCTGGAGGCCCTGCCGGATCCGGGCCTGAACCGCAGCACCCTCGCTGCCCGCTGTCTCGGGGACGCGCACGGGCTGGATCCCGGCCAGCCCGTGGCGGCGCTGGTGCGCCGGGCCCTGCACCGTCACTGGCGCGGCGGCACCGGCGGGGAACGCCCGGACGCGCGCACCCTCTGGGCCCACGCGGGGATCCTCGTCGGGGGCGACATCACCAGCACCGTGCTGGTCCACCAGCTGCCAGTGCAGGGGGACGCCGCCGGTTCCCGGGCCCTGCGGATCCAGAACCAGTGCGGCGAACCAGGCTATCTCACGCTGCGCCAGCTGCTGCGCCACCCGCCGCGCTGGGACTGCACGGATCGGGAGATCTTCGTCTGCGAGAACCCCACCGTGGTCGCGGAGGCCGCCGAACGGCTCGGCGTCGACTGCGCGCCGCTGGTCAGTACCGGCGGGCGCCCGGGTGCAGCCGTCTGGCTGCTGCTGGAGCAGCTGCGTGCTGCCGGCGCCCTTCTGCACTATCGAGCCGATTTCGACTGGGCGGGGGTCTCCATCATGAACAGCGTGCTCGCACGATTCGAGGCCCGCCCCTGGCGCATGGACATCGCAACACTGGAGCGCCATGCTCAGGA
The DNA here is from genome assembly GCA_007692435.1 of Thioalkalivibrio sp. Classification (GTDB taxonomy): domain Bacteria; phylum Pseudomonadota; class Gammaproteobacteria; order Ectothiorhodospirales; family Ectothiorhodospiraceae; genus Thioalkalivibrio. The sequence goes on from RECA01000103.1 coordinate 10,400, forward strand.
CCCGGGCCCGTCCCTGGACGGCCGGCCCGTCGCCGCCTCCTGGGACAGCCGCCTGGCCCCTGCCCTCGAGGCCCGCGGCACCGCGCTCCACGAAGAACGGCTACTCGACGAACTGCTGGCGGACCTCGCGCGCAAACAGGACGATCTGCGGAGTCTCTGTGATAATCAGGAAAGACCATGAGGGAGACAAACCGGAATGAAGGGATCGTGGCGCAGTCGTGCTCTGCTCCTGCTCGTCGCAGGCGGGTTTGCGATCGAGGCGGGCAGTTCCGGGTTGGCGGGCTCCTGGTCCTGCCCGACGACGCTGCAGGTGGCGGCGGTCGGGCAGACTGAACTGACGGTGGAGGTGAACACCCGCGCTGCCCTGAGCCCCGAAGGACGCTACGAGAGCGAGGGCGATGCCATCGTGCGCCTGGGGAGGTGGCCGCTCACACTGGATGCGACAAGCCATGGGCAATGGGTGCGCGAACAGCAGGATGTCACGATCACCGTGGAGGCACTGGAACTGTCACCGGGCTCGTCCTTCGGCGTCGAAGTGCAGCGTCAACTGGCCCAGCAGCTCGCATCGCTCTTGCCCGAACTCCCCCATACCCAGACCACGCGCATCCTCTCGGAAACACCCAGGCAGCTCGTGCTCGAGGGCGCGTCCGGGGAGCGGTACACCTGCAGTCGCCTTTAACCCGTGGCCACACACCACCCGCGATGAGAGACGCGCCCTCATGCACGACCGCGATAGCGGCATGGATCACGGCAGCCCTCGCGTTCATTGTCTTCGCCTTGCTGGCATGGAGTGTCCGGCGGGAGGAACCGGCGCCCTTCGACGCGCGCTGGCTCGCGGCCTTTCGCAGTGCCGAAAGACCCGCTGAGCCACTCGGGCCCGGCTGGCTGGGAGAGACGGTGCGGGATTTCACCGCGCTGGGAAGCCATGGCGTGCTCATTACACTGGTGCTGGCCACAACGGCCTTTCTGCTGCTGGCTCACCGATACCGCCAGGCCCTGGTGCTCGCGGTGGCGGTCGGCAGCGGCATCCTGGCGAATCACCTCTTGAAACTCTGGGTGTCACGGCCGCGTCCGGATGCGGTGGAGCACCTGACCACCGTCTACACACCGAGCTTCCCGAGTGGGCATGCGATGCTCTCCATGCTGGTCTATCTCATGCTCGCCAGAGTGCTGGTACTGGTGCTGGTGCGGGGCCGGGCCGACTGGGCGGTGCATATCCTGGCCTATGGCTTTGCGGTCCTGCTCGCTGTGGTGGTGGGCACGAGCCGCATCTATCTGGGTGTGCACTGGCCGACCGACGTGATGGCCGGCTGGGCATTCGGCCTGGGCTGGGCGCTACTGTTCTGGCAGCTTGATGCGCGGCGACCATCCCGTCCATGAAAGAAGCGTAGGGCGGAAGAGGGCGAAGCCCGTCATCCGCCATCCGGCG
>RECA01000044.1 GCA_007692435.1 Thioalkalivibrio sp.
GTTGCCGGGGGGGCGCGTCTCTTCGGCTGGCGGGGGGGTGTTGTTGTCTTCCGCTGCGGTCCCGGTCTTGCGGTCCCGGGCGGCGCGCTTTTCGGCGAGGGTGCGTTCTTCTTCTTCCAGGCGGTCTAGCTCGGCGTCCATTTCGTCGGGGCTGAGGGGGTGGAAGCCGGTTTCGGAGGCCTTTGCGGTCGCGGCGCCGGCGGTCGTGGCGCCCGACGCGGCGGCGCCGCCGGTTGCGGGACCGGGCCTGCCGGTGCCGGCGCCGGGGCGCGGGGTCTGGCCGCCGGGGCCGCCCTTCGGTCCCGGCCCGGAGTTGCCACTGCCGGGGCCGCCGCCGCTGCCCGGCCCGCCACCACGGGGGCCGTCGTCGTCGGGCTCGTCGTCATCGGTGAGGCCCTGCGCGGCGCGCTCGGCGGCCTTGCGCCTCTCCATCATCTTCGCCAGCTGCAGTCCGATCTCGAACAGCACCCACATCGGCAGGGCCAGCAGGGTCTGCGAGATGATGTCCGGCGGGGTCAGCACCATGCCGATCACGAAGGTGCCGACGATCACGTAGGGTCGCTTGCGCGCGAGCTTCTCGGGCGTGGTGGCGCCCATCGACACCAGCAGGATGGTCGCGATCGGCACCTCGAAGGCGATGCCGAAGGCGATGAACAGCATGATCACGAAGTCGAGATAGCGCGAGATGTCGGTCATCACCGCGACGCCTTCGGGCGCCGTGGCGGTGAAGAAGGCGAAGATCAGCGGGAACACCACGAAGTAGGCGAAGGCCATGCCGAGGTAGAACAGCAGTGTCGAGGACACCACCAGGGGCATGGCGAGTCGCTTCTCGTTCTTGTACAGCCCCGGCGCGATGAAGGCCCAGAACTGGTAGAGGATGTACGGGATGGTCAGCACCACCGCCAGCAGCAGGACCAGCTTGAACGGGATCAGGAAGGGCGCGGCCACCTCGATCGCGATCATGCTGGTGCCCTCGGGGAGGTGCGCCATCAGCGGCTTCGCGAGGAAGGTGTAGATCTGGTTGGCGAACGGGAACAGCGCCAGGAAGACGATCAGGATCGCCAGGAACATGCGCAGGATGCGGTCGCGCAGTTCGACCAGGTGGCTGAGCAGGGTTTCGGTGGCCTCCTGGGAGGGCTCGCCGGTGGTCTTGCCGTTGCTCATGCCTTGTTCGCGTTGCCGTCGGAGTCGGTGCGGCCGTCGTCTTCACCGCGTTCGGCGGTCGCCGGTTCCTTGCGGGCCGGCGACTCGGTCATCAGGTCGGCATCGAGGCTGCCCTGCAGGGGCACGCGCTTGACGCTTGGGGGCGTGTCCCCGGGGGGTTCACCAGCGGCCTTTCCGGGGCTTGATCCGGAGTCGGGCCGCCCTTCGGGATCGAGCTTCTTCTTCTGACGCTTGCCGGTATCGGGCTGCTCGCGCAGGGCCTCCTCGGTTTCGCGCAGGTCCTCGCGCAGCGTCTCCTCGGTGTCCTGCATCATGCTCTTCAGGTCCTGGATCTCCTTTTCCTGGCCCTTGAGCATCTTGCGCAGCTCTTCGGTCTGCAGCTCCTGCTCGATGTCCGAGCGCACGCTGTTCACGAAGCGCCGCGCCTTGCCGACGAAGCGCCCGATCTCGCGCGCAAGCCCGGGCAGGCGCTCCGGCCCGACCACCAGCAGCGCGACCAGGGTGATGATCAGGATTTCCCAGAAGCCGATATCGAACATGGTCTACCCGACGGGTTCCGCGTGGTGTTGCCGAGCCCGGTTCAGGGCTGGCTGCCGCCGCTCTGACCGCCCGGCTGGGATTCCTTCTTCGTTTCCGCATCGATCACGCGGCCTTTCTTCTGATCCTCGACTTTAGGGATCTCCTCGCCTTCGCGACGCTCGGTATCGTCCTTGTCCGCCCCCTCCCCCTCCTCTTCGCCATCGGGATTCTTCACCGAGTGGCGGAAGTTCTTGATGGCGGAACCGAGGTCACCGCCCATGTTGCGCAGCTTCTTGGTGCCGAACAGGAGCACTACGATGAGCAGGATGATGAGAAGCTGCCAGATGCTGATACCGCCGATCCCCATGGGATGCCTCCGAAGACGATGAAAACGTGAACCTGAATAGTGGTAGACCCTGAATCAACCCGAGCGTTTGCCCGCTGCGCCGCGATTCGCCTTTTCGGTGATGCCGGAGAGGCCGAAGCGGCGGCCGAGCTCGCCCAGTACGTCATCCGGGTGCAGTCCGCGCGCAGACAATACCACGAGTGCGTGGAACCAGAGGTCCGCCATCTCCGAGACCAGGGCTGCGTCGTCCGGGTTCTTGGCGGCGATGACCGTTTCGGTGGCCTCCTCGCCGAGCTTCTTCAGCATCACGTCGAGGCCGCGGTGGTGCAGCGAGGCGACGTAGGACGTCTCCGGATCCGCCTGCCGCCGTTGCTCGATGACCTCGGCGAGCCGCTGCAGGATCTCGCCACTCATGCGTCGGTCCCGCGCGGTGGACGCACCGGCACGCCGGCCGCGGCCATGGCCGCCTTGACCTCCGCCACCGTGTGCTGGCCGAAGTGGAAGATGCTGGCGGCGAGGACCGCGTCGGCGTGGCCATCGACCACCCCTGCGACCAGGTGCGCGAGTTCGCCGACCCCGCCCGAGGCGATCACCGGGATGCTCACCGCGTCGCTCACCGTGCGGGTCAGGTCGAGATCGAAGCCGATCCGGGTGCCGTCGCGGTCCATGCTGGTCAGCAGGATCTCGCCGGCGCCCAGCTGCACCATCTTCTGCGCCCAGGCCACCGCGTCGATGCCGGTACCGCGGCGCCCGCCGTGGGTGAACACCTCCCAGTGCGGAAATTCGGCGTCGTCCTGCACCTGCTTGGCGTCGATCGCCACGACGATGCACTGGCTGCCGACGCGCGTCGCCGCCTCGGCCACCAGTTCCGGCCGCTGTACCGCGGCGGTGTTGATCGAGACCTTGTCGGCGCCCGCGTTCAGCAGGCGCCGGATGTCGGCGACCTCGCGGATGCCGCCGCCGACCGTCAGCGGGATGAACACCTGTTCCGCGACCTGTTCGACCACGTGCACGATGGTCTCGCGCTCGTCGCTGCTCGCGGTGATGTCGAGGAAGGTGATCTCGTCGGCGCCCTGCGCGTCATAGCGGCGGGCCACTTCCACCGGGTCCCCGGCGTCGCGGATGCCGACGAAGTTCACGCCCTTGACCACGCGGCCGGCGTCGACGTCGAGGCAGGGGATGATGCGGCGCGCCAGCATGGGTCAGGCCTGCCCCGCGGCCAGTGCGATCGCTTCCTGCAGGGTGAACGTCTCCTCGTACAGGGCTCGGCCGACGATCACACCGTCGATGCCATCGTCCTCGTGTTCGAGCAGGCGCCGGATGTCGTCCAGCGAGCTGACCCCGCCGGAGGCGATCACCGGAATCCGGACCCCCTGGGCCAGACGTGCGGTGGCCTCGACGTTCACGCCCTGCATCATGCCGTCGCGGCTGATGTCGGTGTAGACGATCGCCATCACGCCATCGCTCTCGAAGTGCTGCGCGAGGTCGATCACGTCGTGGTGCGAGAGCTTGGACCAGCCGTCGACCGCCAGCTTGCCGTCGCGGGCGTCGAGCCCGACGATGATGCGGCCCGGGAATTCCAGGCACAGGTCGTTGACGAAGTGCGGTGCGCTGACTGCCTTGGTGCCGATGATCACGAACTCGACCCCGGCCTCCAGGTAGGCCAGCACCGTGTCGTCGTCGCGGATGCCGCCGCCGACCTGGATGCGCAGGTCCGGGTAGGCCTCGGCGATCGCGTGGATCACGCCCCGGTTCTTTGGCGCCCCGGCGAAGGCGCCGTCGAGGTCGACGATGTGCAGCCGTTCCGCGCCCGCATCCACCCAGCGTCCGGCCATGGCCACCGGGTCGTCGCCGAAGACCGTGGATTCCTCCATCCGGCCCTGCCGCAGCCGGACGCACTTGCCTTCCTTGAGATCAATTGCGGGTATCACCAGCATCATCGACTCCGTTGCTTACCGTGAGGGCCCTGCGCCACCCCTGACGATGAAAACCCCTCCCCCGCCTGTGGGCGTGAGGTGGGTGCATGGAACGGTTGCAGCGGCATCACCAGCGGCCGTCCCAGCGGAGGAAGTTGTTCAGCAGGCGCAGCCCGTCGGCGGCGCTCTTTTCGGGATGGCACTGCATTGCGAACATCGAGTCGCGTGCGATCACCGAGGCGAAGGGCTGACCGTAGTCGGTTTCGCCGACCACGTCCTCCCGCCGGGCCGCGAGCGCGCGGTAGCTGTGCACGAAGTAGAACCACGGTTCCTTGGGCAGGCCGTGCCAGAGGGGGTGGTCCTGGACCTGGCGCACGACGTTCCAGCCCATGTGCGGAATCTTCAGCCGGCGTCCGTCGCCATCGATCGAGCGCTCCGGAAAACGCTCCACGGTGCCGGGGATCACGCCGAGGAGATCCACGCCGCCGTTTTCGGCGCTCCAGTCGAGCAGGATCTGCTGGCCGAGGCACATGCCCAGGAAGGGGCGCGTGGTGGCCAGCTCCGGCAGGACACGGTCGAGCCCCATCGCACGCAGTTCGCGCATCGCGTCGGCCGCCGCCCCCTGTCCGGGAAAGACGAGCCGATCCGCCTCGCGGATGAGCGCGAGGTCACTGGTCAGCAGGACCTGCGTGTCGGGGGGCGCCTCGTGGCGGAGCGCGCGCTCCACCGAGTGCAGGTTGCCCATGCCGTAGTCGATTACGGCGACGCTTTGCATTTGGGAACGCCCCCTGATTCCTTCCCTTTACAGGGCGCCCTTGGTGGAAGGCGTGATTTCGGTCATGCGCGGATCCGGTTCTGCCGCCATGCGCAGCGCGCGGCCGAAGGCCTTGAAGATCGTCTCCGCGACATGGTGGGCGTTGTTGCCCCGGAGACCGTCGATGTGCAGTGTCATCCGGGCGTGGTTGACCAGCCCCTGGAAGAATTCGTGGAAGAGGTCGACGTCGAACTGGCCGATGTGCGAACGGCGGAAATCGGCGTGCATCTCGAGCCCCGGACGCCCGGAGAAGTCGATCACCACCCGCGAGAGCGCCTCGTCCAGCGGCACGTAGGCGTGTCCGTAGCGGCGGATACCCTTCTTGTCCCCCAGCGCCTGGGCCAGCGCCTGGCCGATTGTGATGCCGATGTCCTCGACGGTGTGGTGCGCGTCGATCTGCAGGTCGCCCTCGGCCTGGACGTCGAGATCCACCACGCCGTGCCGGGCCACCTGGTCGAGCATGTGCTCCAGGAAGGGGATGCCGGTGACGAAACGGCCGTTCCCGCTGCCATCGAGGTTCAGCTCGACCCGGATGCGGGTCTCCAGTGTGTCGCGTTGAACGACCGCGGTACGCGCTCTCATGGCCCTGATGCTATCGCAAAAACCCAGTTTGGCAAGCTTCTTTGTCCCTTGTGCATTCTACGGGGCCATGAAACCGACGGAAGGCGGGCGATCTCGTCGATCGGGCGCCGGGGAATTTCGCCCAGGGGGCTGGCCTGCTGCGGTGCTCGCCCCGGCCCCTGTGGGAGGCGAGCCCTCTCGGCGATCGGGCGCTTGGGCAATGGGTCGCCCAGGGGGCTGGCCTCCTACCGTTCCGGGGGTCACGAATCGGGCCTCTGGCCGATCAGCAGGGCCTCCGGCACGGCGCACTTGATGGCGGCGGGGATCTCGAGGCAGAGGCCGGGTTGCGCCTGGACCGAGACCCAGAGCGTATTGATGCGCAGGTTCATCTCGACGTAGGCGACGACCTCGCTATAACCCTCGAGGACCTCGTGGATCGCCTGCAGGCGCTGCCGGATCTCCATGTCGCTTCGCCGCTTGAGGCCCGGGATCAGCATCATGAAGTCGGCCAGCCGGCGGCCGCGCTCGTCGCGTTTCGGAAGCCGCTGCCACAGCGGTTGGATCGGCTGGAAGGCGCAGGCGGGCCGCAGACCGGGCCGCTCCGCCGGGAGGGTCTCCTCGTCCAGCGGTTCGATGGCCCCGGTGGCCGGGGTGGGTGTCGGGATCCTGGGCTTTCGCGGCATGGTGCCCTCCTGAATCCTGGCGGGGTCCCGGGCTGGTGGGCCCGCTTCGCTTGGCCGACCCTACGGCCGGTGGGTGGGCTGGTGGCCAAGGGTTCATCTTGTAACCTCGACTCTACGTTTCCCTGCCACCCCGGAAAAGCAGGCACAAAAAAGCCGGGGACGTGCCCCGGCCGAGTTCGACGTGCAGCCTGGGAAGGCTCAGCCGATGGTGGTCTCGACGCTGTCGCTCTCACCCTTGTTGTCCGTCCAGGAGAGCTTCAGGCTGTCGCCCGAGTTGCCCGCGAACTGGAACTGGAAGAAGGGGTTGCGCGAGATCGTGACGCCCCAGTAGGCGGTCATCACGGTGTTGCCCTCGCTCTCCGCCAGCACCGTCTCGATGTGGTGGGGCGGGATCACGTTGCCGGCGCTGTCCTTGGCGGTTCCGGTTTCCATCGGATGGGTCATCAGGGCGCGGACGGTGACGACGCCGTCGCGTTCCGCGGCACGAACACGAATGGTGGACATGGTTATACCTCCAGAGATTGGGAATGTCGTTCAGGATGTTCCGGACGCTTAGCCGCCGCAGCCACCGATGGTGACCTTCACTTCGCGGGTCGCGCTGTACCAGGTGCCGTTCGACTTCACGGTCGCGACCACGTCGGAGGACTCACCCATCTTGATGCGGGTGGCGAACATCGGCACGGCGCCAGCACCCAGGATGTACTTGGAGGTCAGCGGGGAGCCGTTCTCGACCACGAACAGGGCCATTTCGCTCACGTCGGACATCCCGGTTTCCACGGTCACCGGCACAACCATGCCGTTTTCCGCAATCTCCGGGGCAGTGATCTCGATCTCGCCTTCCGGCATCTCGGTGGTGCCGAGGGCGGCCTCGAGCGAATCTTCAAAAGGAAGCGACTGGAAGGCGTCGGACGGCCATGCGGCCAGCAGCTTGCTGGGGGCCAGCAGACCGGCTCCAACGGCTACGCCGACGGTGCCGGCGGCCAGGCTGCCTTTCAGAAAGACACGGCGCTTGTTACTTGTCATGGAGTTCTCCTCTCATCTTTGGTTCGATCCGGATCGTCCGGGGCGTCGGGTTTGAAACGCCTGTGGTACGGACGACCATTAAGACAAAACTATTCCAACAGCGGTTCAGCGAAAAACCCGCCAGGCGCGAACCCCCCGGGCGGCGCCTGAACGGCGGCGGCCCCGGAGGACGCGCCGGAACGCCACCACTTCGGTAGCGAACCATGGAGTCTAGACCATCCCGGCGGGCGCGTGCGCAATGCAGCGCCCGGCGCTCCGCTTTACACTAGCGCGAACACTCCCGTTGCGCCCCCATCATGCCCTGCAAAGCCCAGCTCGTCTTCATCGCCCTGATCGTGATCCTCGGGTCCATGCAGATGCTTGCCAGCTGCGGCCAGAAGGGCGATCTGTACCTGCCCGAAGATGCCCCCGAGGAGCGCCGCTGATGGACCATTTCGCACTGCATGACAATGTGCTGCACTGCGAGGACGTGGCACTGGACGCCCTGGCCGAGACGGTCGGGACCCCTGCCTACGTCTATTCCCGTGCCACGCTGACCCGTCACTACCGGGCCTTCACCACGGCACTGGAGGACATCCCGCACCGTGTCTGTTTCGCGGTGAAGGCCAACTCCAGTCTCGCGGTGCTGAATGTGCTCGCCCGCCTCGGTTCCGGCTTCGACATCGTGTCCGGCGGCGAACTCGAGCGCGTGCTGCGTGCCGGCGGGTCGCCTGGCGGGATCGTCTTCTCCGGCGTCGGCAAGACCGCGGACGAGATGCGACGCGCGCTGCAGGTCGGAATCCACTGCTTCAACATCGAATCCCGGCCCGAGCTCGAGCTGCTGAACCGCGTGGCCGGCGAGATGGAGCTGCGCGCGCCGGTCTCGATCCGGGTGAATCCGGACGTGGACGCCGAGACGCACCCCTACATCGCCACCGGTCTGCGCGAGAACAAGTTCGGTGTGGATGTGGATTCGGCGATGGTGCTCTACCGCGAGGCGGCGGCGCTGCCGCACGTGGCGATTCTCGGGGTCGGCTTCCACATCGGATCGCAGCTGACCCGGCTGACGCCCTTCACCGATGCACTCGCCCGCGTCCTCGAGCTCGCGGATCGCCTGCTCGCGGACGGAATCGCGCTGGAGCACATCGATGTCGGTGGCGGTCTCGGCGTGCGCTACCGGGACGAGACGCCGCCACAGCCGGCCGACTACGCCGCTGCGCTGAAGGCGGTGCTCGCGGGCCGGAACCTGCAGGTGATGCTGGAGCCGGGACGGGCGATCGCGGCGAACGCCGGCATCTTCCTGACGCGCGTGGAGTTCCTGAAGCACACCGACCACAAGGACTTCGCCATCGTCGACGGGGCGATGAACGATCTGATCCGCCCCGCGCTGTACGGTGCCTGGCAGGAGATCGTGCCGGTCCGGCCACGGGGCGGACCCGCACGGCTCTATGACGTGGTCGGCCCGGTCTGCGAGACCGGCGATTTCCTGGGCCGCGAGCGTGAACTCACGCTGGCCGAGGGGGATCTGCTGGCCGTGCGTTCCGCCGGTGCCTACGGCTTCGTGATGGCCGGGAACTACAACAGCCGCCCGCGGCCCCCGGAGGTGATGGTGGACGGCGACCGGTTCCAGATCGTGAACCGGCGCGAACAGGTGGATCACCTGATGATGCGCGAGAGCATGCTGCCGGTGGATGACTGATGGAACGGCGGCCCGAACCGGAGCTGATGCTGGGCGAGGACCAGGCCCGTGCCTATGCACAGGCCGACTTCAGCGAGCCGCACGAGCACTTCGTGGACCTGTTTGCCGAGCGTTTCCCGGAGCCGGTCAGCGGCATGGTGCTGGATCTCGGCTGCGGTCCCGGGGACGTGAGCCTGCGCTTCGCTGCGCGCTACCCCGCCTGCCGGGTCGACGGGATCGACGGATCACCGGCGATGCTGGCGGCCGGCGCGGAGCTGCGGCGCCGGCATCCCGCCGGCCCCAGGGTCCGACTGGCCCTCGGGCTGCTGCCGGAGGCCTCCGGTCCGGCGGTGCCCTACGACACGATCATCAGCAACAGCCTGCTGCACCACCTCCACGACCCGCGGGTCCTCTGGGCGGCGGTCCTCCGCGACGGGGCGCCGGGTGCCCGGGTCTTCGTGATGGATCTGTGCCGGCCCGCCTCGCCGGAGCAGGTCGGGGCCCTGGTCGCCGAGCACGCGGACGGCGAACCGGAGGTGCTGAGGCGGGACTTCGAGCACTCCCTCCACGCCGCGTTCACGCCGGACGAGGTGCGCGCCCAGTTGCGGGCGGCGGGCCTCGATGCCCTGCATGTGGAACAGGTCAGCGACCGCCACCTGCTGGTCTGGGGCCACCTGTGAACCCTGGACACGGGGCAGCGTGATGACGGACCCCGGACGCGCACCCCCGGTGGCGGGTTCGCCCCTGAGGGGCCTCGCCTTTGCGAAGATGCAGGGGCTCGGCAACGACTTCGTGGTGATCGACGGCGTGCGCCAGCCGGTCGACCTGAGCCCGGATGACGTGCGCTTCCTGGCCGACCGCCACTTTGGCGTGGGCTGCGACCAGGTGCTGCTGGTCCAGCCGCCCTCCGATCCCGCCACGGCGCTGTTCCGCTACCGGATCTACAACGCGGACGGCGGCGAGGTGGAGCAGTGCGGCAACGGCGCCCGCTGCTTCGCGGTCTTCGTGCGCGAGCAGGGGCTCACGCAGGCGGACACCATCGCGGTGGAGACCCGCGCGGGCCGCATCGTGCTGCAGCTGGAGCCCGATGGACAGGTCCGCGTGGACATGGGTCGCCCGTGTTTCGAGCCTGCGGGGATCCCCTTCCTCGCCGAGGCGGCAGCGGAGGAATACGACCTCGACGTGGACGGCGCGACCCTGCGCATCGGGGCGGTCTCGATGGGCAACCCGCACGCGGTGATCCTGGTCGACGACGTCGCTGCCGCCGAGGTGAGCCGGCTCGGCCCGCTGATCGAACACCACCCGCGTTTCCCGAACCGCGTGAACGCCGGTTTCGCGGCCATCCGCGGGCGCGAGCGCATCGACCTTCGGGTGCATGAACGGGGCGTCGGCGAGACGCTGGCCTGTGGCACCGGTGCCTGCGCGGCGATGGCGGTCGCACGCCGCCGCGGGCTGGTCGATGCACGGGTGCGGGTCCACCTGCCGGGCGGAAGCCTTGTGCTAAGCTGGAACGGACTGGGCACGGATCCCGTCTGGATGACCGGCCCTGCCACCACCGTATTCAAGGGTCGAATCGAGCCATGACTGCCAGTTCTCCGCGCACCGAACCCGATTTTCCCACCGAGGAGGCCGTCGAGGCCTTCCTTCGCGATCACCCCGATTTCTTCGAGCGTCACCTGCCGCTGCTCGACGTGCTGCGCCTGCCTCACCCGACGGGCGGCTCGGTGTCGCTGATCGAGCGCCAGGTCGCGCTGCTGCGCGAGAAGAACCGCTACCTGGAGCAGCGCATGGCCGAACTGGTCGAGCGCGCCCGGGAGAACGAGCGCATGGGCCTGCACCTGCACCGGCTGGCGCGCACGCTGATGCACGCCGAGGGTCTGGACGCGGTGCTGGCGCTCACCCAGGAGGCATTGCGCGACGAGCTCAAGGCCGAGCTGGTCAGCATCGGGCTGGCTGCGCAGGACAGCAGCGATCTGCACCGCCTTGCGCCGGCGGACCTCGAGCAGTTCGAGGAACTGTTCGCGCGCGGCCGGGCGATGTGCGGGCGCCTGCCGCGTTCCGCACTCGAGGCGCTGTTCGGCGACGATGCCGGCGGGATCGGCTCCGCGATCCTGATGCCGCTGTCGGCCGACGGCCGCAAGATCGGGGTCCTCGGACTCGGCAGCCGCTCGCCGGAGCGTTTTCTCCCGGACATGGGCACCTATTTCGTCACTCACCTGGGTGAGCTCCTGGCCGAGGCCATCTGCTGTCATGACGCCCGATCCTGCGCCGCCGGTTAGGCCGGCCGGCGGCGGATCGGAGCGGCCCCGGGACCCCGCCGTCCAGGCCTTCCTCGACCACCTCCGCGACGAACGCGGCCTGTCCGTGCACACAATGGCCGCCTACGGGCGCGATCTCGACCGGCTGCGCGCGGGGTTCACCGGGGGCTGGGGCGAGCTGGATCCCGGGACGCTGCGCCGGATCGCCGCGGGGATGGCGCGTGCGGGGCGCAACCCGCGCAGCATCCAGCGCTTTCTCTCCGCCGCGCGCAGCTTTGGCCGGTGGGCGGTGCGCGAGGGTCTGCTGGAGAGCAGCCCGGGTGCGACGCTGCGCGGTCCACGGCCCCGGCGGCCGCTGCCGCGCGGGCTGGACGTGGACCAGGCCACGAGTGCGATGCTGCAGCCCTCGGAGCGGACCCTGGACCTGCGCGACCGGGCGATGCTGGAACTCCTCTACTCTTCGGGGTTGCGGCTCTCCGAGCTGACCGGGCTGGATCTCGCGGACCTGGACCTGGTGTCCGGACTGGTGCGCGTGCTGGGCAAGGGCCGGCGCGAACGCACGGTGCCGGTGGGACGCATGGCCGCCGCCGCCCTGCGCGACTGGCTCGCGGTGCGTCCGGAGTGGGCCGCCGCGGGGGAGCCGGCGCTGCTCGTGTCGCAACGCGGGCACAGGCTGGGCAACCGCGCGGTGCAGCGCCGGCTGGAGCTGGCCGGGCAGCGCGCCGGTCTCGGCGAGCGGCTGCACCCGCACCGGCTGCGGCACGCCTTCGCCAGTCACCTGCTGGAATCCAGCGGCGACCTGCGCGCGGTGCAGGAGCTGCTGGGCCACGCGGATCTCGCGACCACGCAGATCT
>RECA01000113.1 GCA_007692435.1 Thioalkalivibrio sp.
CGCCTCCCACAAGGGCCCGGGCCAAGCACCGTAGGAGGCCAGCCCCCTGGGCGACCATCCCCGACGCCGGTGACCCGATCACGCGAAGAGCTTTCTCCGGAAGAACTCCGGCGTTGCCGGGGCGGCGCGCTGGATCGCGGCGTTGTAGTAGTCGGTGTGGAAGGGCAGTTCCTCCGCGGCCTCTTCGCGGTGGAAACACACCGTCGCGTCCTTCGCCGCGATGGTCGCGGTCCACCAGCCGGAGGGATAGCTCGCCTGGGGGAAGTGCAGCGTCAGCATGTCCAGGAAGTCCGCCGCCCGCAGGCTGTCGTGCATCGGCCGGATGATGCTGTCGGTGTGCAGCAGCGGCGATTCGCTCTGCTGCACCAGCAGCCCGTCGCTCGCCAGCGCCCGCCGGCAATCCTTGTAGAAGGAAGTCGAGAACAGCCCCTCGGCCGGCCCGACCGGGTCGGTGGAGTCGATGACGATCACGTCGATCGACCCCGGCTCCGCGTTCTTCACATGGGCGATGCCGTCGTCGAAGCGCAGATCCGCCCGGGGGTCGTCGTTGGATTCGCACAACTGCGGGAAGAACTGCTCGGACACCCGGGTCACGCGCTCGTCGATATCCACCTGGGTCGCGCGCTGCACGCAGTCGTGCTTCAGCACCTCGCGCAGGGTGCCGCAGTCCCCTCCGCCGATGATCAGCACGTTCTTCGGGTTCGGGTGCGCGAACAGCACCGGATGGGCCATCATCTCGTGATAGATGAAGTTGTCGCGGTCGGTCAGCATCACGCAGCCGTCGATCACCATCAGCTTGCCGAAGCTGACGGTGTCGTAGACCTCGATCTTCTGGAACGGCGTCTGTTCCTCGTGCAGCTTGCCCCTGATGCGCAGGGAGAAGGCCATGTCCTGATGGGTCTCGCTGAACCAGTTCTCGTCGAGGGTCATCTTCGTCGGGCTCCGGGCCGTGGGCGGGGGGTGGCGCGTATGATACGTTTTCGGGGGCCGGGCCTCACCCCCCGGCCCTCACCTGCGGGGGAGGGTCGGGGAGGGGGCCAGCCACGTCAACGACCAGACGGTGATCACGCATGAACGACACGACCTGGACCATCGAGGACGCCCGCCACGGCTACAGCATCGCCTACTGGAACGGGGGCTTCTTCGAGATCAATCCGCAGGGCCGGATGGTGATGCGCCGGCCGGACTGGCCGGAGCACCCGGGGGTGGACCTCTTCGAACTGGCCCAGCGGCTGCGCCAGGAGCACATCGGGCCGCCGGTGCTGGTGCGGTTCCAGGACGTGCTCGGCTCGCGCGTGCAGCGCCTGACCCGCGCCTTCGAGGAGGCCGCCGCGGAACTGGACTACACGGGTGGCTACACCGCGATCTACCCGATCAAGGTGAACCAGCAGCGCTCGGTGGTGCAGCGCATCCTGACCGAGCCGGGCGCCCGCGTGGGGCTCGAGGCCGGCTCCAAGCCCGAGCTGATGGCGGTGCTGGCGCTGGCACCGGCCGGTTCCGTGATCGTCTGCAACGGCTACAAGGACCGCGAGTACGTCCGGCTCGCGCTGATCGGCCGTCGGCTGGGTCACCGCGTCTACATCGTCGTCGAGAAGCCGTCCGAGCTCGAGGAGGTGATCCGCCAGTCGCGCGAGATGGACATCCTGCCGCTGCTCGGCCTGCGCGTGCGACTGGCATCGATCGGCAAGGGCAAGTGGCAGAACACCGGCGGCGAGAAGGCCAAGTTCGGGCTCTCCGCCGCGGACGTGCTGCACCTGCTGGAGCGTCTGCAGGACCTCGACTGGCTGGAGCAGCTGCAGCTGCTGCACTTCCACATGGGCTCGCAGATCGCCAACATCCGCGACATCCAGGCGGGGATGGGCGAGGCCGCGCATTACTTCGCGGCGCTCACCGACGCGGGCGCGAATCTGCAGGTGGTCGACGTCGGTGGCGGTCTCGGCGTGGACTACGAGGGCACGCGCTCGCGCAACGACTGCTCGATGAACTATTCGGTGGAGGAATACGCGCTGAACATCCTGCGCCCGCTGGCGCATATCTGCCGCGACCAGCACCGCACGATGCCGGAGATCTTCACCGAATCGGGCCGCGCGATGACCGCCCATCACGCGGTGCTGATCACCAACGTGATCGACAGCGAGACGGCCCCGGGCGCGGGCGATCCGGCGCCGGCCGAGCCGGGCGAACCGGCGGTGCTTGCGGACATGCGCGCGCTGCTCGACGACGACCGCCGGCCGCCCTCGGAGATCTACCACGACGCCGCCTACGGCCTGTCGGAGTCGCAGGCCCGCTTCGCGCGGGGGCTGCTGTCGCTGTCCGACCGGGCCCGCGCCGAGGAACTTTACTTCGTGATCGGCCAGCGCCTGCTCGCGGACGGCAGGAACACGCTGCCCGCCGAGATCCGCGTGGAACTCACGGAGAGGCTCGCGGACAAGTACTTCTGCAACTTCTCGGTCTTCCAGTCGATCCCGGACGCGTGGGCGATTGACCAGATCTTTCCGGTGGTGCCACTGCACCGCCTCGACGAGCCGCCGCACCGGCGCGCGGTGCTGCAGGACCTGACCTGCGACTCGGACGGCCGCGTGGATCGCTACGTGGAGGCCGAGGCCACGGTCAGCACGCTGGCGCTGCACCCCTGGCGCGAGGGCGAGGACTACTTTCTCGGCATCTTCCTGGTCGGCGCCTACCAGGAGATCCTGGGTGACCTGCACAACCTCTTCGGGGACACCGACTCGATCAATGTCGAACTCACCGAGGACGGCGGCTACCGGCTGGTGGAGCCCGAACGCGGCGACACCGTGGACGAGCTGCTGCGCTACGTGCACTTCGAGCCCGACACGCTGCGCCGCGCCTACCGCGAGAAGATCTACGCGGTCGGCCTGCGCGGCGCCGAGGCCGGGGCACTGCTCGCGGAGCTGGAGCACGGGCTCACCGGCTACACCTATCTCGAGGACTGAACCGGGAGCCTTGCGAACCCTTGCCAACCTCCCGGGGACAGATTTCAAATCTGTCCCCGTTCTTCAGTCCCCGTTCTTCAAATATTTCGGCGCGGCAGCGAAAACAGCGAAGGGGTATAATCCGCCCCCGTTTCGCCGCCGAGTCCGCCCCGCATGACCGCCAAGCTTCGCAACATCGCCATCATCGCCCACGTCGATCATGGCAAGACCACCCTCGTCGACCAGCTGCTGCGCCAGTCCGGCACGCTGGATGCCCGCACCGAGCAGGGCGAGCGGCTGATGGATTCGAACGCGATCGAGAAGGAACGCGGCATCACCATCCTCGCGAAGAACACCGCGATCCGCTGGAACGACTACCGCATCAACATCGTCGACACCCCCGGGCACGCCGACTTCGGCGGCGAGGTCGAGCGCGTGCTGTCCATGGTGGATTCGGTCCTGCTGCTGGTCGACGCGGTCGACGGCCCGATGCCGCAGACCCGTTTCGTGACCTCCAAGGCCTTCGCGATGGGCTTCAAGCCGATCGTGGTGGTGAACAAGATCGACCGCCCCGGCGCCCGGTCGCACTGGGTGATCGACCAGGTCTTCGATCTCTTCGACCGCCTCGGCGCCAGCGACGAGCAGCTGGACTTCCCCGTGGTCTACGCCTCCGCGCTGCAGGGCTACGCGGGCCTGGATGCCGACGTAAGCGAAGGCAACATGGACTGCCTGTTCGAGACCATCGTCGAGCGCGTGGCGCCGCCTGCGGTGGACGCCGAGGGCCCGTTCCAGATGCAGGTCTCGTCGCTGGACTACAACAGCTTCCAGGGCCTGATCGGCATCGGCCGCATCAGCCGCGGGAAGATCGGCACCAACAGCCCGGTGAAGGTCATCGACCGCATGGGCCACGTGCGCTCCGGGCGCGTGCTGCAGATCATGGGCTTCCACGGCCTGCAGCGCATCGAGGTACCGGAGGCCTCGGCCGGCGACATCATCACCTTCACCGGCATGGACGAGCTCTACATCTCCGACACCCTCTGCGATCCCGCGAAGGTCGAGGCCCTCCCGCCACTGACCGTGGACGAGCCCACCGTCAGCATGACCTTCCAGGTGAACACCTCCCCGTTCGCGGGGCGCGAGGGCAAGTTCGTGACCTCCCGGGTACTGCGCGAGCGGCTGCTGGAGGAGTTGAAGCACAACGTCGCGCTGCGGGTGGAGGAGACCGCGGACGCCGACAAGTTCAAGGTCTCCGGTCGCGGCGAACTGCACCTCGGCATCCTGATCGAGAACATGCGCCGGGAGGGCTACGAGCTCGGCGTGTCGCGCCCGGAGGTGGTGTTGCGTGAGATGGAGGGCGAGGCCTGCGAGCCCTACGAGCGCGTCGCCATCGACATCGAGGAGATCCACCAGGGCACGGTGATGGAGGCCCTGGGCGTTCGCCGCGGTGAACTGCAGGACATGGTGCCGGACGGCAAGGGCCGGGTCCGGCTGGACTACATCATGCCGTCGCGCGGCCTGATCGGCTTCCAGACGGAATTCCTGACCGCGACCTCGGGCACCGGCATCATTCACCACGTGTTCGAGCACTATGGCCCGTTCAGGACCGGCGCGATCGGGGCCCGCAGCAACGGCGTGCTGATCGCGAACGGCCACGGCAAGGCGCTGGGCTACGCGCTGTTCAACCTGCAGGAGCGCGGCAAGCTGTTCATCGGCCCGGGCGAGGAGGTCTACGAGGGCATGGTCATCGGCATCCACTCGCGCGACAACGACCTCGTGGTGAACCCGCTGAAGGCCAAGCAGCTCACCAACGTCCGCGCCTCGGGCTCCGACGAGAACATCATCCTCACACCGCCGATTCGCATGACCCTCGAGCAGGCGATCGAGTTCATCGACGACGACGAACTGGTCGAGGTGACTCCGAAGAATATCCGCATCCGCAAGAAGCTGCTGCTCGAACACGAGCGCAAGAAGGCGTCGCGCACCAGCACCTGAGTCCTGCCCCATGGAGTGCGGCGGCTTGCCGCCGCTTTGCCCTGCAGGAGGCTCGCCTCCTGCCCCGGAAGCAAGCCCAAGCGCCTGAAAGCGCAAGCAAGCCCAAGCGCCTGAAAGCGGGAGCAAGCTCCCGCACTCCATAGTGGCGTTCCTCTCACTCGCCGTCGGCGGGCGCGACGGGCGGAGGGCAGGTGCCCGGAGCAACGGGGTCGTGGGTGCGGCAAGGATTCAACGCCGGCTCCCAGCCTCCCGGATATAGAACCACCGACAAGGTTCCAACCGCCGGAAGCGCGCGCTATTCTCCAGGCGTCTGTACAGCCTCAGGGAAGGAGGCCAGCGATGCGCAGGGATGCGGGACTCACCCTCGTCGAACTCCTCGTCACGATGTCCGTGGCCGCGGTACTGCTGGGTATCGGCGTGCCGGCCTTCGGGAGCCTGGTACAGGACACCCGGCTGACCACCACGACCAACCGCCTCGTCGCCGCCCTGCACGCCACCCGCTCGGAGGCCGTCCGCCACAACGCGCGCGCGACCCTGTGCAAGAGCGACGACGGGGTCTACTGCACCGAGGACGGCGGCTGGGAGCAGGGCTGGATCGTCTTTCTGGACACCGGCGGAGACGCACTTCGCGGCGACACGGATCCCCTCCTCGCCGCCGGCGATCCGGCCATGGACGGGATCACCATCAGCGGCAATACCCCGGTACAGCGTTACGTCTCCTACGTCGGACTCGGGGCCACGCGACAGGTCAGCGGCGCACTGCAGATGGGCACGATCACCGTGTGCGCCGGAGAGGACGGGCGCCAGATCGTGATCAGCCGCACGGGCCGGATCCGCGTGCAGCAGGGAGGTTGCGCATGAGCCGCCGATGCTCGGGCTTCAGCCTGCTGGAGACGCTGATCGCGCTGCTGGTCCTCTCGGTCGGCGCCCTGGGGAGCGTGGCGCTGCAGCTGCAGGCGTTGCAGGCCACCCACTCGGCCTATCAGCGCACCCTCGCAAGCCTGATCGCCGCCGACGCCGGTGAACGCCTCTGGCAGGCTGCGGCCGGCGGAGATGCCGGACTCGGGTGGCTCGACGACTGGGTGCAGCGACGGGACTGCGCGCAGGCGGGGCCGCACGTCTGTCTCCCGGAACTCGAAGTGCGCATCAGTGGTGCCGGGACCTGGCGGGTGATCGCGGTTTCCTGGACGGAGGAGCGCTTCGCGGATGCGGAACATGGCCGCGTGCACCTGGACTACGCAGTCGAGATCCCGCAGGAGCCGGCATCGTGAGCCCGAAGCAGCGGCAGCGGGCCTTCTCCCTCGTCGAGCTGATGGTCGCGATGACCCTCGGTCTGCTCCTGATCGCGGGGGCGGTGAGCCTGTTCCTGAGCGTGCGGCAGCTGCAGCTCGAGCAGGAGCGGGTCGCGACCATGAAGGAAAACCTGCGCTTCGCGACCGATTTCATGGCGCGGGACATCCGGGGAGCGGGCCTGCGCGAGGACGGTGCGCTCGATCTCGCGGGGGCGCTTGAGCCCAGTGATCCCGGCAGCGTCACGCAGCAGGTCTTCACCGTGCGCAAGGCGGGCATGAACTGCCTGGGCGAGACCGGCAACTGGGTCGCCAGTGTCTACAGCGTGCACGACAACCAGCTCCGCTGCGGGAACGACGCAACGCCCCCGCAAAACCAGCCGCTGGTCAGCGCCGTGCGCGCGATGAGCGCCGTTGCCGTTGATGCCGCCGGCGAACCGAACTGGGAGCAGCCGGTGGCACTGCGCGTGGAGCTGGAACTCGAGAGCCGCGCGGGTCAGCAGCAACTGACCCACGAGGTGGAATTCACGGTGAGCCTGCGCAATGCCGTGCTGGCCGGGCACGCGTCGCTGTGATGGGCCCGCGGATGCGGTTGGCTCAACGCGGGATCGCGCTGGCGGTGGTGCTGGTGCTGCTGGCCGTGGGCAGCCTGATCGCGGTGACCGGCATGACCCGCGCCATCGTCGACGAGCGAATCGCCGGCAACCAGCGCCAGGTCGCGGAGATCTTCCCCGCCGCCGAGGCAGGGCTGCTGCGCGCGGGGCGGTGGTGGCAGGAAGAGAGCTGGGGGGAGCGCCACGACCAGCTCTTCTGGGGCGATCCCGAGGGCGCGATGGCGGCGCTAGAGGGGCTGGACCGCGTGATCCGGCCCGGTCTGAGCTGGTCGGTGCAGGAGCTGCGTTTCGAAGGTGACGTAGTGCTGATGCGCGTCCGCGGCCAGATCGCGGACATCGGCACCGTGCGCGAGGTGCAGGGGCGCTACCGGCGTCCCCCCGACGATGATACGGCCGATGCCAATGGCACCCTGTTCGGCTGGTCCGAACTGCTGCAGCACTGATGCGAGAAGCGGATTGCGATCTGGCGGTCAGGCTCTCAAGTCCACTGCCACCGGGCCGATACAGCAGGCTATACGAGTGGCGGGCTGCGGCCTCGCAGATCGGGACCGGCCAGGGGCCGAATCCCGGTCGCTGGCGGCATCGCGAGACCCGATCCGGGCTGATTCGAGGCCGGGTCGCAGGGTGCGGAGGGCTGAAGCCGTCCGCGGAAGACAACGACGGAACACGAGGCGGGAGCGACCGTGGATAATCGCATTCCTCAACCCCAGATGCTGGAGGGGCTGTTCCCGGTCGGGGACCTGGACCGGGAAAAACGAACCGGGCTCGCACAGCGTGGCCAGCTCGGAAACCTGCGCTACGGCCAGCGGCTGGACGCATCGGCGGAACATCGCTGGCTGCTCTACGTGGTGGAGGGCAGTGTGAACCTGGTGACCAGCAGCGGGTCCACCAGCGTGGCGGCCGGTTCGACCCGGGCCCGCCAGCCGCTGTTCTCGGAGGGGCGCTTCCAGGAATACGCGGTGGCCTCCGGAACGGCGGTCGTGCTTCGACTCGATAACCGCCTCTACGGGATTCTTCACGGGCAGCAGAGCCAGTCCGGCTACGATGTCGAGGAGACGGAGCTCGACGACACCGAGAGTGCCCTGTTCGCGGAGGTCTACGCGGCCTGCCAGGAAGAGAAGCTCGAACTTCCGGCGCTGCCGGAGGTGGCGGTGAAGATCCAGGCCGCAATGAAGGACCCGGACGTGGACATCAAGCGGCTGGCGAACATCGTGTCGCTCGACATCGCGATCACCGCCGGGCTGATCCGTGCGGCCAGCGGCGCCGCCTACGGGGTCGGCAACCCGGTGAAGAGCGTGCGCGACGCGATCGTCCGGCTGGGGCTGGTCGCCGCGCGCAGGCTGGCCCTGACCATCGCGATGCAGCAGGTCTTCCATTCCAACTCCCCGGTGCTGAAGCGGCGCATGCACGAGCTGTGGGACCGCAGCGTGCATGTCTCGGTATTGAGCTTCCTGCTGGCCCGCCAGTGCAAGGGCCTCGACGCCGAGCAGGCCCTGCTTGCCGGCCTGCTGCACGACGTGGGCGCCCTGCCCATCCTCGACTACATCGGCCGCAATCATCCGGAAACGACCGACGAGGAGGTCACCGTGATCATCGAGAAGCTCCACGGCGTGGTGGGCGAGATCGTGTTCGCCTCCTGGAGCATGGAGTCGGGCATGAGCATGGTCGTGCGCGAATCCGGCAACTGGCTTCGCGACCACGAGGGTGCACCGGACTATTGCGACCTGGTCAGCGTCGCCCGGCTGTATCACCTGAACCAGTCGGACCCGGACGCCGCCATCCCCCGTTTCCACGAGGTACCGGCCTTTGCCCGCCTGGACCTGCCCGCGCCCAACGAGGATGGAAAGCTGGACCTGATCGAGTCGGCGGCCGCCGAACGCGAAGAGATGATGGCGGTGATCCAGGGAAAGGCATAGCGGACCCGGCCGCGGTGGTCAGATTCGGTTTGTTTCGCGGGGTGTCCCGTAGGAGGCCAGCCCTCTGGGCGATCGTCTTCATTCCCCGAGGCCGAGGATCGCCGAGAGGGCTCGCCTCCCACCAGGGGTTGGCCCCGTCCCCGTAGGAGGCCAGCCCTCTGGGCGATGGGCTTGAACACCGATGGCCCGAGCAGTAATGTATCTAGAGACACATGCAAGATCAATAAAAGAGTCTATACTTTTAGACAAGTAAAGGACCGAGCGAGGGGATCGTCATGGTCGAAACCCCGAAGGCGTCAGGCTTCAGTCATCCGGCGGAATCGCGGGCGGTGGCCAACGTTTCCCGTTATCGAACCCCCGAGACCCTCGAGGCATGGCTGGAAGCCCCCTGGCAGGAGGGCCTGCTGGCCCAGTTCGAGGCCTCGCTCGAGATGGTCCGGGCCCTGAACGAATTGCCGGTCGAGGAGTTCGACCTGCCCGGGTTGAGCCTTGTCTGTAACCGTCGCGTCTTCCCGATGCTGTCGATTCTCTCTGCGCAGATGGAGCGCTTGCAGGGACCGGTGGCACGAGGGCACCAGGTCCTGGTGACGAACTTCGCGACCCTGCTCAAGGACCTTGCCGGCGTGCACCTGCGGCTCGTGGACCTGCAGCAGGGCCGGTCGCCGGCCAGCGCCGGCTGGCACCTGCGCCGGGCCGCGTACCTGAGCCAGATGCTCTCCGTGCACCTCTGGCGCCTCTATCAAGCCGAACCCCGCGGATTCTGGCTTCAGCTCCATCGTGCCCTCGGCCTCGCCGAGCGCCTCGGGGTTGCCTCCGAGCCCGCTACCGACCGCGAACGAGGGGCCGGATACGAGCCTGCGAGTGTCGAGGCGGCGGTTGCCCGCGTCGCCGTGCTCGCATCGGCTGACATCTACGCCTTGTACCGTGGCGAGGCCAGTGCGCTTGCACAGTGGCTCAAGGCGATACCCCTGCGCTGCACGGACACGGTGGCCAGCCGCAACGACCAGGACAGGCCGATGCTGCGCATGCTGCTGAGCGTGGACCGGCCGCCCTCGCTGCAGATGGGACAGGACGGGCCGGCACCAAGCGTTCGGTACATCGAACTGGGGCCGGTCATCGCCGCACTGCGTTTCACCCCGCCGGCACCGGTCGAAGGGGCAGTTCCACAGAAGGCCGCCGACAGTCTCGACCAGCGCCTGCGCCGCCGGTGGGTGGTGCCCTCGATGCGTCAGTTCAGGCGCGAGCCAGCGGATCGTGGGCCGCTGGTCACCGTGACCGGCCTGAAGGAAATCCACACGATGATCCGCGCCGATTACCGCGCGCCCCGCCTGGTGACCGATGTCGACTCCGACATGATGCCGGGCGCGTTCTTTGCCGAAGACAGCGATGATCCCTCCACCATTCCCTCCATCTTCGGCGTTGGCGTGCCGGGCGGTGGCCAGGAGGCCCGTCCGGAGCTCAACGCCGATTCGTCGGAGCCGCGCGAGATCCAGCGCCTCTCGCCGAGGAAGCTTCAGCGAGTGCACGCCGTGTGGGACTCCGCGGTGCGCGGGGTCGACGGTCGGGTACCGGAGTACGACGAGGAAGGCAACGAGGTCCTCCCGAACGCGACCGTGGCCTGGATGAAGAACGTGGGCGCCGGCGGTTGCTGTCTGCTTCTGCAGTCTCCGGTCGACACGATCTACAGTGGCAACCTGATCGCCATTCGGCTTGCCGAGGAAGAGCGCATCAGCTGGCAACTCGGGGTCATCCGGTGGCTGCGCTACGACGACGCCGACACGGCCACGGTCGGGGTCCAGTACCTCACCCAGGCCTGCGTGCCCGTCGATATCCACAGCACAGCGCCCGTCGAGGGCGTTGCCGGTGGAACCCACCCGGGATTGTTCTTCCACAAGCGGGGCGAGCATGGCGTGGGTTGCCTGCTGTTCGCCGCGGGCAGCCTGCCTGCGGGCGTGCGCGTGACCTTCAGGATCGGGGGCATGGGACACAACGTGATGCTGAAGACGGTGCACCCGGAGAGCCATGTCTACAGCCGGGCGGAATTCAGCATGCACGAGAGCGCGTCCGGCCGGGATCAGCCCGCGGCCATGTAACGGCCTGGCTCGCGGGGGCGGCCTCGCCGGCGGGACCCGGGATTTGCCATCGAAGCGGCGGCTCGGGCGTTCGGCACCAGAGCCGGTAGCGCCGGAATAAAAGGAAAGTGGCTGTCCCGGAGTGCGGCTTCCTGATCCGAACCTGGCGGTGGCGGGCCGGATCTGCCGCCCGGCTGGCTAGTTGCTCCAGCAGCCTTCCGGGCCGGTGGTGACCTCGCCGGCGGCGTATTGCAGCGTGAGGGATGGGCACTTTGCGTCCGCGAGCCCGCCATCGGCCCGTTTCGTGGCGATCAACTCGAAACTGGTTGCATCTGCGGAATCCGCGACAATCTCAAGGTCGTAGCGACCCTCGGGGCTTTTTTCGCCGACGCCGACCAGTTCCCCGATCTCACTCGTGTAGCTCGTGTTGTTCGCCCGCCAGCGCTCCTGGGCCATGCGGAGGTCCATCAACGCCGTTGTGCCATCGGACCGCTGGGCCTTGATCACGTGGTTCTGGTACGCAGGGATCGCGATCGAGGCCAGGATGCCGATGATGACCACCACGATCATCAGTTCGATCAGCGTGAACCCGCCACGCCGGTGGAGGGGCTGTCTCATGGTTTCTGCTCCCGTTTGGTTCGCCTGCATCGTAATATACCAAATGCGCTATAATGTATAGGCCGTAAGGCTGAATTTTTTGGGTCGGATTTGGCTTAACGGTCAGCTTTCACCACCGAACGGTCATCCTTGGGCGGCCGGCGGGCAAAGGAGAGGCTATAATACATATACCAATCTATACCTAAGAGTAGATTTTTAGGTCTATCCTGACCGCAGGCCCCGGGAGTTGCCTTCATGCGTCGACAGTCCTCCGGCTTCACCCTCGTCGAACTGATCATCACGATCTCGGTGATGGCGATTCTGGCCGGAATCGCTGCGCCTTCCTTCCTGCAGTCCATCGAC
>RECA01000071.1 GCA_007692435.1 Thioalkalivibrio sp.
CCCGACCCCGCAAGACCCGCGCCTACACCCCGTCAACGTGCGTCTGCAGCCAGAATTCGAGCAGGGCCAGGTGCCAGAGCTTGGAGCCCTGGATGCGGGTGAAATGTTCGTCGGGTTCTGCCAGCAGCCTCCGGACATACTCCGGCCGGTAGATGCCGCGCTCCTGCGCCGCACGGGATCCCAGGATGTCGCGCATGAAGTCGAGGAACTCCCCACGCACGTACTTCAGGGCCGGCACCGGGAAGTAGCCCTTCGGCCGGTCGAGGACCGTATCCGGCAGGCGTCCCCGCCCGATCTGCTTCAGCACCTTCTTGCCACCGTCGCCGAGCTTCAGGTGCGGCGGCATCGACGCGGCGATCTCGACCAGTTCGTGGTCGAGGAACGGGACCCGCGCCTCGAGCCCGAAGGCCATGGTCATGTTGTCGACCCGCTTCACCGGATCGTCGACGATCAGCGTGGTCACGTCCAGCGCGAGCACCGCGTCGATGAAGCTGTCGGCCCGATCCGTCTCGAGGGCCGCCAGCTCTGCATGCAGCCACTCGCCCGCGACGTCGCCGGCCGGCGGACGGGCCAGCAGTTCGCGCATCTCCGGGTCGTCGCGGTCGAAGTAGTGGCGCCGGAAGCGCTCGGCCCACCCGCCCTCGCGATCCTCCGCCATGCGCGGGTACCAGAAATAACCGCCGAAGACCTCGTCGGCACCCTGCCCCGACTGCACCACCTTCACGTGTCGGGAGACCTGTTCGGACAGCAGATAAAAGGCCACCGCATCCTGGCCGAACATCGGTTCGGCCATGGCCCCGACCGCCTCGGGCAGCCGGCGCAGCACCTCGCTGTTCGGGATCAGCGCCCGCTGGTGATCGGTCCCGTAGCGTTCCGCGACCGGGTCCGAGTATTCGAACTCGGAGCCCTTCTCCTCGGGCTGGTCCTCGAAACCGATGGTGAAGGTACGCAGATCGCTGGCGCCCTCCTCCACAGCCAGCGCAACCAGCAGGCTTGAGTCCAGCCCGCCCGAGAGCAGCACGCCCACCGGCACGTCCGCCACCTCCAGCCGCCGGCGCACCGCGCGGCGCAGCCCGGCCTCGATCCGTTCCCGCCACTCGTTGTCATCCAGCGGGTCATCGGGCCGCCGCGCGCAGAGCCGCCAATAGCATTCCTCGTGTTCGTGCCCGTCGGCCTCCATCAGGAGGTAGTGACCCGGACGGAGCTTGCGAACGCCCTGCAGGACCGTGCGCGGCGCCGGCACCACCGCGTGCAGGGAGAACAGCAGGTGCAGCGACTCGGCGTCCACCCCGGTATCGACGCCGCCGCTGGCCAGCAGGGCCTGGGTGTTGGACGCAAAGCGGATCCCGTGCGCGGAACGGGCGAAATAGAGCGGCTTGATCCCCATGCGGTCCCGCGCCAGCAGGAGCCGCTGCGAGCGCGAGTCGTACAGGGCGAACGCGAACATCCCGTGCAGGCGTTCCACCACCCCGACTCCCCACTCCGCGTAGCCGCGCAGGATCACCTCGGTGTCGCCGGTGGAAAAGAAACGGTGACCACGCCTCTCGAGGTCGGCGCGCAACACCCGGAAATTGTAGATCGCGCCGTTGAAGACCAGGGCCAGTCCGGTCTCCGGATCGAACATCGGCTGGTGCGCGCGCTGCGACAGGTCCAGGATCGCCAGGCGCCGGTGGCCGAGCGCCACGCGGCCGGAACCCCACACCCCGTCCGCATCGGGTCCGCGCCGGGCCAGCGCAGGCAGCATGCGCGCGACGGCATCGACATCCGCGCGCCGGTCTCCCCAGACGAATTCACCCGCGATTCCGCACATGCCCGACTCCCCCGGAGCGTTTTCAGCCAGTGTAACGGGTCCGGGGCAGCCCGTGGGTGGGGCGGATCAGCGGTTGAAAAACGGCGCTCGCTACAGCAGCGCGCGCGGGCCGCAATGCGCCATGGACGACCAGTCGGGGACTTCGGCCGACCCGGGGGCAGGAACCCGCTCGGCAAAGGCCGCAGTCAGCATTTCCACCAGCTTCAGCACGGCGATGCCGGAACGGTCGGGGTCGCCGAAGGCCAGCGAAAACGGCACCACGTAGGTTGATCCCGCCTGCAGCGGAAGGGTCGCCAGGGCCCCGCGGTCCAGGTATTCACCCACCAGACATTCCGGCAGCCACGCGAAGGCAAAACCCGTCCGCACGATCCGCAGCGCCGTCTCCATGTGGCTCACGGTCCAGCGCTGATCCGAATCGAGCCAGCCTCCATGCGCCCAGTTTTCCCGGGAAGAGTCCCGAACCACCACCTGGCGGCTGTGCCGCAGATCGCGTATTGAGAGTTGCAAGCCAGGACGCAGTGCCAGCGGGTGCAGCGGGTGCGCGACGCAGATCATCCTCACCTGTCCCAGCGGCTCGGCCAGAAAGCCCGGCGGGATGTCGGGCCCGATCAGCAGGTCGACCTCACCCGACTCCAGCAGCGCCGGCCCGTCTTCCAGCACCGTTTCGTGCAGCTTCACGCGCATCGACGGAAATTGGCCGGAGAACGCATGCAGGACATCGATGACGATGGCCGAGGGAACGAGCTGATCAACCGCGAGGCAGAGCTCGGTCTGGATACCGGAACCGAGGACCTCGGCCAGATCCTCGACGGAAACGGCCTCGTTCAGCAGCCGCTCGGCCCGGCGCAGCAGCACCTCGCCGACAGGGGTCAGCTCGGTCCTGCGCCCCCGGACCTCCAGCAAGGAAATACCCAGCTGCTGCTGCAGCTTCTGAACAGCGTGATTGATGCTGGACGGGCTCTTGTGGACGTTCTCGGCCGCCTTCGCAAAACCGCCGGCGTCCACTACGGCCTTGAGCATTCGCCACTGCTCCAGCGTCACCTTGGGCATCAGAGCTTCCTCCTCCGACCGGTCGCACCCGCTCCGGGCGCCGGAGGCAGCATGCAGCCGCGACCGAACCAGCCTCGCTTTATAGGTTCATTAGGGTACGCTAATCTTCAAACGGACGCGAGCAGCCCGCCGAACGCAGCGGCTGGAACGCCCCGGTGCCAGACCCGCGACTCAGCGGGGGAGGTTGAGGATCAGCTGTCCGTCGCGCTGCGCAAACTCCAGGTGTCGAAGCACGCTCATCCCCAGAAGCACCTGGTCGCTGCTCATGCCCGGATTGATGTGCCCCCGCACGCTTTCCAGTACAAAGGGCCCCAGCGCCAGTTCGCCGATGCGTGTCTGCCGGATCTCGACGGGCCCGTTGGCGGTCATCGCGCGACCCCGGGTCCCTGCATGCAACCCCAGATCCTCGGCCAGGTGCGCCGGAACCGATACCTGCGTTGCACCCGTATCCAGCAGGAACACCACCGGCTCGCCGTTGATGGTGCCCGGCGCCAGGTAGTGACCGACGTGATTCCGGCGCAGGACCAGCTCCTCCATCGCGCCGGACTCGACCACGAGATTGCGGTTGGGAAACTCCCGCCGGTCCAGGTAATCGTCGAACAGCCACCACACCAGGGCGAAGGCGCTGATCCAGGCCATCGCGATCAGCGTCAGGCCCAGGGGTCTACGCCCGGACGCCGGCGCGGTCGCCGCAGGGATCCACTCTCCCGCCGATCCGTCTTCCACCGGCGCCGGGTCGGAGGCCTCCGCCGCCGCTCGCTGCATGCGTATCCATGCATCGTGTTCGCGCCGAAGGTCGGGGTCCGCCAATACGCGGTAGGACTGAGCGATGACCTTGCTGACGCGCTCCGCATGCTCCCGCCGTTCGGGGTTTTGGTCGGGGTCCCACTTGCGAGCCAGTTCCTTCCAGGCACCGCGGATCACCTCGGGACTGGCGTCCTCCCGGACCTGCAGGTTCCGATAATGGGTTCGAATACGATTCACCGCCTGATCCCTCGACCGACACGTGCCGGACCACCCTCCGTGCCCACATTATTATCTGACCGCCCGCGGCCGGCGGAAGTGCCGGTCGGGGCATCCAGGTGCGGCCGCCAACCCATCCGTGCCCGCTTTCGGTGCACCGGATTGCCTGCGAAACGTGCACTGCACCGGCTTCAGCCATTCCAACCACAACCGAAATGGGTGATAATCGGCGAAGTTGACCGGGTCCAACCCCGCCATGCGCAGGGATCACCGGCGCGCCCTCACCACACATAGATCAAGAACAATCTATCCCATCTAATTTATCTATTTGTTATCGGCTATCGGTCTTTCTACTCTGACCAACCGATCTCACCACCATCCGATTTCCACAACGCGCAGGAGACAACCAATGGCCGTCAAGAAATACGACGCGGGTGTGAAGGACTACCGCGAAACCTATTGGATGCCGGATTACGTTCCGCTGGAAACCGACCTCCTGGCGGTATTCAAGATCACCCCGCAGCCCGGCGTCGATCGCGAGGAGGCCGCTGCCGCGGTGGCGGCCGAGTCCTCCACCGGCACCTGGACCACGGTCTGGACCGACCTGCTGACGGACATGGATTACTACAAGGGCCGCGCCTATCGCATCGAGGACGTGCCCGGGGACGACTCCTGCTACTACGCATTCGTCGCCTACCCGATCGACCTGTTCGAGGAAGGCTCGGTGGTGAACGTGTTCACCTCGCTGGTGGGCAACGTGTTCGGATTCAAGGCGGTGCGCGCGCTGCGCCTCGAGGACGTGCGCTTCCCGATCGCCTATGTGAAGACCTGCGGCGGCCCGCCGATGGGGATCCAGGTCGAGCGCGACGTGATGAACAAGTACGGGCGTCCGCTGCTCGGCTGCACCATCAAGCCGAAGCTGGGCCTGTCCGGCAAGAACTACGGCCGTGCGGTCTACGAGTGCCTGCGTGGTGGTCTCGACTTCACCAAGGACGACGAGAACATCAACAGCCAGCCGTTCATGCGCTGGCGCCAGCGCTTCGACTTCGTGATGGAGGCCATCCACAAGGCCGAAGCGGAAACCGGCGAGCGCAAGGGCCATTACCTCAACGTGACCGCTCCCACGCCCGAAGACATGTACAAGCGTGCGGAGTACGCCAAGGAGATCGGCGCCCCGATCATCATGCATGACTACATCACCGGTGGTTTCTGCGCCAATACCGGTCTGGCCAACTGGTGCCGCGATAACGGCGTGCTGCTGCACATCCACCGCGCGATGCACGCGGTCATCGACCGCAACCCGCACCACGGCATCCACTTCCGGGTGCTGACCAAGATCCTGCGCCTGTCCGGCGGTGACCACCTGCACACCGGCACCGTGGTCGGCAAGCTCGAGGGCGACCGTGCCTCGACGCTGGGCTGGATCGACCTGCTCCGCGAATCCTTCGTGCCGGAAGACCGCTCGCGCGGACTGTTCTTCGACCAGGACTGGGGCTCGATGCCCGGCGCCTTCGCGGTCGCCTCCGGCGGCATCCACGTCTGGCACATGCCGGCGCTGGTCGCGATCTTCGGCGACGACGCCGTGCTGCAGTTCGGTGGCGGCACGCTCGGTCACCCCTGGGGCAACGCGGCGGGCGCGGCCGCCAACCGCGTGGCGCTGGAGGCCTGTGTGCAGGCGCGTAACGAGGGCCGCGAGGTCGAGCGCGAGGGCAAGGAGATCCTCACCGCCGCTGCCAAGCACAGCCCGGAACTGAAGATCGCCATGGAGACGTGGAAGGAGATCAAGTTCGAGTTCGACACCGTCGACAAGCTGGACGTCACCAACAAGTAACGCTCCGCAGGGCCGGGATCCGCCAGGCGCCACACGTGCCACGAGCGGTCCCGACCGGGCTCAACCGATTACCAGAGGAAGACCGATATGGCCGTTGAAGTCTACAAGTCGTCGACCAAGTACGAGACCTTCTCCTACCTGCCGCCAATGACCGCCGAGCAGATCCGCCAGCAGATCAACTACTGCATCAGCCAGGGCTGGAACCCCGCGGTGGAGCACACCGAGAAGGAGCAATCGATGAGCAACTACTGGTACATGTGGAAGCTCCCGCTCTTCGGCGAGCAGTCCGTGGACGTGGTGCTGCAGGAACTCGATGCCTGCCACCGCGAATTCCCGGACCACCTGGTGCGCTTCATCGCGTATGACAACTATGCCCAGAGCCAGGGCCTGGCCTTCGTGGTGTACCGCTGATCCGACGCGGGACCGATCCGGTCGCCCCGCTCTGGCCGCCCGCGGATCATCCGCCGGCCAGTTGCCTGTCGCGGCCGCGGCCTGATCGCCCGGCCCGCCCGGCAGACTCCAACCGTTCGAGGTACGTGATGCCACAAGCCGAAGACAGCAAGGCCAGCGCCACCCTCTCCGGGCGCGAGCTGGCCCTGAAGCGCCGCAAGGCGATGGCTTTGCATGGCAAGTCCGCATTCGTGAAGAAGGCGGCGGCCACGCAAGGGGCATCGTCGCGTCGAGCGCCCTCCGCAACGTCCACCGGGACCACATCCCGTTCAGCCGCCGAAGCGACGAAACACGTCGAGGCGGGCGTGCACGCGGGTGCCTCCAACGGACGACAGCGGGCGCAGGCTCGCCGCGAGGCGATGAGCCGCCGCGGCAAGGCGGCGACCAGCCAGCCCGCGTCGAGCCGTCCAAGCGGCCGGATGCGTCCGAACCCCACCGACGCCGCGCAGCAGATCCCGGCATCGAGCCAGAAGGCCTCGACCCGACAGGCCGGTGACTGTGGTTGCAAGGACGAGCCCTGCGACTGCCAGGAGTCCGGCGCGCGCCCGGCCACCGAGCCGCGCGAGTCTGCGTCCGCGAGCCCGCGGCCCGCGGCGTCCGCGCCCCGCATGCCCGGCGCCAACATGCCGAAGGGCCGCGCAATCGCCCGCGCGCGCCGCGAGGCGCTGTCCCGCAACGGCAAGGCGGGCCTGGTGCGGGCAACGCACCTGGCCCGGGCCGCTGCGGTGATGCAGGACCAGGACTGGCAGAGCGCCATCGCCGGTGAACGCCCCAGCGGCCGGCAGATCGCGATGCAGCGACGCAAGGTGCGGGCGCTGGCCGGCAAGGCCGGCAGCACGCCCAGCGGCAAGGCGTCGCGCCCCAGCGGCCGCCAGCGGGTACGGCTGGACATTCCGGCACCGCCGAAGGTGGAGGAAGGGCACACGCTGTCCGGGCAATCGGTCTCCGGCACCATGGTCGAGGGCACGAAGAAGCTCACCGGCGTGGAGGCCGGCGCCTGCCGCGGGATCACCGGCACCGAGTACATCGGCGCCGAGCTGTATGACCAGCAGTGCCCGACCCGCCCGGACACCGGCCCGACGAAGGTGGGTGTCTCCACCACCACCCGCGAACACAAGGTGACGGGCACGGAGGTCGGCCGTTCGCGCCAAGTGACGGGTGACGAGACCGGTGCCTGCCGCGGAATCACCGGCACCGAATACCTGGCGGTGGAGCGCTACGAGGAATTCTGCGAGACGCGCCCCCAGCCCGCCTCCGAGAAGGTTGGCATGTCGGAAACCACCCGTGGACAGTCCGTGACCGGCACGATGGTCGGACGCTCTCCGCGCGTCACCGGCGACGAGCCGGGTTCGGATCGCGCCGTCACCGGTACCGGCTACGGCCAGCCCGCCGCCGACACCGCGCCGGACAAGGTGGCCCTCACCCACACCGTCAGCGGCGGGACCATCACCGGAAGCAGCGTGGGCCAGAGCAGGCGTGTCACCGGGGATGAGCCGGGCGCCTGTCGGGGGGTCACAGGGACCGAGTACCTCTCCGCCGAGCAGTTCAAGGAGGTCTGCAGCACCACCCCCCCGGACACTCCGCGCAAGGTCAGCGTGATGCTGACGCGCGGTGACCAGTCCGTGTCCGGAACCGAGGTCGGCCGCTCCAGTCGGGTCACCGGCGACGAGCCCGGTTCGTGCCGGGACATCACCGGAAACCAGTACTACACGGCTTCCGATTTCGGAGATCTGTGCAACGTCGGGGGCCCCCGCAAGGTGGGCGACATGAAGACGGTGTCCGGCGGCCGGGTCACCGGCACGGAGGTCCTCCGCAACCCAAAAATGTCCGGTGATGACAAAGGGGGGTGCAAGCCCATCACCGGAACCGACTACGTGAGCGCCGACCAGCTTCAGGCTGTCTGCGCCACCAGCACCCCCGTTTCCGCGGTCGACAAGGTCGCGGTTGACCAGACCTGGCGCGGCCAGTCCATCACCGGCAGTCCGGTCGGGCGCGGCCCGCGGGTGACCGGTGACGAGAGCGGCGGCTGCTCACCCATCAGTGGCACGCCCTACATCGGCCGCTCCCAGTACGGTGCCTTCTGTCCGGAACCCGCGTCAGCGCAACAGGAGATGCTCATGCCGTCTGATGCACTGATCCCGGCCCAGGCCGTGACCGGGGACCGTCCCGGGGCCGGCGGCTCCGTGATGACGGGTGACGAGCGCGGCGCCTGCGAAGCGGTCAGCGGAACCCCCTACGTCGGGGTCGACAACGTGATGCCGCAATGCGCGACGAGCGGGCGTTTCCTCCAGCGTGCAAGGACCTGGGAAGAGCCTCCCCGCCCGCCGGCACCCGCGGATTTCAGCATCCGCTCGCCGGCCCGCGCGGCCCAGGAACGGCAGTTCGAAGAGGTCACCGGTACCGGCTACACCAGTGAACGCATCACCGGACCGGTGAACAAGGCCACCGGCCTGATCACCGGTACGCCGGAGTTCCGGCACCGCGATGCAGGCACGCTGCAGCAGGAACAGGAAGAGGTGATCACGGCCGCAAGCCGTCTGACCGGCGAAGGCAGCCAGGCCGGCACGCGGATCACCGGTGACGCCTGGGATGCGGCCAGCCGGGTGACCGGCACCGAGGGCGCCTCCAGCCTGGGGCGCAACGTCTCCCAGCGGGGCCAGCCACGCGGTGAGGGCATCAATGCCCGCCGCTTCCGCGAGGCCGAGCACCCCGAAGTGCCGGAGAGCCGCATCACGGGCTCCTCGGGAAACACCGGCGGTGGAGCGCTGGTGACCCTGTCCGGCGGCGCGCGCGGTTAAGGATCAACCGGTGAACACGCGCAAACGACTGGCTGCGATGCGGAAGGCCGGGGTGCTGCCCGAACAGGGGACACCCCCGCCGCCCAATCCCGCCTGCGTGGTCCTGGCGGACCAGCCGTGCGAACACGCACTGGCGGACCGCGAGCTGAACGGGCTCCTGTACGACTACGAACAGAACGTGCGTAGCGGGTTCACCGCCATCATCGACACGCTCAAGACCCTGTCGGACTGCCAGCACACGATGAATTTCGTCGAAGAGGCACAACGCATCGCGGTCGAGCGTCTCGGATACGAACTGCCGGTGGAACTGCTCGAGGACTCGTGGATCGCCGGCCTCGACCTGCGCGCGCTGCACGCGTGGTGCACCTTCCAGGCCATCAGGATCTGCGTGGAACGCGCGCCGGTCGACCAGAGGCCGCTCCAGGAACGTTCCCTGCTCGACGTCGACTTCATCCAGTCCTGTGGCTATCACACCCTCGACATCAGCCCGTGTGCGGATGGCCGCCTCCAGGGCCTGGTGCCCTTCATCTTCCGGCTGGCGCCGAACGACGCGGTGGCCGTGAAGGCCTACGCCGGGGCGATGTTCGATATCGAGGACGACATCCTCGACTGGACGCAGCGCGAACTCCACCGCCTGTCGGGCGGCATCCCCGGCGGCGAGGAAGCCAACTACCTGAAGATCGCCGTCTACCACTACAGCACCTCGAACCCGAACCACGAGGGCTGCGCGGCCCATGGCAGCAGCGACCGGGTTGCCGTGGAGAGCGCGCTGGCGCGCCTCAACGAACTGCGTGCGGCCATCGACAACACCTTCGGGCTCGGTGCCGCACCCGACATCCTGCTGATCGGCGTCGATACCGACATCGACGCGATCCGTGTCCACCTGCCCGACGCGAAGGGCGACATCAGCCCGCACCGCTACGTGGAGAGCTTCCAGATCTACCACGACACCATCGGCATGACCGCGGAGCAGGCCCGCGCCCACATCGACACCGCGATCACCGAGGCGGAGCACGCCGAGGGCTGGGCCCGCGGTGCCGGCCAGACGCCCGAAGGTATCCGTTGCCTGATCCTGCACCTGCTCGAGGCCAACCTCTCGCAGATCGAATACGTGATCGAGCATCACGAGGGACGCTACCAGGTGATCGGCCACAACGAGCGCTTCATCTGCGTCGGCGAAGCCATGAGCGAACTGCAGCTGCGCAACAAGTTCTATTTCGCGCACCTCGACACGGTCGAGGAAGGGGCCAACGACATGGATGTCGGGATCCGCATCTTCACCGGCCTCAACCTGCGCCACGGACTTGGCGTGCCGGTACTGATCCACTTTCACTACTCGTCCCGCGTACCCGGCGCACGCGAGCGCGCGATCACGCGCTGCATGCGGGTCAAGGACGCCGTTCAGGCCCGCTATCCCCAGTTGCAAAAGAACCACCGGCTGTTCTGCCAGATGGCGATCAGCGACATCCATGGCAGCGAGCGCTGCACCTTCGTGGAAGACGAACCTGAAACCATTGGGCACTAGACGAACGATCATGGAGACACATCGCATCCTGAGAGACGAGAACCGGTCGCCAGGCGCCGGCATCGCCCCCCGCTCCCGGCCTTTGCTCCGGGCGCCCTGCCCTTCGTCCTGCCGGTCCGCCGCCGGCCGTTCGATGACCGCCCCCGGCGGTGCTGTACGGCCGGGGTTGGAGCGGGCCCTCGACGGCGCGGCGCGCGATTCCCGCATGAACGGACCCGGTGAGACTGCACGATGAAGATCATGCGCGTTGAAAAGACGCTGGTTTCGACCAACCGCATCGACAGCATGGGGCACCGGCCTCTGCTGGTGGTGCAGGAAAAGCTCGGCGGCACACGCAGCGTCGCGGTCGATGCGGTCGGCTGCATCCCCGGCGACTGGGTGATCTGTGTCGGCTCCTCGGCCGCCCGCGACGCGGCCGGCAGCAAGGAGTTTCCGTCCGACCTGACCATCGTCGGCATCATCGACCACTGGAAAGGGGACGGTGACTGATGGAGATCATGCGCGTCGAGGACGACCTGGTCTGCACGCGCCGCGTGCCGGGCCTGAAACAGGCCTCGCTGCGGGTGCTGAAGAACCAGGGCGGTGCGCTGTTCGTGGCCACTGACCCGGTGGGCGTGCCACCGGGAAAATGGGTGTTCACCACCAGCGGCAGTGCCGCGCGCTGGGCGATGCCGGATCCGAAGATCGCCACCGATCTGACGATCTGCGGAATCAT
The DNA here is from genome assembly GCA_007692435.1 of Thioalkalivibrio sp. GTDB lineage: Bacteria > Pseudomonadota > Gammaproteobacteria > Ectothiorhodospirales > Ectothiorhodospiraceae > Thioalkalivibrio. The sequence continues at coordinate 11,143 of RECA01000071.1, forward strand.
CGATCACTGGGAAGAATGAGTTTGGCGCGGGTGCGCTGAACCAGGCAGGCAACAACGGGACGGCAGGAACAGGTGCTGGAAATCGGGTCCCCGGCCGTTGATTTGGGCAGTACAACTTGTATTCAAACTGTGTCTCTTCAAAGGAGTAACGAAATGGCTGAACGTATGGGTATTGCCCTTGGCATGATCGAAACCCGCGGTCTGGTTCCCGCGATCGAAGCGGCGGACGCGATGACCAAGGCCGCCGAGGTCCGGCTGATCGGCCGCCAGTTCGTCGGCGGCGGCTACGTCACCGTGCTGGTGCGCGGTGAGACCGGCGCGGTCAACGCGGCCGTCCGTGCGGGCGCCGATGCCTGCGAGCGTGTCGGTGACGGCCTGGTGGCCGCGCACATCATCGCCCGCGTCCACGGCGAGGTGGAAGGCATCCTGCCGACCGCCCCGGACGCCTGATTTCCATCCACGTCTCCAATACACACCAATTCAGGAGCTAGAAGAATGGCTAACACGACTGGGATTGCCCTCGGCATGATCGAAACCCGCGGTCTGGTTCCCGCGATCGAAGCGGCGGACGCGATGA
>RECA01000180.1 GCA_007692435.1 Thioalkalivibrio sp.
CGATCGGGAGACGGGCTCAGGTTTCACATTCCCGCATCGCCCGTCAGACCTTCGGGGCGCCCGTGGTCTGGTGCAGGAAGGCGACCGCACCCGGGAACCAGCCGCAGGGCAGTGGCCAGACTGCGAAGGTACTCGCGCTCGCGGTCGATGTCGATGTCGGTTGCCAGCAGAGAGGCTGCGTAGACCTCCGCCGCCCGTGCCGGTGTCTCGACTTCACGGGCAATGTCGGAAACATCCAGCGGCTTCCGGATTTCATCGAGCACGAGCCGCCGCTCGCTTTCACCCATTTGATCCGGCTTCAGCTGGCCAAGGATCCGATTCCTCCTGAGGCGACTCTAGGCCGTGGACCGGGTCATCATAGTGCGATCCGGACGGCATTTGGCGGGAGGCAGGTCTCGCAACAGAGCTCTTCGTGACGTGCAATGCTGGAAAGTGAGACGTACCCAACGCCTGTTTACTCTTATTCTGGTGACCCCGTTTACCAGGCCATGAACGCTCGTCCGATGTGTCTCTTTCCTGGTGTTCGCGGTGCGTGCTGCGACATGCCCGAATTTCAGACCAGACCCCACCGGTCCTGTCGGTGCAGGATGCGGATGTAAGCCTGCGGCGCACCCCGCGCTCAGGGAACTGCGGTCGAGCGCCGTGTTACCATCCCGCGGGTCGAGTCACATCGCTGCGGGTCCTGCCGCAGTTCATCATCCCGAGGATTTTCGCCGATGCCCAAACCGACACTTGTCTTCGCCGCGCTGCTGATCATCCTCGGCGTCGTCGCGTTCCTCGCGTCCGGCAGCCGGTCCGCGTTGCTGCCGGTCTATCCCGGCATCCTGCTCGCGATCCTGGCAGGCCTTGCGCTCGCCTTCGAGGGCGGGCGACGGCACCTGATGCACGTCGCCGCCGTCGTCGCGCTGCTCGGCGCCTTGGCCCCGGCAGCGACGCTCGGCATCCGGGCGGCGCAGATGAGCCCGCTCGCGCTCACGGTCAACGTCGGCATGCTCGTGCTCTGCGGCGCTTTGCTCGTCCTGATGGTGCGGTCGTTCATCGCGGCGCGCCGGGCGGCCTGACGACAGGCGGATCGATGCGCCCGCTCTGCCGGGCACCGCTCGCACAGGTCCGTCAGCCGCCGGCCTCGTCGCCCCAGATTTCTTCGAGGCGATCGTCGCGACCGCAGCGCCAGCGATAGAACTTGTAGCGCACCGGGTTTTCCCGGTAATAGCCCTGATGGTAGTCCTCGGCGGCGTAGAAGTTCTCGAACGCGAGAATGGGCGTCACGATGGCCTGATCGAAACGCCCGGACTCCTCCAGGGCTTCGAGGGAGACGCGGGCCTGGTTTTTCTGCTCGTCGCTGTGGGCGAAGATCGCGGTACGGTAGGCATCACCGCGGTCGCAGAACTGGCCGCCATCATCGAAGGGGTCGACGTTTCGCCAGAAGACGTGCAGTAGCTCGGCGTAGTCGACGACCGCGGGATCGAAGACCACCTGCACCACCTCCCGATGCCCGGTGCCGCCTCGGACCACGTCATTGTAGGCCGGGTTCGATACATGCCCGCCGCTGAAGCCCGAGATGGTCTCGACCACGCCGTCGAGGTCGTCGTAGGGCGGCTCCATGCACCAGAAGCAGCCGCCGGCAAAGGTCGCCCGCGCCAGGTCGTCCTCGGCGTCGTTTGTGGCCCCGGCAAGCGACGCCGACAGGAGGAGCGAGCCGGCGAGGGCGGCCAGGATGATGGCGCGATGGCCGAAGCGGATTGTTGGGGGATGAAACAGGGTTGGCATCGTTACCAGCTCTCGACGGGGGTTGGTGTCATTTTCAGATGGGGCGACAGCGCTTTGCGGAGCGTCCGGCGCAAGCGGCCTCAGGCCTCGCGAAGCTCCAGCAGGGGTTCACCCTCGGGGACGAAGTTCAGCGCCACGCCGTTGTTGCACCAGCGCTGGCCGGTCGGCTCGCTCCGGCAGCAGCCCAGCGACCACGCTGGCAGTGCAAGTGACAGCCCGGCCGGGAGCCGGCGGCGCGAGAATCCAGAGTGACGGTTTTTCATGCCGCGATTAGAGCAGATTTCGCGGCGTTGGTTCGTGAACGGGCTGGCCCGTTCATCGGGTCCAGGGTATTTCGGCGTTAAGATGGGCCTGGAAACGCCGTGGCCTCGGTAGGAGCGTCGGCGGGCCGAGTAACCAGCAGCGGGAGCCAGCCATTACCGCCGTCAAGCAGGTGCGCAAGCGCGAGGTGTTCGGCTGGGCGATGTTCGACTTCGCCAACCAGGCCTACACGCTCCTGATCATCACCGTCATCTTCGGCGATCTCTTCACGCGGGTCATTGTCGGCGACGCCCCGGACTATCGCCTCGGCAATCTGCTGTGGAGCGTGGCGCTTGCGGGCAGCTATCTGATGGTGCTCGTTGCGGCGCCGGTGGCGGGCTCGATCATGGACGCGACCCGCTCGCGCAAGCGTTTCCTCGGCGCCTCATGGCTGTTGACCGTGTTCACCACTGCGGCGCTGTACCTTGTCGAGCCGGGCCTGATCGTGCTCGGCATGGTGCTGATCGTGATCTCCAATTTCGGCTACGCGCTCGGGGAGTCCTTCATCGCGAGCTTTCTGCCCGATCTCGGACCGCCGGAACGACTGGGCTGGATCTCCGGGCTCGGCTGGGCGCTGGGCTATGTCGGCGGGCTGATCGCGACGGCCTTTGCCCTGGCACTGCTGGGGGATGTGTCGGCAGACAACTTCGAACGGATCCGTTGGGTCGGGCCCCTGGCCGCGGCATTCTTCCTGCTGGCCGCGATTCCCACCTTCATCTTTCTCCGGGAACGGGGGCCCCGACGTCCGGTAAAGCGCCACCTCCAGCTGAGCATGGGGTTCCGCCGCGTTGGCCGAAGCCTCCTGACGCTTCGGGACCGTCCCGGTCTGCGGGACCTGTTCCTCTCCGTGTTCTTCATGATGGCCGGGATCTACATCGTGATCTCGTTCACCTTCATCTACGGTTCGCAGATCATTCGCTGGGACGAGTCGACCCGGGTCGCGATGTTTATCGTGACGCAGGTGACCGCGGCGATCGGTGCGCTGGGCTTTGGCTGGCTGCAGGACCACCTGGGGCCGCTGCGCATATTCCGGTTCACCCTCGTGTGCTGGGCCTTCGCGGTGCTCGGTCTTTTTTTGACGCCCTGGCTGTCGGAGCAGCTGACCGAATTGCTGCAGCGCCCGGTTGAACCCCAGCAGGTCTTTCTGGTGGTCGGGGCCATGGCGGGACTCTGCCTGGGTTCGGCGCAGTCGGCCGGACGCGTGCTGGTGGCGCTGATGGTGCCGGGGAGCGAGGCCGGACGCTGGTTCGGCTTCTGGGGACTGGCCACCAAGGGGGCGGCAATCTTCGGCCTGATGGGGATCGGTCTGCTGCAACTCTGGCTGGGTCTGGCCAACGCCATTCTGTTCTGCCTGCTGCTCTTCGTCGCCGCCTTGCTCGCCACCCTGCGGGTCCGCCTTCCCGATCGGGCGGGCTGAATGTCAGCGTGAAAGAACACGGTGTGCATGACCCATCCTTGGCCATGCCGCCACCTCGGCTGGACGGTCAACCGTCTCCTGTGCCCGTTCGCTATGGAGTGCGGGAGCTTGCTCCCGCTTTCACACGCGGAAGCTTGCTTCCGCTGGCACCCGGAGGCCTGCTTCCGCTGGCACCCGGAAGCTTGCTTCCGCTGGCACCCGGAGGCCTGCTTCCGCTGGCACCCGGAGGCCTGCTTCCGCGGCAGGAGGCAAGCCTCCTGCAGGGCAAAGCGGCGGCAAGCCACCGCACTCCACAGGTTTGCGCTTTCATCCTTCGGGGGTGGCCGCGCGCCATGGGAGTTAGCGGCATCGGGCCGTCCGGACCCGGGCTTGCCGGACGGTTGCGCCCTGTGCTAGAAATTAAGGCTCGGGACGACAGCAAGGGACTCGGGCATGGATGCTCCGTTTGGGAATCGGCACGGGATGTGCCGCTGGCTCTTTCTTCTGGCGATGGCGGTCTGCCTCGCCACACTCGGCCTCGCGGCCTCCGCTCAGGACGGTACCGGCGCCACTGACTGGCTCTTCGAGCGGCAGCAGGGCGACGGCCGTATCGCCGCCGACGCCGACGAAACCACACCTCACCACGCGACCTTCGAAGCGGCCCGTGCGCTGCACGGCGCGCACGCCGGGTCGGCGGAATGGCTGAGCGCCCTCGCGTTCATCGATTCCCGGCCGTGGTCCGGATTCCCCTGGCTGCCACGGCGGCTCTTCGCGGCTGGCCTCGCGGGTGATCCGCGGGACGACCTCCGCGCCGAACTGCTGCTGCGGCAGAACCCGGACGGGGGCTTCGCTGCCGACCCGGGCGACCAGAGCAGTGTCCTCGATACGGTGGAGGCGCTGGAGGCGCTCGGGGCCGCGGGTCTGCACGACGGCCATGTGCTGCAGCCGGCGATCGCGTTTCTTCTGGCCCGTCAGAACGATCAGGGCGGCGTTTCGCCCAATCCGGCGAGCCCCGCTTCCCTGTATCTGACCGCCCGCATGGCGGGCGCGCTGCAGCGCTACCAGTTCGAGTATGGCCTGTCGGGACCGCTCGGCGCCGCAACCGACTTCCTGTGGTCGGAACTGGAGGCCAGCGGCCCGGACATGTCGTGGCAGGAGACGCAGGCGCTGCTCGCGCTGATCCCGTCGACCCTGGATTCGGCCCGCTACCAGAGTCCTCTGGATGCACTGCGGGCCAGCCAGTCGGCGGACGGGTCCTGGGGCGGAAGCGTCTACGCCACGGCGCTGGCGCTCCGGGCGTTGCAGACGGCAGAGGCCGCCGGTTCCATGATCGATCCGCAGCTGGCCGCGGTCGGCGGACGGGTCGTGGATGCCCTTCAGGAGGCCCCGGTCGCCGGCGCATCGATCACCCTGGCGGGCGGCGAGGACGGCGGGATCACCGAATCCGCTTCCGATGGCCGGTTCCTTCTGGGCGAGCTGCAACCGGGCGACTACACCCTGCAGATTGCCGCGACCGGTTTCCAGGCCCTGACGCGGCAAGTGGAACTGAAACCCGGTTCCCTGCTGGACATGGGATTGGTGAATATCGCGATCGAGTCCGATACCGCGCTGATTGCCGGGGTGGTCACGGATGCGGAAACCGGGGAGGGTCTCACGGCCGAGATCACGGTGATCGGGGGCAGTGTGGCGGGGGCAACGGCGGCGGCCGACGGCAGCTACGTGCTGCCCGTGCCGGCCGGCGAACTCCAGCTGTCGGTCACCGCATCCGGATACCACGAGGCCCGGGCAGTGGCCGTTGTCGACCCCGGGGAGCGACTGGTGTTCTCGCCTGCGCTGGGCCGGGATTCCGCGGATGAGCCTGATGCGCCGGTGGAGGTGACCGGACGCCTGCTGGACGCGGACACCCTGCTGCCGATCCCTGGCGCAGCGGTTCAGGTGCCCGGCACGGATGCGAGCACGGTCTCGGATACCGGCGGCGTCTTTGTTCTGTCCGGGCTGGCGGCAGGGGAGATCCGGCTCGAGGTGGTGCATGCATCCTACCGGACAGCGGTGACCAGCCTGCTGGCGACGCCCGGTGCGCGGATTGACCTTGGGGATCTGCCGCTGCAGCCACAGGAGTCCGCCGGTACGACGCTGCGCGGGCAGGTGGTGGACGCCTACACGGGAGAACCCTTGGCTGGGGCCCGGGTGCATGCCGGCGGCCAGGTGGTCGAGACCGATGGCCAGGGCGAATACGAGATCGGGCACATCGAGGAGCTGTCCTTCGAGGTGCGGGTGAGCGCCACGGGTTACCGGAGTGCGTTGCGCGCGCTGACGCTTCAGCAACCGGGACGCGTGCGCCTGGACTTCGCGCTGGAGCGCACGGGGCTGGAAGGGATCCGTATCGCCGGCGTGATTGCCCACGCGCAGACCGTCGGGGCCTTCGAGGAGGCCCGTTTCACCGTGGGCCTGGAAAACGAGTCCGACGATGAGCGACGGGTGGTTCTCGCGGCCACCGTGGAGGGGGTCGACAGTGCCTTTCTCGAGGACTTCCTCATTCCGCTGCCGGATGCGGACCGCGGCGGGGCCTTCCCGCTGGCGCCGGGCGAGTCCGTGCTGCGGGAGTTCGGATGGTTCACGCGTCACCTCGAGCCGGGGACCTACCGGGTACGCACGCAGGCGTGGAGCGCGGATGGCGCGCGACTGTTCGCCGAGGCAGAGACCGCCGTCACCGTCTCCGAGACCCTGTACGTCGCCTCACTGGAGATCGTGCCCGAGCCGCGTGAGGTGGTGCGCGGCGAAATGGCCGGGGTGGCCCTCGAGGCGCTGGTGCGCAACGGCTCCAACGTGGCCTCTGTGCTGGAGTTCTCGCTGGCGCTGCGCGACCCGGACGGCCACGCGGTACACGAGCGGGAGGTGCGGCTGGAGTTGCCGCCGTCGGCCGCTGCCCTCGGCTTCGACCTGGCGGCATTCGACTACCGCTTCGAACAGGCCGGCACCCATGCGGTGGAGATCACCAATCTGGCGGGCGTGCCGGTCGGCGCGCTCGACGCGGGCCGCATCGAGGTCGCACCGAACATCCGGATACAGGGCTCGCACGGCGTGGAGCCGGAGCAGATCCTGCCGCTGGAGGATGCAGGCGTCCGGATCAGGCTCACGATCGAAGGCATGGAGGATGGCCAATGAAAGGGATGCGTGGCGGATGGGCCGTCTCGGCGATGCTGGTCGCGCTGCTGGGCACGGCAGCGCAGGCGGACACCTTTGATACGGGAATCCCGGACGACTGGGCCTGCGAGGGTTCCTGCGGCACCGGTATCGCCGACGGCGTGCTCACCCTGGCGCCGGCGGGGGGCGAGCAGTACGGCTGGGTTGCAACCACGGGTAGTCCGTTGCGGTCCCTGGGGCTGCCGGGGATCGGTGGTACCAATGGATCGCGCCTGCGCTCGGCGCCGTTCACGGCGGAGGCGGGCGAGCTCCTCGAATTCCAGTTCAACTACGTGACCTCCGATGGCGCGGGTTTTGCGGACTATGCCTGGGCGCGGCTGCTGGACGCCTCCCTGGAACCGGTGGCGCTGCTGTTCACGGCGCGCACCCGCTCCAGCGGCAACATCGTGCCCGGATTCGGCATGCCCGAGATCGCCGCCGAGATCGACCCGGAGACCGTGAACATCATCGGTGGCGGCCCCCGCTGGTCGCCCCTTGGCGGGGACTCCGGGCGTTGTTTCGCGAGTGGTTGTGGCTACACGGACTGGGTGGACTCCCGGTATCCGATTCCGGCCACGGGCGAGTACGTGCTGGAGTTCGGAGTGGTCAACTGGTCCGACACCCTGTTCCAGAGCGGCCTGGCCTTCGACGGAGTGATCGTGGGCGGCAAGCCGATCGGCGCACAGCCGGACTACCGCGATGTGCTTGTCACCGCGCGCCTGGCCGAAGGCGGTATCCGGCTCGAGGCCGACGGGTTCACCGTGGAGCCCGCCGGGATCGAGGAGATCGACGGGCTCCGGCAGGTCCAGTGGATCCTCGACGGATTCAGTCTCGGACAGGTTCAGGATCTCGATTTCGAGATCACCGTGGAGGACCCGCGTCCGGGCGAGATCCGGCGGGTGGTGGAGGAGATCGGCATCCGGTATCTCGATCTGGCCGGACAGGAGCACTTCAGCGTGCTGGAACCGCTGGACGTGGAGGTGCGGAATTCGTTGTTCGAGCTGGACGTCGCGACGGACCGCGAGATCTATCTCCCGGGCGACGCCCTGAAGGTCGTGCTGGATGTCACGAACCAGGGCTCCGTGGCGAGTGCGCCGGCGATCGGATGGGAGATCCGGGACGCGGCCGGGCACCCCGTCGCGACCCTTCCGGAGATCGAGCAACAGTCCTTCGAGGTCCAGGAGAGCCGGCGCTTCAGCGAGGAGGGTCTTGATACCGGGGGCCTCTACGCCGGTGAGTACGTGGTGATCGCGACCCTCGACGACCCGGTAACCGAAGCCGTCGCGCAGGCCCACGCGATCTTCCGCGTCGCGGTGCCCGAGGACACCGGTCTCCTGGCGGGCATCAATGTCGACCGCCCCGCTTATGATGCGCACGAGACGGTCGAGCTGACCGCAAGGCTGGAGAACACCGCGCCGAACCTGCAGATCAGCGGTCACGAAGTCAGGCTCGTCGTGCTGGACCCGGATGGCACCGAGGTGTGGCGCACGGTGGCTCATCCCGCTTCCCTGGCACCCGGGGGTCTCCAGGACCTCGTCCGGCAGTTTCCGCTTGGGAATGCGTCTCCCGGGGATTACCGGGCGCGGCTGGTGGTGATCGACGATGCCGGGTCGGTGACTGCGCTGGAGGAGACCGGTTTCAGGGTGCGGTCAACGGCGGAGACCGGCGCGGGACTCTCCGGCACTTTGGAGATCGCTCCCGGCGAGGTGCTGCGCACGGAAGACCTGACCCTTCATGCGACGGTCACGAACGACGGGAACGCGGGACTTTCGAACCTCCCGGTCAGCCTGCTTCTGCTCGATCCGGAAGGCGAGTCCGAATTGGCCCGGTGGACGCAGCTGATCGACCTTGACCAGGAGGACACGGCTTCCCTGTCGGCCTCCTGGAACGTGGATGTGCCAGCCGGAACCCTGCTGGTTGCGGTCCTGCGAGCGGAGTTCGAGAAGGAGCACCGCATCCTCGCGACGACCTCGGCACGCGTGCAGGAACGCTTTGTATCGGATCCCGCCGTGGATGGTCGCGGCCGGCTGCTGGTGCTGATGGACCCGCCATCCTCCGAGGAGTGCCTGGCCGTGGAGGGATTGACGCTGCGTCTGCCCGGGGTTGGACCGCTGGGCGCCGGCGACCGGGTCCAGTTCGAGCTCCTGGACGACTCCGATCGGCTCCTCGACTCCGAGGCGGTGAGTGGTTCGGATGATTTTCCCGTCGACACGGTGACCGGCATTGGCGCCAATCTCGTGCTCAGCGCGATGGTCGGTGACGCGCTGGACGTGCGCCTTGAGCAGCAGGGCGAGGAAGGGCAGGGAAGCGGCTCCTACCGGATCCTCGCGACCCTGCATCGCGACTCGGCCGTGCATCAGTTCGAGTCCGGAGCACTGGCCTTGCGCTGCGCGGATCTGCCGGACCCGGGTCAGGTGCAGGGCGACTTCCGTGTGATCGATGCCGCCATGGAGTCCACGGGGCCCAATACGGAACGCCGTGCATTCCTGGAGTCCCTGCTGGACGCGGAAGGCTGGTCCTATCGGATCGTCACCAGCGCCCACGGCTTTGCAGAAGGATTGCGCAACGGTGGGTACGCAGGCTTTCTGCTGCTGTCGGATCGGGTGAAGCTGGAAAACCAGGTGGCGCTGGAACTGCGCGAAGCGGTCTTTGCGGGCCGCGGGATCGTCAAGGCAGGAGCCAAGGATCACCGCAACCACCACCTGCTCGAGGCCTTCGGCGCGGATCTCCTGGGTCTGCAGCCCCACGCGGAGGGAGTGCTCGCCCACCCCGCGGACCCGGTCGGGATGCCGCAGCGTTCGTTCCCGGTGTCGGCACCTGCGGTGGAGGTGCGGCTGCAGGAGGCATCCCCCGTCGCCGAGTACCAGGGGGATCGCCGCCAGCGGACGCACGTAACGGCCGCGAGTGCGTATCAGTTCGGCAGGGGCCGCACGCTGCTGGTGGGCTTCGATCTCCTGGCCCAGGCGAAGGCGGAAGGGGCCTCGGGCGCGTTTGCCCGCTTCCTGGCGGAGGGCCTCGAATATACGCGCCCGGATCCGGCCATCCGCCGTGGCGGGATGGCGGTGCCCATGCGCTGGTTCCTCGCCAACCGGGGCGGCCCTGCCTCGGTCCTGCTGACGCTGGAGACCTCCGGCGGGCAGATCGCCGACCCGGGGGAGGGCACGCTGCTGGGACCGCGGGAACTGGCGTTCGCAATGGACATGTCTGCGCAGGGCCTGGAAGAACGGGTCTTCTGGTGGATCTTGCCCCGCGACACCGGCAGTGCCCGGGTGACCGCCAGCCTGGACTTGCGGGAGGGACACCAGTCCTTCCCGTATGGCCAGAGCTTCCACGACTTCGCCATCGCCGAACTTCCGGGTTTCACGGCACTGCGGGAGCGAATGGAGGCACAGCTGGAGGTGGATCAGCGCTATGCGCAGGCGCTGAAGGAACTGCAGCGTGCTGAAACGCTGCATCAGGAGGGCAAGGCCGGTCAAGCGGTGGCAAGGCTGGTGAAGGCGGCCGACTGGCTGTCCACCATGCAGGAGCCCGAGGCAGCGGACATCCGGGTTTCGCTGGCCTGGCTGATTCACCGCCTCGGCCCGGAGATCGCCACGGACTGACCCCTTTTGCAAACAAGGAATCACGAGTCGACAAGGATGTGTGCTCATGAGAATCAGTTATTCGTTTCTTGCCCTGTTCCAGAAGGCGGGGTTCAGCAGGTTCGTGGTGGGTGTTGTGATCACCGCGATGGTGGCGCCGGTATACCAGCCGGTCTCCGCGGCAACAGACCCTGTCGCTCCGGATGAAGACGTGCACGAATGGGATGTACCCCCGGGGCAGGCACTGTCTCACTCGGTGCGAAAGGCGAAAGGCCTTCTCGAGAAGGCGGATCAGGGTCTGCGCCGCGGCGAGGCGATATCCGCTGAACGGCAGGAGCTGGCGGAGCTGAGAAGGGTTGTCGCGACGCTGGATGCCGAGGTGCGTGCGGAATTCGAGCGCACCGGCTTGCTGCTGGCGGAGCGCGAGGTGCCTGCATCGATCAAGGCCCGTCACGACGAGACCTTCGCGCGTTATCGCGAAGAGGTCCAGGCGTTGCTTGCGGACCTCGCGTCCATCGAGACCGAGACCGACGAAGAGTTGGTTACCTCGACCATCGAGCGCGCGTTTGAGCGATTGTCGCAGCAAAAACACCGGCCCAGTCAGCAACCATTCGACCCGAACCAATTGCCACATGAGGCGCAGCGCCCAGCAGTGGATAACCACCCCCGGACGACGCGCGAGGAGTTCCTCGGTGCCGGACTGCTGGATACTCCGCTGGTGCAGCTCGCGGCCATCGAGGGATATCGCCTGGACGGTCTGCCGGGCGCAGATGACCCGGCATACCTTGGCGAGTCGACCGAAGTCCGCCTGAGCCCGGAGGTACATGCAAAGGCTGCCAAGCTCAATCACGATCCGGTTGAGATCTATCACTGGGTCCGCAACCAGGTGGAATGGCTGCCCACCTGGGGCGCAGTACAGGACGCCGACCTGACGCTTTCCGCCCGCAGGGGTAACGCCATGGACACCGCGAGCCTGCTCATTTCACTGCTCCGCGCATCCGGTATTCCAGCGCGCTACGTGCACGGAACCATCGAGGTCCCGGAAGAAGCCTTCCGCAACTGGGCTGGCGGCTTCGAGCACATCGAGGAGGCCATGAACTACGCCGCCTCAGGCGGCATCCCTCTAACCGGCCTGATCGAGGGAGGCAGTATCGCCCACGTTCGCATGGAACACGTCTGGGTGGAGGCGGCTGTAGACTTCCTCCCCTCACGCGGCGCAGTAATGCGCGAAGCCGACACGTGGCTGCCACTGGATCCGAGCTTCAAGCAGTACGAGTTTCTTTCGGCGTTGGATA
>RECA01000150.1 GCA_007692435.1 Thioalkalivibrio sp.
CTGGTCCTGGCCCCCGGTCCCGGCCCCCGGCCCCCTCCGGCCCCGGCCCCCTCCGGCCCGCGGCCTCGGTCCCCCCCGGCCCGCGGCAAGCCGCGGGGAGGGCAAAGCGGGAGCAAGCTCCCGCACTCCAAGGCGTGAACGCATGCGTTCAGCCGCCCGTCCGCTGGCGGGGTCAACGTGCCCGTTGCCGCAGAGAGCTGCGCGGCCATGGTGCAGCGCTTGCACTCCGATGGTGCGCGTGCCTGCCGCCGGCGCGGCTCAAGCCTCTGAATCGCCGAGGCGGAATGACCTGGCAAGGCATTTGCTTGAGTCCTGGCAGGCATGGGGATGCGTGTTTCTTTGGGGCGCAATCCTCCAGATTCGACAAGGCAGCACCAATGGGCGACTAGGGTTCCGGTCCGCGCAAGCGGGCGTCTGGTCCGAGAGTGGCCGACCTCCCCGGGTTCACCGGTTGGGGTTACACGGCGGGACAAAAGCCCGGGAGACATGCGCTTGCAGACGCTCTCCCGTGCCCTGTTTCCACACCGGTAACCACAAGGGGATTTCCGATGAACCTGTTCCACCGATCTTTCTTTCGCCTCCCTCTGCGCCTCGTGCTGCTTGGCGTGCTCCTCGCGGCCGTTGCGGCTGTGGGCACTGCGCAGGCCCAGCAGAAGGACAGCTTCCGCATCGCCTGGAGCATCTACGTCGGCTGGATGCCATGGGGCTTCGGCGCCGATTCGGGCATCGTGGACAAGTGGGCGGACAAGTACGACATCGACATCGAGGTCGTGCAGATCAACGACTACATCGAATCGATCAACCTGTACACCGCCGGCGCCTTCGACGGCGTGAGCGTGACCAACATGGACGCCCTGACCATTCCCGCCGCGGGTGGTGTGGACACCACTGCGCTGATCGTCGGCGACTTCTCAGACGGCAATGACGGGCTGGTGCTGAAGGGGACCGACCAGCTCGAAGACGTCGAGGGCAGGAACGTGCACCTGGTCGAGCTCTCCGTCTCGCACTACCTGCTTGCGCGGGCGCTGGAGTCCGCCGGCATGACCGAGCGCGACGTGCGCGTGGTGAACACCTCGGACGCGGACATCGTCGGCGCCTTCGGGTCGCGTGACGTGGAGGCGGTCGTCACCTGGAATCCGCAGCTGGGCGAGATCCGCGCCCGCGAGGATGCCCACGTGGTCTTTGATTCCAGCCAGATTCCCGGCGAGATCATGGACCTGATGGTGGTCAACACCGAGGTGCTGGAGGCCAATCCGAAGCTCGGCAAGGCGCTGACCGGCGCCTGGTACGAGATCATGGACGTGATGCGGGCCGACGACGAGGCCGGCCGGGCGGCGCGTGCGGCAATGGGCGAGGCCGGCGGCACCGACCTGGCCGGGTACGAGGCACAGCTCGCCTCCACCCGCATGTTCTACGACGCGGCGGACGCGGTGGCCTTCGTCACCGGACCGGAGCCGGAGGAGACGATGGAGAAGGTGCGCCAGTTCGCCTTCGAGCACGGCCTGCTCGGGGAGCGCGCGCCCAACCCGGACTTCGTCGGCATCGAGTTCACCGACGGCTCCATTCTGGGCAGCCCCGACAACGTGCGCTTCCGCTTCAACGCGGACTACATGCGCATGGCCGCCGAAGGTGAGCTCTGACAGCGTTTCGCTCACTGTCATGGCACACGCAGCCACCCCTGACGATGAAAGCGCAGCCCCGTGGAGTGCGGTGGCTTGCCGCCGCTTTGCCCTGCAGGAGGCTTGCCTCCTGCGGCGGAAGCAAGCTCAAGCGGGTGAAAGCGGGAGCAAGCTCCCGCACTCCATGGCGGCCGGGCCAGGGATGGGTGATGCACGCCGTGTTCTTTCACGCTGACGCGCGGCTATTGCCCTTGCTGCTGGTACTACATCCATGAAACGCCTGGTCAACCAGCACCCGCCGCGTACGATCGGCTACCTGCTCGGGCTGCTCCCGTTCGTGCTGCTGCTGCTGGCCTATGTGGCGGCATCGGCGGCGCGGCTGGCGGAGAACCCGAACGACCCGCTGCTGCCGTCGCTCGGCACGATGTTCGAGACCTTCTGGCGGCTCGCGACCGAGCCCAGCCGCCGCACCGGCGAGCTGGTGCTGTGGGTGGACACGGCGGCAAGCCTGACCCGGCTGGCCCTCGGGGTCGGCATCAGCATGCTGATGGGCCTCGTGGTCGGCATCCTCGCCGGGCTGATCCCCTACGCCGGCCGCACGCTGTCGCCGCTGATCACCGCGGTTGCGATGATCCCGCCGCTGGCGGTGCTGCCGATCCTGTTCATCACCTTCGGGGTGGGCGAACTGGCCAAGGTGGTGCTGATCGTGTTCGGGATCGCCCCGTTCATCATTCGCGACGTGCAGCAGCGGGTCGAGGAGCTGCCGACCGAACAGCTGATCAAGGCGCAGACGCTGGGCGCCTCGAGCTGGCTGATCGTGCTGCGCGTGGTGCTGCCGCAGGTCTTTCCGCGCCTGCTCGACGCCACCCGGCTGGCGCTCGGGGCGGCCTGGCTGTTCCTGATCGCGTCCGAGGCGATCGCCGCCACCGAGGGTCTCGGCTACCGCATCTTCCTGGTGCGCCGGTTCATGGACATGGCCACCATCCTGCCGTACGTGGTGTGGATCACGCTGCTGGCCTTCCTCTTCGACCTGCTGCTGCGGCTGGCCAACCGGTGGCTCTTCCCGTGGTACGGGGGACGCAGGTGATGACGGCCCGCATCGAAACGAGGGCGGGGCACAGCGCTTCGCCGGCTGCCAGCGCGTGCCTGCGGCACCGGGTATCGCGATGATCGTCACCTTCAGGAATGTCTGGAAGACCTACGGGCGGGACGTGGTGCTGGAGCGTCTGAATCTCGAGGTCCAGGCCGGCGAGTTCATCACCATCGTCGGGGCGTCCGGCTGCGGCAAGACCACCTTCCTGCGCATGCTGCTGGGCGAGGAGACCGCGAGCCGCGGCGACATGCTGCTGGAGGGTGCGCCAATGCCCTCCGAACCGGGGCCCGACCGGGGCGTGGTCTTTCAGAAATACTCCGTCTTCCCGCACCTGAATGCGCTCGACAACGTGCTGGTGGCCGAGGAGTTCGCCCGTGCCCGCCTGACCGGCCGGCTGTTCGGCCGCGTCCGCCAGAGGGCGCGCGCGAAGGCCCTCGAGATGCTGGAGGCCGTTGGGCTCACGCACGCGGTGAAGAAGTACCCGCACGAGCTCTCCGGGGGGATGCAGCAGCGTCTCGCGATCGCGCAGGCACTGATGAAGAACCCGAAGATCCTGCTTCTGGACGAGCCCTTCGGAGCGCTGGACCCCGGCATCCGCAGGGACATGCACGCGCTGATACTGGACCTGTGGCGGCGCCGGCGCCTGACCATCTTCATGGTGACCCACGACCTGAAGGAGGGCTTCTATCTGGGCACGCGCCTGCTGGTCTTCGACAAGGTTCGCCACGACCCGCAGGCCCCGAACGCCTACGGGGCGAACATCACCTACGACATCCCCGTGGGCCGGGTCGAGCCGGAGGTGCTCGAGGAAATCCGCGACCAGACCGGCCTGCCGGTGGCTGGCGAGGCGGGTTTCCGTGGGTAGTGCGTATGGCGGAACAGGCCGAAGGTCGTCATCCGCCGTCCCGGGTCGGGTCGTTGCGGAACCCGGGAGCCTGGCCATGCGCTCTTTGGCGGATGACGCTTCGCTCTTCCGCCCTACAGGGGCCCTGTCGCCGATGGTGGCGGCTAAGGGCAACGTAAACACTGAGGAGGACTGAAGATGAGCAATCCGGAGGCGACCCCGGAAGCGGTGGTGCACCGGGACACGGTTCCCGGCGGCCGCTACTGGTCGATGGTGATCCGGCGCGGTTTCACGCTGCGGCTGCTGGACCGCGACGGCAGGGCCAACGTGGCGATGCTGCTGTACAACCCGCGGAACCCGCTCGAGCGCTACAACATGGCCGACACGCTGAAGGGCCAGCACACCTCGCGTCTGACCCGCGGCAACATGCTGTACTCGGACATGGGGCGGGTGATGATGTCCATCGTCGAAGACACCGCCGGCTGGCACGACACCATCGGCGGCATCACCCGCGACGCCGACATCGCGCGCAAGTACGGCGAACACCGCTACCAGGCGTACGGGAACGACTTCTACCGCAGCGGCCGCGAACTGTTCCTGGTCGAACTCGCGAAGTGGGGGCTGGGCAAGCGGGACCTGGTCGCCAACCTGAACCTCTTCAGCAAGGTCTACGCCGGCGCGGACGGGGTGCTGCACTTCGATCCGGAGAACAGCGGGCCCGGTGATTCCATCGACCTGCGCGCCGAGATGGACACGCTCGTGGTGCTGAATACCGCGCCGCACCCGATGGACCCGGCGCCCGACTACGCGCCCGGCCCGGTCGACCTGGTCATCTACCGGTCGCCTCCGGTGCTGGAAGACGACTACTGCGTGAACCTCCGCCCGGAGAACGCACGCGCCTTTGCGAACACCGCGATTCACAACTGCCAGGGGTGAGGCGATGAGCGGAATCAATCTTGTGGAGAGCCCACTGGACCCGGCCGACGCCGCGTACCGCGAGGTGGTCCCGGCCGGCGAGCCGTGGCTGAAGGCCCTGCGCAGGGGCCAGACGCTGCGCATCCTCGATCTCGAGGGCAACCAGGCCGTGGACACGCTGTTCTACAGCCTGGAACGCCCCACCGTGGAGCGCTACAGCGCGATCGACACCGTGCAGGCGCAGGGCAACGTGTACCTGACCACCGGCACGAGGCTGATGTCGAACGAGGGCAACGTGATGCTGACCATCACCGCCGATACCTGCGGTCGCCACGACACGCTCGGTGGCGCCTGCGCGGCGGAATCCAACCAGGTGCGCTACGGTCTCGAGAAGAAGCCGATGCACTCCTGCCGCGACAGCTTCCTGCGCGCGCTGGCCGAGAGCGACTACGGCCTCGGCAAGCGGGACCTCGCCAGCAACATCAACTTCTTCATGAACGTGCCTCTGACCCCGGAGGGCGGGCTGACCTTCGAGGACGGCATCTCCGATGCCGGCAAGTACGTGGAGATGCGCGCCGAGATGGACGTGCTGGTGCTGGTGTCGAACTGCCCGCAGCTGAACAACCCCTGCAACGCCTACAACCCGACGCCGGTGGAGATGATCGTCTGGGGTCCGGCGGAGGGCTGAGCCCCCCAACCGTTACTCCGGGCATCCTGCCCTCCGCCCCTCGGGGCCGCCTTCGGCGGTTCGAAATCCGTTCCAGACGGATTTGTACCCACAAGTGGGAGAGGGGCCGGGGGTGAGGGCCGGGGCCGAGGGCAAGGCGTGAGGACTGAAGCTCGAAACGCCGGGGACGGCCCCGGCGCTACGTGTTCACCGCGGGACGACCCGCGGACCCTGGGGCCGAAGGCCCCGCCGGGAGCGGAACCGAGATGTTCGACAAGGTATTGATTGCAAACCGGGGCGCCATCGCCTGCCGGATCATCCGCACGCTGAAGCGGATGGGGGTCCGCGCGGTGGCGGTCTATTCCGAGGCCGACCGGCACTCACTGCACGTGCGCGAGGCGGACGAGGCGGTGCTGATCGGCCCGGCCGCTGCGGCCCACTCCTATCTCGACGCCGAGCGCATTCTGCGTGCGGCCCGCGATACCGGCGCGGGAGCGGTTCACCCGGGCTACGGCTTCCTGTCGGAGAACGCCGGCTTCGCGGAGGCCTGCGAGGCGGCGGGGATTGCCTTCGCCGGTCCCACGGCCGGGCAGATCCGGGACTTCGGCCTGAAGCACCGCGCCCGCAAGCTGGCCCGCGACGCGGGGCTGCCGATGCTGCCTGGCACCGAACTGCTGGAGACTCCGGAGCAGGCGCTGGCGGAGGCAAGCCAGATCGGTTTCCCGGTGATGCTGAAGAGCACCGCCGGGGGCGGCGGGATCGGCATGCAGCTCTGTCACGACGCGGCCGGACTGCGCGAGGCCTGGGGCTCGGTGCAGCGGCTCGCGCAGAACAACTTCGCGGACACCGGCGTGTTCCTCGAGAAATACGTCGAGCAGGCGCGCCATGTCGAGGTGCAGATCTTTGGCGACGGGCTGGGCGGCGTGATCGCGCTCGGCGAGCGCGACTGTTCCCTGCAGCGGCGCAACCAGAAGGTGGTGGAGGAGGCGCCGGCGCCCAACCTGCCGGGAACCGTGCGTGCCCGTCTGCTCGCGGACGCCGAGGCCCTGGGCCGGGGTGTGCATTACCGCAGCGCCGGGACCGTAGAGTATCTCTACGATGCCGACACCGGCGACCACTACTTCCTGGAGGTGAACACGCGGCTGCAGGTGGAGCACGGTGTCACCGAGATGGTCACCGGCGTCGACCTCGTCGAGTGGATGGTGCGCGCCGCCGCGAACGAGTTGCCGCCGATCGAGACGCTGCGCCCCGGCCCGGCGCGCGGGCACGCAATCCAGGCCCGGATCTACGCGGAAGATCCCGGCAAGCACTTCCAGCCGGCGGCGGGGCTGCTGACCGAGGCCCGCTTCCCCGCGAACGCGCGCGTGGACACCTGGGTCGAGCGCGGCAGCGAGATTCCGCCGTACTACGACCCGATGATCGCGAAGATCATCGTGCACGCCCAGAACCGGGATGGCGCCCTTGGGGGGATGCAGCAGGCGCTGGCGGCGACCGACCTGCAGGGCCTGGAGACCAACCTGCGCTACCTGCGCCAGATCGCCGAACACCCGGTCTTCCTGCGCGGTGAACAGACCACGCGCACGCTGGCCGGGCTCCAGTACCGGGCCGACAGCATCGACGTGCTCGACCCCGGCACGCAGACCACGCTGCAGGACTGGCCGGGCCGCGTCGGCTATTGGGACATCGGTGTGCCGCCCTCGGGCCCGATGGACGGTCTCGCCTTCCGGCTCGGCAACCGGCTGCTCGGCAACCCGGAGGGTTCGGCCGGTCTCGAACTGACGGTCACCGGTCCCACGCTGCGCTTCAATGCCGACACCATGATCGCGCTGACCGGCGCACGGATGACCGCGCATCTCGACGGCCAGCCCGTGCCCCACTGGGTCGCGGTGCCGGTGAAGCGCGGGCAGGTGCTGGAACTGGGCGGCATCTTCGGTGGCGGTGTCCGCAGCTACCTGCTGGTGCGTGGCGGCCTCGCGGCCCCCGAGGTGATGGGCAGCCGCGCGACCTTCACCCTCGGGCGCATCGGCGGCCACGGAGGCCGGGTGCTGCGTCCGGGCGATGTGCTGCACCTTGCCGGCACCACGGCAGGGGACACCGGTGTGCTGCCACACGGGGCGGTTCCCGAGTACGACCACCACTGGCGGCTGCGCGTGCTCTACGGCCCGCACGGCGCCCCGGATTTCTTCACCCGCGGCGACATCGAGACCTTCTTCGACACGGACTGGGAGGTGCACTACAACTCCAGCCGCACCGGCGTGCGCCTGATCGGACCGCGTCCGCAATGGGCCCGTGGCGACGGCGGCGAGGCGGGCCTGCACCCGTCGAACATCCACGACAACGCCTACGCGATCGGCACGGTCGACTTCACCGGCGACATGCCAGTCATCCTCGGCCCCGACGGGCCGAGCCTCGGGGGGTTCGTCTGTCCGGCAACGGTGATCGAGGCGGATCTGTGGAAGCTCGGACAGCTTCGGCCCGGCGACAAACTGCGCTTCGAAGCGGTGGACCTGGAGACTGCCCGTCGCCTGGCCGGGGAGCTGGATGCGGCCGTCGACCGGCTGGCCGCTTTGCCGGCAGGGGACATCGAGGTCACGCCGCCGGCGATCGTCGCCACGTCGAGCGCCGTGACACGCGAGCGCACGGCGGACAGCCACCCCGTTGGCGTCAGTTATCGGCCGGCCGGCGACCGCTACCTGCTGGTGGAGTACGGTCCGATCGTACTGGATCTCGCGCTGCGCTTTCGCGTGCAGGCCCTGCTGGACTGGCTGGCCGAGCAGCGGATACCCGGCATCCGCGAGATGACGCCGGGCGTGCGCAGCCTGCAGATCCACTACGAGCCCCGGCAGCTGCCGCTTGAACGCCTGCTGGGGCTGCTGGAGCAGGCGGAGACCGAACTCAAGGACCTGTCCGCGGCCGAGATGCCCTCGCGCATCGTGCACCTGCCGCTGGCCTGGGACGACAGCCAGACCCGGCTCGCGACGCGCAAGTACATGCAGTCGGTGCGCCCCGATGCCCCCTGGTGTCCGCGCAACATCGAGTTCATCCGGCGCATCAACGGGCTGGAGAGCGAGGACGAGGTCAAGCGCATCGTCTACGACGCCTCCTACCTGGTGATGGGCCTCGGCGACGTCTACCTGTCCGCGCCGCTCGCGACCCCCGTGGATCCGCGCCACCGGCTGGTCACGACGAAGTACAACCCGGCACGCACCTGGACACCGGAGAACGCGGTCGGCATCGGCGGCGCCTACATGTGCATCTACGGCATGGAGGGGCCGGGCGGGTACCAGTTCGTCGGGCGTACGCTGCCCATCTGGAACCGCTACCGGAAGACGCCGGAGTTCGAGCGGCCCTGGCTGCTGCGCTTCTTCGACCAGATCCGCTACTTCGAGGTCTCGGAGGCCGAGCTGCTGGAGATGCGCGAGGCCTTCCCGCGCGGCGGGCTGCGCCTGGAGATCGAGGAGACCCGGTTCTCGCTGGCCGGTTACAACCGGTTTCTCGACGCGAACCGGGACGGCATCGAAGCCTTTCAGCGCAGGCAGCGTTCCGCCTTCGAGGCCGAGCGGCAGCGCTGGGTCGAGGCCGGCCAGGCGGATTACGTGGCGGAGCCCGACGCACCTGCCGCGGATTCCGATGACCTGGAACTGGCGGACGGCGAGCAGGCGGTCACCGGACACGTGGCCGGCAGCCTCTGGGCGCTGGAGGTGAAGGAGGGCGACCGGATAGAGGCCGGTCAGACGCTGCTGGTGCTCGAGTCGATGAAGATGGAAATCCCGGTGACCGCGCGCGCCGCGGGTACCGTGGTCCGGGTGCTGAGCCGCGAGGGGGCCTCGGTGACTCCCGGGCAGGCGTTGCTCGTGATCCGACCGGAGGCCTGAGTGGGACACGCTGGGCGATGCAGTGGCAGCTTTGGGGGCCGGCGCCGGCGCCGGTGGCGGTGCGTCGCGTCCGGGGCGGGGCAGCGCCGGCGGGGGTGCACGGGGGCCGGACACGCTCAAGCCATCCCTGGGCGCTCGACGGCGGCCATCCATGGCCGCCGACGGTCCGGCCCCCGTACACCCCCACCGGCGCTCTGAACGCCGTGGTTCGCAGGTGCAGCGGCAGCTTCCGGTTCAGCGTGATAATTGTGTGCAGCTCTGGTGAAAAACCGCGCTCCTCCCTTCTCCCGCTTGTGGGAGCGGGGCCGGGGGTGAGGCTCAGGAGGTTAACGTTCGAAGGCGGAGTGGGGGTTTCCATCGCCGGGTGTCGGCCGCATGGATGCGGCCGTCAAGCCTACAGGGATGTATTCACGGCGTCCCGGCGCTGGGAACCCCAGTCCTCCTTCCCCCCGAGGCCAAAGCGGCCGGGATCATAGAGTGAGAGCGAGATGACGCGTGACATGACGATCGAGGGCCTGCTGGACGATTACCGCGCGGGCAGGCGGACGGTGCGCGAGGTCGTTGCGCAGGCGATGATGGAGATTCGCCGGGAGGATCCGCGCAATGTGTGGATCGCCGCGCTGGACGACGCGGGGCTGGAGCCCTATCTCGCCCGGCTGGAGGCCCTGGATCCGGCTACGCTGCCGCTGTACGGCGTGCCGTTCGCGATCAAGGACAACATCGACCTCGCGGGCCTGCCGACCACCGCCGGATGTCCGGAATACGCCTATGTTCCGCAACAGTCGGCCTTCGTGGTGCAGCGGCTGATCGACGCCGGGGCGGTGCCGCTGGGCAAGACCAACCTCGATCAGTTCGCGACCGGGCTGGTCGGTGCGCGGTCGCCCTACGGCGCCTGCGGCAACGCCTTCGACCCGGAATACGTCTCCGGTGGTTCCAGTGCCGGTTCGGCGGTTGCTGTCGCGCTGGGTCAGGTGAGCTTCTCGCTGGGCACCGACACCGCGGGCTCCGGTCGGGTGCCGGCCGGGTTCAACAATCTGATCGGCCTAAAGCCCACGCGCGGGCTGCTGAGCGCCTCCGGCGTGGTGCCGGCCTGCCGCACGCTGGACACGGTGTCGATCTTCGCGCTGGATGCGGCGGATGCGAGTCGGGTCCTGGAGATCGTGGCCGAGCATGACCCCGAGGACCCGTATGCGCGGTTCGACCAGGTCCCGCAGCTCGGTCTTGCGGGAATCCCGGAGGGCGGCTTCCGTTTCGGTGTGCCCGCTCCCGGGCAACTGGAATTCTTCGGTGACCGGGACTATGCGTCGCTGTTTGATGCGGCGGTGGAACACCTGCGCGGGCTTGGGGGCGAGCCCGTGGAGATCGACTTCGCGCCCTTTCTCGCGGCGGCTCGCCTGCTCTACGAGGGCCCCTGGGTGGCCGAACGCTACGCGGCGATCCGGGGCTTCTTCGATGCCCGGCCGGAGGCATTGTTCGACGTCACGCGCGGGATCATTGGCGGCGGGCGGGAACCGCGGGCAGTGGATGCCTTCGAGGCGCAGTACCGGTTGCAGGCGTTGCGCCGCCAGGCCGAGGCCGCCTGGGATGCGGTGGACCTGGTATTGACGCCGACGGCCGGCACGATCCCGACCATTGCCCAGGTGCAGGCCGAGCCGGTGCGCGTGAACAGCAACCTCGGCCATTACACCAACTTCATGAACCTGCTGGATCTCTGCGCAGTGGCGGTGCCTTCAGGCTTACGTGCGGACGGCCTGCCCTTCGGCGTGACGCTGTTCGCGCCCGCGTTCCGTGACCGGGAACTGCTGCCGATCGCGGACCGCCTGCAGCGTGCCGCAGGCCTGCCGTTGGGGGCGACCGGCCGCCCACAGCACGACCGCCCGCCGCTGGCAACAGATGGGCGTCACTACATCCCGGTCGCGGTCTGTGGCGCGCACATGAGTGGGTTGCCGCTCAATCACCAGCTCACGGACCGCCACGCGCGGCTGATCCAGGCGACCCGCACCGCGCCCGAGTACCGTTTCTACGCCCTGCCCGGCGGCCCACCGGAGCGCCCCGGGCTGGTGCGGGTGGACAGTGGGGGTGCATCCATCGACGTCGAGGTGTGGGCGGTGCCGGCAGACCGCTTCGGTTCGTTTGTCGCGGGGATTCCGTCGCCGCTGGGGATCGGGCGCGTTCGCCTGGAGGACGGAAGTGCAGTCCCCGGCTTCCTATGCGAACCGGTCGCCATCGCGGGCGCAACGGACATCACCGATCTGGCTTCGTGGCGCCATTACTTGGCGTCGCGCGGCTAACGGGTGATCGCATGTGCGGCCGCTTCGCACTGAGATCCTCGACGGCTGAGGCGGCGGGCCGGGTTCTCGGTCTACCGCCGTTGCCCGACTGGGTGACCTCGCGCTACAACATTCCACCGGGGACCGGGATTCCGGT
>RECA01000228.1 GCA_007692435.1 Thioalkalivibrio sp.
CCCCTGCCCCGCACGTGAAAGGGCCGAGTGGGGGTGCCCCGGTTTCGGACCGTTGGCGGCCATGGATGGCCGCCGTCGAGCGCCCATGGATGGCTTGAGCGTGTCCGAAACCGGGGCACCCCCGCTCGGCCCCTACCCCCACACAATACGGCAGCCGGTTCGCCGCGATGCAGAAAAACCCATTCCGGTCAGCCCTCACCGATCTCGGTGTACTGGTGCAGACCGGTTTGCACGTCGGCGTTCTGGGCCCGGTGGCGCAGCGCGTGGTCCATCAGCACCAGTGCCAGCATGGCCTCGGCGATCGGTGTGGCGCGGATGCCCACGCAGGGGTCGTGGCGGCCCTTGGTGATCACCTCCACCGGTTCGCCGTCGAGGTTCACCGTGCGTCCCGGGAGCCGGATGCTGGAGGTCGGCTTCAGGGCCATGCTCACCCGGACGGTCTGGCCCGAGGAGATGCCGCCGAGCACGCCGCCCGAGTGATTGCTGACGAAGCCTTCGGGCGTCAGTTCGTCGCGGTGTTCGGTGCCGCGCTGCTCGACCACCGCGAAGCCGTCCCCGATCTCCACGCCCTTCACCGCGTTGATGCTCATCATCGCGCCGGCGATATCCGCGTCGAGCCGGTCGAAGATCGGTTCGCCCCAGCCCGGGGGGACCCCACGGGCCTCGACCTCGATGCGCGCACCGATCGAATCGCCGGACTTGCGCAGGCGGTCCATGAAGGCCTCGAGCTCGGGCACACGGTCCGGGTCGGGCGCGAAGAAGGGATTCTGGTTCACGGCATCGGCATCACGGAATTCGACCCGGATCGGCCCCAGCTGGGACAGCCAGCCGCGGATCTCGACGCCGTAGCGGTGCGCCAGGTAGCGTTTCGCGATGCCGCCGGCGGCGACCCGCAGCGCGGTCTCGCGGGCTGAACTGCGCCCGCCGCCGCGGTAGTCGCGCAGCCCGTATTTCTGGTGATAGGTGTAATCGGCGTGCCCCGGACGGAAGCGGTCCTTGATCTCGCTGTAGTCCTTGGAGCGCTGGTCGACGTTCTCGATCAGCAGCCCGATCGGGGCCCCGGTCGTCACACCCTCGAACACGCCCGACAGGATCCGGACCTGGTCCGGCTCGCGGCGCTGGGTGGTGTGGCGCGACTGTCCGGGGCGCCTGCGGTCCAGGTCGCCCTGCAGCACCGCCTCGCTCAGCGGAAGCCCCGGCGGGCAACCGTCGACAACCGCCCCCAGTGCCGGGCCGTGGCTTTCCCCGAAACTGGTAACGACGAAGGAACTTCCGAAGCTGTTTCCTGACATTTCCGTAGTGTAGCCCGAGCGCGCCGCCGCCGGAAACGCCCGCGTTGGCGGTCCGGGTCCCGGTCACCGCGCGTGACGGGGTATCATGAGAGCCCGAACCCCTGATCGCGGGGCCTGGTCGGTCCCGTCCCATCTGGAGAGGTCATGGCCGGCGCGAAAGACCATCCCGCGGGATCGACACGCAGCGCACTGCCCGATGCGGATCTGTCGCGGCTGCTGCTGGAGAACCTCGCGACCGGGGTCTTCGGCGTCGACCTGGAGGGGCGCTTTACCTTTCTGAACCGGGCCGCCACCCGCCTGTTCGGATTCACGTCGCCCGAATCGGTCCTCGGACGGGACAGCCACTCGCTGACCAGCCACGCCGACGAGGACGGGGTCCGTTACACCGTGATGGAGTGCCCGATCCACCGGGCGATGGTCACCGGCAAACCGCTGGAGGTCGGCACGGACACCTTCCGCCGGATCGATGGCAGCCCGTTCTTCGCGCGTTACTATGCAACGCCGCTGCTCGACGGCGCGGGGGATGTGCAGGGTGCGGTGGTCGCGATCGAGGACATCACCGAAAACCTGTTGCGCGAACGGACGCTGACCCAGTACAAGGCGGTGTTCGATGCCTCGCGCGATGCGATCCTGCTGCACGACCAGCGGGCGATCATCGACTGCAACCCGGCCAGCGTGGAGCTCCTCGGGGCCCCGTCGTCCGAGGGCCTGATCGGGCGTCATCCGGCTACCTGCTCGCCGGAGCACCAGCCCGATGGCAGGCCGTCCCGGGAGGCCGCGGAGACCTACGCGGAGCGGGCGCTGAGCGAGGGCTCGGTGGCCTACGAATGGCTGTGCAGGGATCTCGACGGCCGCACCTTTCCGAGCGAGGTCCTGCTGAGCCGCGTGGACCTCCCCGAGGGCCCGTTCCTGCAGGCCGTGGTGCGCGACATCACCGAGCGGCAGAGGGCCGAGAAGGCCTTGCAGCGCAGCCAGGCCGAACTGGCGGCCGCCCAGGAGATGGCGCACCTGGGCAACTGGGTCTGGGAGCTCGATTCAGGCGGGCTCTCCTGGTCGGACGAGGTCTTCCGCATCTTCGGACTCGCGCCCGAATCCCGTGCCCCCGATTACGATGACTTCCTGCGATTCCTCCACCCGGAGGACCTCGAACGCTTCGAGCGCGCGGTCGCGGCCGCGCTCAGCGATGGGCCCGGCTACGAGCTCGAGTACCGGATCCTGCAGCCCGACGGCAGCCAGCGCACGGTCCAGGAACGGGGGCGGGTGATCCGCGATGACGGCGGCCGGCCGCTGCGCCTGCGCGGCACGGTTCAGGACATCACCGACCAGCGCCGCCTCGAGGACCAGCTCCGCGACCAGCGGGACCTGGTGGAGACCATACTCGACGGGCTTCCGGCAATCTTCTTCCTGCTCGACACCGAGGGCAGGCTCGTGCGCTGGAACCATAACCTGGAGGACGTGACCGGGATCAGCGAGGAGCGGATCAAGGGTCGACAGATCGCCGAACTCGTCGACCCGCTGGACCGCGAGCGGCTGCGCAGCGCCCTCGCCCTGACCCTGCAGGAGGGATCCGCGGAGATCGAGGCCGGGCTGCGCACCCACGACCGCCGGCTCGCCCCCTACCTCTTCACCTGCAACCGGGTCCACCTGGAGGGCGGGACCTTCCTGGCCGGTTTCGGCGTGGACATCTCCGAACGCAAGCGGCTGGAGCAGGAACTGGCGCGGCAGGCCTCGCACGACCGCCTGACCGGGCTCTACAATCGCTGGAAGTTCGAGGAGGTTCTGGATCTGGAGCTGGAGCGCGCCCGACGCTACGGCACGCAGTTCTCCGTGGTGATGTTCGACATCGACCATTTCAAATACGTGAACGACCGGTTCGGCCACGACACCGGGGATCGCGTGCTGCAGCGGATCGGCGAGCTCGTCGGACAACAGGTCCGGCGCACGGATATCCTCGCCCGCTGGGGCGGCGAGGAGTTCATGCTGCTGCTCTCGGAGACGGGCCTGGAGCAGGCCCGGCAGCTGGCCGAGTCCACCCGCATCCGGGTGGGACAGGCGGACTTCCCGGAGTCGGGCCGGCTGACGATCAGCCTCGGCGTGACCGAGTACCGACCCGGCGAGACGGTGCCCGAGATGCTCAAGCGCGTGGACAATGCCCTGTACGCGGCCAAGCAGGGCGGGCGCAACCGGACCGTGAGCGACTGACCGCGAATGGCCCGCCAGCACCGCTGGAACAACGTGCCCGACCGGCACCCGACACGACGAGGGAAGGTGATGACCGCAGCCACGCCCAGGAGAGTGACACCCCAGCAGGCCTTCGACAGCCTGAGCCGCCGCCCGCGCGACCTGCTGGTCGACATCCGCTCGACCATGGAGTACCTGTTCGTCGGTCACCCGATCGGAGCGGTGCACATTCCGTGGATCGACGAACCCGACTGGGTGGAGAACCCCCACTTCGTTGCCGAGGTGCGCAAGCTGCTGCTGGGCGGGATCGGGGATGCCGGCGAGGACGCGCCGACCGTGTTCCTGATCTGCCGCAGCGGCAAGCGCTCGGTCGCCGCGGGACGGGCCCTGATCGAGGCGGGTATCGACAACGTGTATTCCGTGGACGAGGGATTCGAGGGCCCGCTGGATGCCGAGCACCACCGCTCCACCACCTCGGGATGGCGCTTCCGCGGCCTTCCCTGGGAGCAGTGCTGAGACCGCGGCGGGCAGCCGTTCAGCCGGGGAGCTGTTCCCGGGTGAGCAGAAAGACCCCCTCGCCGCCGCCGGCAAAGTCCAGCCAGGTGAACGGCAGCTCCGGAAAGGCGGCCTCCAGCGCCGGCCGACTGTTGCCGACCTCGACGATCAGCACACCGTGATCGGTCAGACGCGGGCCGGCCTCCGCCAGGACGCGCCGCACCACCTCCAGGCCGTCCGCGCCGGCGGCGAGACCGAGCGACGGCTCGTGCCGGTACTCGGGCGCAAGCTCCGCCATCTCGCCGGCATCGACATAGGGTGGATTCGAGACGATCAGGTCGAAGGGTGGCGCATCCCCGAGACCGTCGAAGACATCGCTGCGGATGATCCGGGTCCGCTCTTCCATTCCATGCGCCCGGGCATTGCGGCGAGCCACGGCGAGGGCCTCCGGCGATACGTCGGCGAGCCAGACCTCTGTCTGCGGAAACACGCTGCCCGTTGCCAGTCCGATGCATCCGCTCCCGGTGCACAGATCGAGCACGTGGTGCACCGCGTCGGGTTCCAGCCACGGGCTGAAGCCCTCGGCGATCAGCTCGGCGATCGGCGAGCGCGGGACCAGTACGCGCTCGTCGACGTAGAATGGCAGGCCCATGAACCAGGCCTCCCGGGTGATATAGGCGGCCGGCTTGCGGGTGCTGATCCGCAGCCGCAATGCCGCCTCGACACGGCTGCGCTCCGTCGGCGTCAGCCGGCTGCCCCACCAGTCTTCGGGGAGATCGAGCGGCAGCGAAAGGCTGTGCAGCACCAGCCACGCTGCCTCGTCCAGCGCGTTATCGGTACCATGACCGAACTGCAGACCCGCGGCCCGGAACTGGCTGGCGCCGAAACGGATGAAGTCGCGGATGCTGTAGAGGTCGGTGACCGGATCCATCGCGGGACCCTCGGCTGCAGGTGCATGGAGGCAGGGGCTGCGCTGCTGGCTTCATCGCGCGCGTTGAAGCACTCTACAACAATGCGATCCGGGGAACCGCACCGGCACGACGCGGCTGGATCCCCAGCGAATATCCATCGATCGAATTTTCATCCAAGGTATTAGGTCTTTTGTATAATAGTAGGGTCGAGGGGGCGAATACCGTGGGCCATCGGCCGCGACGATGCCAGGTCCGCCGCCCGCGCCGAGGGTTCACGGCGCCGGCCGCAAGAGGAACTTGATGATCAACTCGATAAGCATTCTGTTCGTGACCCGCGATCCCGACCTGGCGGGCCAGATCATCGGGCGCATCCGGTACCGGGGTCACGCGGTCAGGCCGAAGCAGGCCGGAAACGTCCGTGACCTTGCGCGTCTGCTGCAGAGTCACCGCTTCGATGCCCTGGTGCTGATCGACAGCAACCTGGACATCGGCCTGGCCGAGGTCAGCGAGGCCCTGCACCGCGCGGGCCGCCAGACCCCGGTGGTGCTGGTCAGCGATCACGGGCAGGAGCAGAGTCTGAACGCGATCGATTCCGGTGTCTTCGCGGTGGTGGGCCGAAGCACCGATGACCTCGCTGCCGTGATGACGCTGCGTGCGGTGGATCACCTCAACAAGGGGCGCGAGGTCACGCATCTCCGCACGCTGCTGCGCGAGGCGGACCGTCGCTATCTGCTGATGCTGGACACCTCCCGCTACCCGATCGCGTGCTTTCAGCAGGGGATCGCGACCTACGCCAACGAGGTCTGGCGCGACTTCCTGGAGATGGACCTCGGCGAGAGCCTCGACCAGCTCACGCTGAACGATCTCGTGGTTCCCGAACAGCAGGAGGACTTCGAGGAGATCCTCGGCGAGCTGCGCAACCTGTCGGAGAACGCGGAGACCTGCGAGACCCTGACCCTGCGCACGCGGCAGGGCCGCAGCGTCGAGGCCGATCTGCTGCTGGCCAGCGCGATGATCAACGGCGAACCCAGCATCATCGTGCACGTGTCGGTGGCCGGCGAGGACCCGGCGCTGCCGGGGTCCGGCGGGTTTGCCATCCCGCCGGCCTCCGATTCCGGCCACCAGAAACAGCTGGGCGGGGCGGCGGAGCAGGGTCAACCCCGTCAGCAGCCGGGCCGCAAGGACCCGCCGTCCAGTGATGAATCGCCGGCGGCCGGTAGCAAGACCGGTGCCGGATCGCGGTCCGCGCCGCGGCCGGACGACGCCGCGAGCGAGCGGAAGTTCCTGCTGGACGTCGACGCAATGCAGGCCGAGACCGCCCGCTCCGGGCGCAGTCTGGGCCTTCTGGTCTTCGCACCGGATGCATTGCAGCCCGGGCAGGGCGCGCGCTCCGAGGTTCCCGGCAACGAGCTGCTGGAGTTCCTGAAGGGGGCGTTTGCGGACCCGGCCAGGACCTTCCGGCTGCGCGAGGGACAGATCGGGGTCCTGGTCCCCGATTCCCCGCGCGACCAGCTCGAGAAGCGGATCGATGCCGCCCTGAAGGCCGCCGCCGGCCTGAGCATCCAGCTCGGCGACGGCTCCGCGATCGGCGGCGCCCTGTCCTGCGGCGCGGTGCTCACGGATGATTCCGGGCCCGAGGCCGAGGCACTGCTCGAACAGGCCCGGGCGGCGCTGGCCGAGGCCCGGAAGGGCGGCGGGAGCCAGTCCCGCTTCCATGCAGCGCCAGGCGCGGCAGGCGCGGACCCGCAGGCCGACCTCGCGTGGAAGTCGCGGATCGAGCAGGCGGTGCGCGACGACCGGCTGCGCCTGCTGTACCAGCCCATCGTCAGCCTGCAGGGCGAGGACGTGCCCCGCTACAACGTCTTCCTGCGGCTGACCGGGGAGGACGGGGAGGTCTTCGAGCCACAGGACTTCCTGCCGCCCGCCGAGCGCACCGGCACGGCCGCGCCGCTGGATCGCTGGGTGATCCAGCAGGCGATCAAGGTGCTCGCGGGGGAACTGAAGCGCGATGACCGAACCGTCTTCTTCCTGAAGCTGAGCCAGGGCTCGCTGGACGGAGAGCCGGTTGTGGACTGGCTCCGCCGCTCCCTGGATCGGCACAAGGTCCCGGGCAGCAACGTGGTGGTCGAATTCCGGGAGGCCACGCTCCTGACCCAGGCAGACAGCGCGGCCGCGGTGGCCGGCGGCCTCGGAGAGATGGGTGTGGGGCTGTGCATCGGCGATTTCGGCAACGGACTGGAACCGTTCGGGATACTCGATCAGTTCGATGCCGCCTTCATCCGCCTGGACGGCTCCTTCGTGAGCAGGCTGAACCAGGATCCGGAGACCCAGGGGACCGTGCGCGAGCTGACCGCAACCGCCCGCAGCCGCGGCCGGCAGGTGATCATGCCGATGGTCGAGGATGCCGACACGCTCACTGCGGTCTTCAGCATGGAGGTCAACCTGGTCCAGGGCTACTTCGTCCAGCCACCCAGCGAACAGCTGGACTTCGACTTCGCGAGCGGGCTCTAGGGGGGTGGCGGTCATCGACCCCCTCCTCGCGCAGCTGCTCCGGCTGCTGCCGCACCACGCGATCGCCCGGGTCACCCACCGGTTCGCGCGCTGGGAATCGCCGCGGGTGCAGCCGCTGATGCGCTGGTTCATACGTCATTACCGGGTGGACATGAGCGAGGCGGTGGAGTCGGACCCGGCCCGCTACCCGAGCTTCAACGCCCTGTTCACCCGCGCGCTGCGCGAGGACCGCCGGCCCCTCGAGGGGGACGAGCGGAGCATCGTCAGTCCGGCGGACTCCCGGGTCAGCGCCTTCGGCACGATCGAGCAGGGACAGATATTCCAGGCAAAGGGACACCACTACACCGCGACCGAACTGCTCGGGGGCTTCGCCGATCTCGCGCGACCGTTCGCGCGCGGCGCCTTCCTGACGGTCTACCTGGCCCCGCGCGACTACCACCGCCTGCACATGCCCGTGTCGGGGCGGCTGACCACCATGGTGCACGTGCCCGGACGGCTCTTCTCGGTGGCGCCGCGGATCGTCGCCCACACGCCACGCCTGTACGCACGCAACGAGCGGGTCATCGCCTTCTTCGACACCGCGATCGGACCGGTGGCCATGGCCCTGATCGGCGCGATCAACGTCGGCTCCATCGAGACGGTGTGGGCCGGCGAGGTAACCCCGCCTTCGGGCCGGGTCGTCAGCCGCATCGACTATCAGGACCGGGACATCCGCCTGGAGCGGGGCGAGGAGATGGGCCGGTTCAACCTCGGATCCTCGGTCGTGCTGCTGCTGCCCGAGCACCCGGTGAGCTTCCGGCCGGCGGTGGCCCCCGAGGCCTTCCTGCGCATCCGGCAGGAGGTGGCCCGGATCTGAGGCCTCAGGCCCTGCCCCACGGAAAATCGATCACCCGGTCGATATGAGCCGCCCCGATCAGGCGCATCAGCAGCCGGTCCACCCCCAGGGCAACACCCGCGCAGTCGGGCAAGCCCGCGTGCATGGCCGCGGCAAAGAGGCCGTCGGGATCGGGCATGTCCTGGCCGTTGCGGCGCCGGCGTTCGATGTCCCGCTCGCGGCGTTCGACGAAGATGGCGGGATCGGTCAGTTCGTGGAAGCCGTTCGCCAGTTCGAGATCTCCCCAGTAGAGTTCGAAGCGGAGCGCGTAGCCGGGATCCGCGGCGCTGGGGCGCGCCAGCACGGCCTGACTCTCGGGGTAGTCGTGAACGAGAGTCAGCCGCTCCGGCTCGAAACCGGGGGCCAGGACCAGGGACATCAGGGCATCCAGCCAGCCGTCGCGATCGAGAGCTCCGGCGATGGACAGCCCCGTCCGTTCCGCGACCGCCGCGCAATCGCGCGCGGTACAGTCCAGCGGGTCCAGTCCGAAGGCATCCAGGAAGAGATCGGCGTAGCGGACCCGGCACACCTCGGGCCGCGGCCGGAACCAGCCGGGATCCCCTGCGGCCACGGCCTGCACCAGTTCCACGACTTCGTCGGCCAGGCGCCGGTCGTCGAAGTCGAGGCGGTACCACTCCAGCAGACTGAATTCGGGATTGTGCCGGGGCCCCTGCTCCTCCCCGCGGAAGACGCGCGCCAGCTGGTAGATGTCGCCCGATCCCGCGGCCAGGAGCCGCTTCATCGGGTACTCCGGTGAGGTCTGCAGGTAGCCGGCGCCTCCGCCCGGTGCCTGGGCACGCCAGCTCTCGACGCCGGGATCCAGCGGCGCACCGCCCGACAGCACGGGGGTCTCGACCTCGAGCACGCCGCGTGCGGCCATGAATTCGCGCAGCAGGGCGTTGAGCCTCGCGCGGTGCGGGCGGGCGGGGGCGGCCGCTGGGCGCCAGTCCGCCACCACCGTTCCGTTCAGACCCGCGAGACGTATTCGCCGGAGCGGGTGTCGACCTTGACCGTCTCACCCTCCTCCACAAACAGCGGGACCTTCACCACCGCGCCCGACTCCAGCGTCGCCGGCTTCGTTCCGCCCTGCGCGGTGTCGCCCCGGACCCCCGGGTCGCACTGGACGATCTTCAGTTCCACGAAATTGGGCGGGGTCACGGTCAGCGGCTCGCCGTTCCAGAGCGTGACCGTGCACATGTCCTGTTCCTTCAGCCACTGGGCCGCGTCACCCAGCGCCGTCTTGCCCACCGCGTACTGCTCGAAGGTGTCGGGCACCATGAAGTGCCAGAATTCGCCGTCCGTGTACAGGTACTGCATCTCCGTGTCCATCACGTCGGCGGCCTCCACCGACTCCCCTGACTTGAAGGTCTTCTCCAGCACCCTGCCGGTGCGCAGGTTGCGCACACGCACCCGATTGAAGGCCTGCCCCTTGCCGGGCTTGACGAATTCGTTTTCCACGATCGCCTGCGGGTCGCCGTCCAGTAGAATCTTCAACCCGCTCCGGAATTCGTTGGTACTGTAGCTTGCCATGTCGTGTCGTCCTCGCGGCGACGCAGTCGCCGGCACCGATTGGAGAGGCCGGCCCTCGAGGTGACCATGCCCACAAATCCCGTCATGATAACCCGAGCCCGGGCACAGGCACAGACGCCGGCGTGGCAGCAGGCCTGGTCGGGCGCGCTGCGGGACCCGCAGCAGCTGCTGCACCGGCTGGGCCTGGACCCCGCGCTGGCGGCGGGCGCCACCGAGGCTCACGGCCTGTTCCGCCTGCGCGTGCCCGAGAGCTACCTGGCCCGGATGCGTCCCGGCGACCCGCGCGATCCGCTGCTGCTGCAGGTGCTGCCGCAGGCAGCCGAGGCCCTCGAGCAGCCCGGCTTCGTGTCGGACCCGGTCGATGATGCCGCCGCGATGGCGGCACCGGGGCTGCTGCACAAGTATCGCGGCCGGGTCCTGCTGATCGCGACCGGTGCCTGTGCGATCCACTGCCGGTACTGCTTCCGGCGCGAATTCCCCTACGGCGGGGCCGGGGCGCTGCATGACTGGGAGCCTGCGCTGGACTACATCCGTGGGCAGCGGGACGTCACCGAGGTCATCCTCAGCGGCGGCGATCCGCTGGCCCTCGGGGATCACCGGCTGGCCGAGCTGTTGCAGCGGCTGGAGCGGATCCCGCACCTGCGGCGGCTGCGCATCCACACCCGCTTGCCGGTGGTCCTCCCCGAGCGGGTCGACGACGGGCTGCTGTCGTGGCTGGGGCACGGCCGCCTGCAGCAGGTCCTGGTCCTGCACGCGAATCATCCGCGGGAATTCGATCCTCCGGCCGACCTTGCACTGGCCCGGTTACGCGCGAGCGGCGTCACGCTGCTGAACCAGTCGGTGCTGCTGGCCGGCGTGAACGACGACCTCGAGACCCTCTGCGCGCTGCAGGAACGGGCCTTCGCCGCCGGCATTCTCCCCTACTATCTGCATCTGCTCGACCGGGTGCGCGGGGCCGCCCATTTCGAGGTCCCCGAATCCCGGGCGCGGCAGCTGCATGCGGGACTCGCCTCGAGGCTGCCCGGCTACCTGGTGCCGCGGCTGGTCCGCGAGGTGCCGGGCGCAGCGGGCAAGGTCCCGCTCGGGCCCTGATATACCTAGGGCCGGCCGCCCGTTGCGTTCCCGGCGGCCGGGGCTGACGCTGTAGGAGGCCAGCCCCTGGCCGATCTTCCCCGGCGCCGAAATCGCCGAGAGGGCTCGCCTCCTACCGGGGGCCGGGGCTAACTCCCATGGCCCTGCGCCACCCCCGACCATGAAAGAAGCGTAGGGCGGAAGAGGGCGCAGCCCGTCATCCGCCATCCG
>RECA01000032.1 GCA_007692435.1 Thioalkalivibrio sp.
CTCGGCGATCCGGCGCCGGGGACGGTCGCCCAGGGGGCTGGCCTCCTACGGTGCTGAACCCGGCCCCCGTGGGAGGCGAGCCCTCTCGGCGATCCGGCGCCGGGGACGGTCGCCCAGGGGGCTGGCCTCCTACGGTGCTCGCCCTGGCCCCCTGTGGGAGGCGAGCCCTCTCGGCGATCCGGCGCCGGGAAAACCATCGCCCAGGGGGCTGGCCTGCTGCATCCGGGCCCTCGCTTCAATCGGGGCGCGGGGGCTTCAGGTCCATCTCGCGTTCGCGGGTGTCCGGGCTGCGGGGCTGCTGACCTGCATCCTGCTGGTCCTCGCGACCCTCGCGCACCGGAACATTCGCGAGCAGGCGCCCGGCCCGGTCCTCCAGCCTCTCGCGCGTCGGCCTGTCGGCGAGCTCCTCGCAGCTCTCGGCGAGGTGGTGGTACAGGTCCCGGTAGGCACCGGCCATGCCCGCGAACAGGGTCGCGGTGCGATCGAAATGCTGGTTGACCGCGCTGCGGTAGCGGTTCAGCTCCTGCATGCGATTGTCGAGCTCCGTCTCCAGCTCGCGGATCAGCCGGCGTTCATGGCTGGTGGTCCGGCCGATCCAGAACCCCAGCAGGCCGGCCAGCACCACGGCCAGCAGGATCATGAGCAACCAGAGCCCCATCGTCATCTGCTCTTCCACCGCGTCCTTCCTCAGCGCGTGTCTCCAGGCTCTATTGTGCCCGAGCACAGGCGGGAAAGCACAGGCACTGCAAATGGGCGCCTCGCTCAACGGAGCGATCTGGGCTATCTTCGTCACCCGCGATCGCAGTCATCGACGGAGAAACCGCCATGATGATGTCCACACGAGATCAGCAGATCCGCCTCGCCCACGCCGGACTCATCCGCCTCGTGGTCCAGGCCACCCAGAGCGAACAGGCCCGCATTGAGCTGGACCCGGTACTCACACACGCCGAACAGGGCGGCTGGACCGACCTCGTCGCGCGTATCCGCCGGGTACTGAAGGGCGAACGGGATCCCGGGCTGCTGCGTGGTCTCGATGACGAGGACACGGTGATCCTCTCCGCGATCCTCACCGGCATCCAGAACCCGGCAACCCTCCCCGATCCGGAGGACACGACCGATCCCACTCAGGCCGCGCCGGGCCTTGCGCAGATGATCCACGCGGCCAGCCGGGGCGATGCCCAGTCGCTGCACTGGCTGTCGCAGATGGCGGAACAGATGACCCGCGCCGGCGGCGACATGGCGCGTCTGGGCGCCATCACCAAGCGCCTGGTCGACGGCGAGAGGAACCCGGAGGTCCTGTGCAAGGGCATGGGCGCCCAGGGCGAATCGCTGGTGGTCTCGCTGCTCGGGGAACTCGGCAAGCTGGAACGCCACTGAGGATCCCGATCCGCACGGGATACCCTGCCCCACGGTCCTGCCGGTCGTCCGCAGCGGGCGGCCTCAGGCGCCGGACCGGATCCCGCTCAAAGGTCGTGCACCCAGCGCAGCACGGCCTCCTGCAGACGCCTCCCCGCACCCAGGTGGGCATTCGGGTGGTTGACCAGCAGCACCACCATCACGTCCTCGTTGCTGCGGTTGCGCACATAGCCGGCCACCGCCGAGACCTGGTTCAGGTGGCCCGACTTCAGGTGCATGCGGCCCGTCTCGGGGCCGTTGCCGAAGCGCCGGCGCATGGTCCCGTCGAGGCCGGCGATCGCGAGCGAGGACACGAATTCCGGACGCCATGGACTGTCCCAGCCCGCCTGCAGCACCTGGCCCAGCTGTTCCGGCGTGATCCGCGCGTGGCGGCTGAGACCGGACCCGTTGTCGATGATCATTCCGCCCACCTCGACACCCAGGCCCGCCAGGACCTCGTAGAGGCCCTCGCGAGCCTTTTCCACCGTGGCCGGCGGATCGTGACGCGCGGCACCCACCGTCAGCGCAAGATGGCGCGCCACCACGTTGGTGCTCCACTTGTTCGCGACCCGGATGATGTCGCCCAGTGGCCGGGAATCGTGCGCGAGCAGTGGCGGACCGTTGTCGAGCGGAAGGATGCCGTAGCGCACGTCTCCGGTCAGTTCACCCCCCCACTGCGACCAGTGCAGCCGGAAGATCTCCCGGTTGTAGGTCTCGGCCGGAATCGCCGTGCGCAGCAGCTGGTAATCGCCGCAGTTCGCGGGATAGTTGCCGTCGAAGGTCACCCGGGCGCCTGCCGCGTCGTTCTCCACCGCGTAGCGGATGCCGCGCTGCCAGCCGCCGCATTCGCCCTGGACCGCGCGCAGGTTGTTCACGATCTGCAGGCCCGCCAACGGGGGATCCGCCGCTACGCGGATACGATCCCCTTCCGCATCGGGCATCACGTGAAACCGCAGGGCATTCGCGTTCACGATCAGCGCGTGCGGTGGCTGGTTGTAGGCGCGCAGCGGCTGACCGTCGAAGGCACCGGGATCCTCGACCGGCAGGTAGAAGTGGCTGGTATCCAGGTATACGTTGCCCTCGATCCGCTGCAGGCCCGTGCGCCGCAGCGCACCGAGCATGCGCCAGTGCTCCTCGCTCACCATGGCCGGGTCGCCGGTACCGCGCAGCACCAGGTCGCCGCGCAGCACGCCCTCCCGCACCGGCGCGGTCGCGTGGATCTCGGTGGTCCACACGTGACTCGGCCCCAGCTCGGACAGCGCCGCAAGCGTGGTTGCCAGCTTGATGGTGGAGGCCGGGTTGAAGAGGCTGCCCGCGTTGTGCTGCAGCATCGGCGCGGGGTCCCCCACGCGTTTCACCCACAGTCCCACCGCGCTGGCCGGCAGGCCTTCCGCACGCATCGCCTGCTGCAATGGCTCCGGCAACGATGCCCCGGCCTGCCCGGATGCGCCCAGAATGCAGAGCAGCAAGCCGATCGCCCATCCCGCCCTCAGTACCCGGATCCGCATGGTGCTCCCGCAAGGCATGACCGTGAAGCCATCATGGTGCGCAAGGGGCTCGGGTCCTGGCAAGTCCCGGCCCCGCCCGCGACAAGGCACCGGTGGCGGCGCTCTCTCAGGCCGGCGGCAGGGGCCGCGGTGCCTCGGGCACCGGTGCACCAGGCCCGACCAGCGCGCCCTGACCGAAATCCACGCCGAGTTCGCGGCACAGATGCAGGCTGCCCGCATCGCCCAGCCCCTCGGCCACGGTTGCGGCGCCGATGCCACGGGCAGTCGCGACCAGCCCCTCCAGCAGGGAAGTGCCGGCCGCGCTCCGGCGGGCATGGTCGATCAGCCCCTTGTCGAGCCAGATGAACTCGGGTTCCAGCCCGACCATCAGCCCGACGTGGCCCATCCCCCCGCCCACCTCGTCCAGCGCGATCCGGAACCCCATGTTGCGCAGGATGCCGCAGCTGTTGATCAGCGCGTCGATGTCGTCCACCTGGCCACGATCCGCGACCTCGATCACGATGTCGGCGGGGTCCACGCCCAGGCGCTCCACGCAGGTGTAGGAGGGATGCCGGCGCGGATCGTGCTGCAGCAGCGACCGCGGAAAGGCACGGATGAATGTCGGAACCCCGGTCGGCAGGTATTCCGACCGGCGTGCCAGGGCGGCAATCTGGCAGGCCTGCTCCACGGCCTCCAGGCGCCGCGCCTGGCGCGCAAGCAGATAGAATTCCCGGACCGAGACATCGCCGCGGTCGGGGTGCTCCAGCAGACAGGGCATCTGGTAACCGAGGAGCCGGCCTGCGCCTTCCAGCGATACGACCGGCTGGAAACCCGGATGGACCAGCCTGCCCAGCTCGCCCATGATCCACGGCTCGTGCAGCCGGGTGTAGAGCACGCTCAGCGGCTCCAGCTCGTCGAGCACCGAGACCGGCAGCCGGCCGTCGAAATCCGGGTTGATCCATACCGCGAGACAGGATTCCATCAGGTCGTGAGGCGTCTCCAGCACCAGCGCCTGCACGAGGTTGGCGAGGTCCATCCCGGCCGGCAGGGAAAAGGCCCAGAGGCGGACCGAATCGCGCGTCAGGGGTCGTCCCCACCGGTTCCAGCTCTTCGGCACGGCATCGCCGCACAGGCGCACTACCAACATCGATCCGCATCCCGGCTGCTTCCCCCGGGAACCGGTGTGCAAGTTGCGGACCAACCCCGACGCGCTGCGCCCGCGGCCGAGATCTCACTGGCGACCACGGATGGATCGGCGTCTCGTCAACGATGCGCACCAGTCTGGTGCGCCGGATGCAGACAGCACACCAACGGCGCGCCCCGGTTTGGTGCACGGCAACCCGGCAGGCCGGTCCGGTGCTCAGACGACCTCGTAGGCCTCCTTCCAGCTGGCGTACTGCGCCTCGAGGTCGCGCATCACCTCGGTATCGAAGGGCCGGAGCCCGCTGAGCACCAGGTGCTTGCTGCCGCGGGCGAAGGGGTCTCCCTCCACGCACAGGGCGTAGTCCAGCCGCACATCGCCGCGCTTGCCCTCCACCTTCATCTCCGCGGACTCGAGGCGGGGCTGGACGGTCTCGGTGATGCCGGCCACCGGCGTCTGCAGCTGCAGGGACATCCGGTCGTAGATCACCAGCGGGCGCGTCGGGTTGACCATCACCTGGTGCTGCTCCATCAGTGGGACCAGCACATGGGGGAAGTTCTCGCCGGAAAAGGCGGCGTAGCTGCGGGTCAGGGCCTCGATCGTGTAGGGGTCGCTGACCACCGGTCCCTCGCGCTCCACCTCGAGATAGGCCTTGCCCTGCGTGTCGGTGATCACAAACGCAGCACCGGGCTCCTCGGGGAACACCAGTGCCACCGCGTCGCCGACCATGCCGACGAAGCGGCAGCGCATGCTGGCACTGACGCCGTAGCGCGCCAGCACCAGCGCAAACAGCAGGTCACCCGGCACGCAGAAGCGCTTGGAGTGGGGGTCGTGAAGCGGATTGAAGTCGCCGGCGATCCCCTTGGCAAAACGGCTGGCCTGCTCCGGGCTGATGTACACGTATCCGCCGCGCACGTCGTGGTACGGCCGCAGAAAGGCGTTCTCGTTCACTTGAAATCCCCGTTTGCCGTCGAAGGCGTTGAATTATCGATGCGTATATTGACGTATGACGGACAGAAATTCGTCCCCGTAACGCTCGAGTTTCGCGATGCCAACGCCCGAGATGCCGGCGAGCTCCTCCAGGCTGTCGGGCGCGGCGTGCACCATCTCGCGCAGCGTGGCGTCGTGAAAGATCACGTAAGGCGGCACGCCCTGGGCATCCGCGAGCCGCCTGCGGCAGGCACGCAGGGCCTCCCAGAGCTCTTCCTGCCCGGGGTCGAAGGCGGCCTCCACCGACGCCCGCGCGGCGCGGTCCGGTCGCTCGGGGCGCGGCGGCCGGCCCTGCCGGCGCAGATGGACGCGGGTCTCGCCGCGCAGCAGCGGACGGCAGGACTCGTCCAGCTTCAGCGCGCCGAAGCCCTCGAGGTCCACGCGCAGCAGCCCGCGCGCGATCAGCTGGCGGAAGATGCCCCGCCACTCGGCCGGCTCGATGTCCGCGCCGATGCCGAAGGTGCTGAGCCGGTCGTGGCCGAACCGGCGCACCCGATCGTTGCCGCGACCGCGCAGCACGTCCACCAGATGGTTCACGCCGAAGCGCTCGCCCGTACGGTAGGCGCAGGACAGCGCCATCTGTGCCGGAACCGTGGCGTCCCAGGTCGCCGGTGGATCCAGGCAGGTGTCGCAGTTGCCGCACGGCTCGGGGAGTTCGTCGCCGAAGTACGCGAGCAGCGCCTGCCGCCGGCAGCTGGTCAGCTCGCAGAGCCCGAGCATGGCCTCCAGCTTGTGCCGCTCGACCCGCTTGTGCTCGTCGGCGGCCGTGGACTGTTCGAGCATCTGCCGCAGCGTGATCACGTCCTGCAGGCCGTAGAGCATCCAGGCGTCGGCCGGCAGCCCGTCGCGCCCGGCACGGCCGGTCTCCTGGTAATAGGCCTCGACGCTGCGGGGCAGGTTGAGGTGTGCGACGAAGCGCACGTTGGGCTTGTCGATACCCATGCCGAAGGCGATGGTCGCGACCATGATCACGCCCTCCTCCTTCAGGAACCGCGTCTGGTGGCGCTCCCGCTCCGCGCTGCTCAACCCGGCATGATAGGGCAGCGCAGTCAGACCCTGGCCGGCCAGCCAGTCGGCAATGGCCTCCACGCGCTTGCGCGACAGGCAGTAGACGATGCCCGCCTCGCCGGGATGCATCTCGCGGATGAAGCGCAGCAGGCGATTGCGCGCACTGCCGCTGTCGGACTGGCCGATGTGGTAGCGGATGTTCGGCCGATCGAAACGGCTGACGAACTGGCGGGCCTGCCCCAGACCGAGACGCGACACGATCTCGCGCCGGGTGGCCGTGTCCGCGGTGGCGGTGAGCGCGATCCTCGGCACCGCGGGAAAGCGCTCCGCGAGTAGCGACAGCCCGATGTACTCGGGCCGGAAGTCGTGACCCCACTGGGACACGCAATGCGCCTCGTCGATCGCGAACAGGGCCACCCGGCAACGCTCCAGCAGTTCCAGGGTGCGCGGCAGCAGCAGGCGCTCGGGGGCGACATACACCAGGTCCAGCTCCCCGGCCACCAGCGCCTGCTCGACGGCCCGGTTGTCGGCGGCGGTCTGCGCCGAATTCATCGCGGCCGCGCGCACCCCGCTGAGGCGCAGTGCCGCGACCTGATCCTGCATCAGCGCAATCAGCGGCGAGATCACGATGCCGACACCGGACCGCATCAATGCCGGAATCTGGTAGCAGAGCGACTTGCCGCCGCCGGTGGGCATCAGCACCAGCGCATCGTCGCCCGCGGCCACCGCTTCGATGATCTCCCGCTGCGCGCCGCGGAAGCCGGGATAGCCGAAGACCTCGGCTAGCAGCCGCTCGGGCTCCGGAGTCGACCCGGGTTCCGGAGTCAATCCGCGACCGTGTGCGTTCAAGAACTGTTCATCTGCATTCCACATTCCATCCTCCCGTCCCTGGGGACCATCGAAGGGCCGCGGGCGTCCGGCCACCGCCGAATGCTGCGCAGCGGAAGGCGCATTGGACCTCGCCACTTGCGGCACCGTAGAGTGAGCGCCCTCTTCCGCTTCGTCCGCGCTGCGCGCGATCTCCACCTCAACCCGGGATTCTGCCATGCGTGGCCACGGCTCGCCCGTCGATGCGCCCGAAGGGGCCATCAACTGGCGCATCATCCTCAGCCTCCTGCCCTACCTCTCGGAGTACCGCGGGCGCCTGTTCCTGGCCCTCGGGCTGATGGGCCTTGCGAAGCTGGCCAACGTCACGGTCCCCATCGCGCTGAAGTTCATTGTCGACCACTTCGAGGACGCCGGGGTCGAGGCCGTGATCAACGTGCCCCTGGCCCTGCTGGTCGCCTACGGGCTGCTCCGCTTCTCCGCCACCTTCTTCGGGGAGCTGCGCGATGCGGTGTTCGCCCGTGTCGCGGAGCGGGCGATGCGCCGGGCGGCGTTGCGGGTCTTCGAACACCTGCACCGGCTCGAACTGGGCTTCCACCTGTCGAGGCAGACCGGCGCACTGTCCCGGGACATCGAACGGGGCACCAACGGCATCAGCTTCCTGCTGCGGTTCATGGTCTTCAACATCCTGCCGACCATGATCGAGATCCTGCTGGTGGCCTTCATCCTGCTGATCGCGGTCGGGCCGGTGTTCATGGTCACCATCTTCGTGGCGGTCGCGGTGTACGTCGCCTACTCGGTGGTGATCACCGAGTGGCGCACGCGCTTCGTGCGCGAGGCGAACCTGCGCGACAACGAGTCCACGACCCGTGCGGTCGACAGCCTGCTGAACTACGAGACGGTGAAGTACTTCGGCAACGAGCGCTTCGAGGCCGAGCGCTACGATCGCGGGCTGGCGGCCTGGGAGGCGGCGCGGATGAAGAACGTGCTCTCCCTCGTGCTGCTGAACAGTGGCCAGGCCCTGATCATCGCCGCCGCCATCACGGTGATGATGATCCTCGCGGCGCAGCGGGTCGCCGACGGCACCATGACGCTGGGCGACCTGGTGATGGTGAACGCCTACATGATCCAGCTGTTCATCCCGCTCAACTTCCTGGGTTTCGTGTACCGCGAGATCCGGCAGTCGCTGGCCAATATCGAGCGGCTGTTCGGCCTGCTGGAGCAGCCGGTGAAGGTGGAGGACCGCCCGGGCGCGCCCGATCTCGAGGTGCGCGAGGGCACGGTGACCTTCGAGGACGTGCACTTCCGCTATCACCCGGAGCGCCCGATCATCAAGGGCATCAATCTCGAGATTCCCGCGACGCACAAGGTCGCGGTGGTGGGCCCCAGCGGCGCCGGGAAGTCCACGATCTCGCGCCTGCTCTTCCGCTTCTACGACGTCGACGCGGGCCGCATCACCATCGACGGTCAGGACATCCGTGAAGTGACCCAGCACAGCCTGCGCCAGGCGATCGGTGTAGTGCCGCAGGATACGGTGCTGTTCAACGACACCATCGGCTACAACATCGCCTACGGGCGGCCGGACGCGACGCCCGGGGAGATCCGCGAGGCCGTGCGGCTTGCCCACCTCGACGACTTCATCGCCCAGCTCCCGCAGGGGCTGGACACCGTCGTCGGGGAGCGGGGGCTGAAGGTCTCCGGGGGCGAGAAGCAGCGGATCGCGATCGCCCGGATGCTGCTGAAGGACCCGCCCATCCTGATCTTCGACGAGGCGACCTCGTCGCTGGACTCGGGCTCCGAGAAGGCCATCCTCGAGGCGCTGAACGAGGTCGCGGCCCGACGCACCACGCTGGTGATCGCGCACCGCCTGTCCACGGTGATGGACGCGGACAACATCGTGGTGCTGGAGCACGGGCACGTGGTCGAACAGGGCACCCACCACCAGCTGCTGGCCCGCGACGGCGCCTACTGGCGGCTGTGGCAGCACCAGCGCGACGGGGCGTCAAAGGGTTCCGGTTCGGGGGAGGACTCCGGTCTGCAAGGGGGCGATGACTTCACCGCAGCGGCCACGGAGCCCGTCGAGAAGCCGCGTTAAGGGAGCGTTGAAACGGCAAAGGCCCGCGTGGCAGCCACCCCCGGTCGCGATGGCCGGCGCCTGGTGCGGGCCGCGATGGCGACCG
The DNA here is from genome assembly GCA_007692435.1 of Thioalkalivibrio sp. Taxonomy (GTDB): domain Bacteria; phylum Pseudomonadota; class Gammaproteobacteria; order Ectothiorhodospirales; family Ectothiorhodospiraceae; genus Thioalkalivibrio. The sequence goes on from RECA01000032.1 coordinate 9,027, forward strand.
GCCGCGCAATCAGTCCCGCTTGAGGAGATCGGCGAGGCCTGCAAAGGGGTTGTGGGTGGCTGCCTTGCCGGCAGCGCCGTCCTTCCCCGGCGTCGCATCCACGTAGCGCTGGTGCTCGTTGTCGTGGCAGTACAGGCAGAGGAGTTCCCAGTTGCTGCCGTCCAGCGGGTTGTTGTCGTGGTTGTGGTCGCGGTGGTGCACCGTGAGCTCGCGAAGATTCGCCCCGCTGAATTCGCGGCCACAGCGCCCGCACACCCACGGGTACATCTTCAGCGCACGTTCGCGGTAGCCCTTTTCACGCTCGGCCTTGTCCTGCTGTGCACGCGCCACCAGGGCGTCGAGGCGGCCGCTGTTCTTCTGGTTCATGCCGTGGTTCCGTTATCACCCGTTGTTCAGAGAGTAGACAATCCGACTGCAAACGGGAATCCCGGGATCGGCGCCGAACACGAAGATGCGCCCCGGAACGGGGCAGCGCTTTGCTGCAACGCACGATCCCGGTGCGTGAACCGCCGACAGCGGGGCATCAGAACGGGACTGCCTGCTCCATCGCCACCCCGGGGTGCGACTGCCGGTCGAAGCGGCTCTCCGCGAAGAGGATGATCAGCAACGCAGCGGTTGTCCCGATGATCGCGGCCTCGATGATGATCCGGGCCTTCTTCCACCGCCACCTGCCACGCTTCACGCCCCACCCCCGAGCATTCCGGCCGCGCTGCTTCGCAGGGTGAAGCGATGCAACATCCGTTCCCGAAGTGGCGCGATTTGCGGACACACCCGGCCCCGCCTTTCGACCCCACCCTTCGGCCGGCACCGGGCCTCAGCGCAAGCTCAGGCCTCGACGCCGTGTTCCCGCGTGGACTGGAAGCGGATCTCCGGCCACTTTTCCACGGCCATCTGCAGGTTCACGCGGGTGGGCGCGATGTACACGAGGTCCCCGCCGTGGTCGACCGCGAGGCTGCTGGCGGCGCGATCCCTGAATTCGGCAAGGCGCTTCGGGTCGTCGGAGCTGACCCAGCGGGCGGTCTGCACGTTCACGTTCTCGAAACGGCAGTCGACCTTGTATTCCGTCTTCAGGCGTTCGGCGACCACGTCGAACTGCAATACACCCACCGCGCCGAGGATCAGGTCGTTGTTGTTCAACGGCCGGTACAGCTGGGTCGCGCCCTCCTCGCAGAGTTCCTGGAGGCCCTTCGCGAGCTGCTTCATCTTCAGCGGGTCGCGCAGTTGCGCGCGCCGGAAGAGCTCTGGGGCGAAGTTCGGAATCCCGGTGAAGGCAAGGTCCTCGCCCTCGGTGAAGGTGTCCCCGATGCGGATGGTCCCGTGGTTGTGGATGCCGATGATGTCGCCGGGATAGGCGGTCTCCACGTGCTCGCGGTCCGAGGCCATGAAGGTCAGCGCGTCGGCGATGCGCACGTCCCGCCCGATGCGCACGTGGCGCAGCTTCGCCCCCTTGGTGAAGGTGCCGGAGCAGATGCGCAGGAAGGCGATGCGGTCCCGGTGGTTCGGGTCCATGTTCGCCTGGATCTTGAACACGAAGCCGCTGAACGTGGGCTCGGCGGGGTCCACCGTGCGCGTCCGGGTCGGGCGCGGGCGCGGCGGCGGCGCGTATTCCACGAAGTCGTCCAGCAGCTCTTCCACGCCGAAGTTGTTGATCGCGGAGCCGAAGAAGACCGGCGTCAGCCGCCCCGCCAGATAGGCCTCCTGATCGAAGGCGTGCGAGGCGCCCTGCACCAGTTCGAGTTCCTCGCGCAGTTCCGCCGCCTGCGCCCCCAAAACCTCGTCCAGGCGCGGGTTGTCGAGGCCCTGGATCACCTCGCCCTGCTGGATCTTGCCGCCGTGCGTCGGCGAGTACAGGTGCACCGCGTCACGCGCCAGGTGATAGACGCCCTTGAAGCGCTTGCCCATGCCGATCGGCCAGGTCACCGGCGCGCACTGGA
>RECA01000069.1 GCA_007692435.1 Thioalkalivibrio sp.
AGGGCAAAGCGGCGGCAAGCCGCCGCACTCCATGGGGCTTGCCGCCTTCATCCGTCGGGGTGACGGATATGGCCGTGATCGTCAGCGGACGGTGATCGTGATCTGCTCGGAGACCACGGGCGGGTCGAAGCTGGCGTGACGGTAGTCCATGAACAGCAGTTGCAGGGTGTGGGTGCCCTCGGGCAGGTCAAGGATCCCCTCGGTCTGGCCGCCGCCGAAGTGGCGGGTCTGGTCAGAGAAGGGCAGTGTCGCGTCGAGATCGACCTCTTCAAGCGGCATGTTCACCAGCAGGTGGTGGTGGCCCGTTCCATCCATGTCGACGCCCGCGGGCGCGACGCCCATCCCGCGCAGACCCATGCGCACGGTGACGGATCCTTCGATGGTTTCACCGTCGAAGGGGGTGATGAAGTAGACCTCGGCATCCTCCGGCGGAGCGACGCGCTCCAGGGAAAATGCGAGGGCCGGGGCAAACAGCAGCACGGCTGCGATGGAAAGCGTGGATCGGTGCATCATGACTTCCTCCTTTGGTTATCCCGTTCAGGATGAACGCTCCGCGGTGCCTGCAGGGCTCGTGGCTTTTTCTCTCTGTAATCGCGAGCGCACCAAAACGCGCGGGGCGTCGGAAAGCGTATCATTCCGCTGGTCTTGATGTCCCGGGTCTTCCTGTCCTGCAAAGTGGCGTCACGGCTCGTGGACACGAACCGCCGGAGTTTCGGCGTGGGCAACGGGAATCGTCGCCGTGAGTCCTTGCGGAACGCCGCCACCGTCGCCGGGTCGTATGTCCGGTGTGCAACCCGAGAGAGGAGGATCATCCATGTCTCGACCCGACAGACTGCGCCGCCACCTGTTGCTTGGCGGGGCGGCCGCGCTGGCTTCCCTGCCGCTGGGTGCGGCAGAACGCGCGCTCACCCCCAGCCAGACCGCCGGGCCCTTCTACCCGGTGACCCCGCCGCTCGACGACGACAATGATCTGACCTCCGTTACGGGGCAGTCGGAGCGTGCCTCCGGCAGGATCAGCGATCTCACGGGCCGCGTGATCGACGTGAACGGCGAGCCGCTTCCGGGACTGCGCGTGGAAATCTGGCAATGCGATGCAAACGGTCGCTACCGGCATCCGCATGACCGCCAGGAAGTGCCGGAGGATCCCAACTTCCAGGGCTTCGGGCACACCGTGACCGACTCCGGGGGGCGCTACCGGTTCCGCACCATCCGGCCGGTGGCCTACCCGGGCCGGACGCCGCACATCCATGCAGCGATCTTCCGCGACGGCCAGAGGCCGTTTGTCACCCAGATCTACGTGGCCGGCGAACCGCAGAACGCCCAGGATTTCCTCTTCCTGAGGGTGCCGGAGGACCAGCGACCGCTGCTGCTCGCGGACTTCGAGCCGACCGACGACCCGGTCGCCGAGCTCCGGGCCGACTTCGACTTCGTGCTCTCTCCCGCGATCGCCGCCGTCTTCGACACCACCCACGCGTGACACGCGTGTGAACGTGGAAACCTGCGTTCACCTGCACGTTGGTGCATGATCAAGCAACTCGAAACAACGGGGACAGATTTCTAAATCTGTCCCCGTTGGCGCGGTAACCCCTGCTTCCTTAGACTCGACCGATCCCCGATGAATCGACGCTTCTTCCTGATGTTGCTCGCCGTGGCCGTGGTTTTTGGCGGAATCTTCGGATTCAAGGCCTTCATCGACGCGGAGATCGATGCCTTCTTCGACGAGATGCCGGTCCCGACGGCAACGATCACCGCCACGACCGCAGGCGTCGATCACTGGACACCCGAGATCCGGGCGATCGGGAGCCTCGAGGCCGTTCAGGGTGCCACGCTCAGCACCGAGGTCGGGGGTATCGTGCGGGAGATCCTGTTCCAGCCCGGGAGCGACGTGGTGGAGGGCACGCCCCTGCTTCGGCTCGACACCGAGACGGACCGGGCGGAACTGGTCAGCCTGGAGGCGGCAACGCGGCTCGCGGAGCAGGAGTGGCAGCGTGCACGTCGGCTGGCCGAGGAACAGAACATCTCCGAGGCGGAGGTGCAGCGCCGCCGCAGCGAACTGGACCAGGCCCGGGCGGCGATCGCCGCACAGCGGGCGCGCATCAACCAGCGAAGCCTGCGCGCACCCTTCGACGGCGTGCTCGGCATCCGGCGCGTGAACCTCGGTCAGTATGTCTCGCCCGGTGATCCGATCGTGACCCTCGAGTCGGTGGACCCCATCTACGTGAACTTCACGCTCGCCGAGGGCCGTCTGGGCCAGGCCAGCGCAGGACAGGCGGTTCAGGTGGGCGTCGATGCCTTTGCCGAGACCTTCGAGGGTCGGATCTCCGCGATCGAACCGCGGGTGCGCGCCGCGTCACGCAGCTTCGAGGTGCAGGCCCTGCTGCAGAACCCGGAGGGAAGGCTGCGGGCCGGGCAGTTCGCGCGTGTGACACTGGCGATCGGGGAACCGGAGGCGGTGATCGTCCTGCCGCAGACCGCCGTGCGCTTCAACCCCTTCGGCAACTCGGTGTTCGTGCTCTATGAGGATGACGACGGCCAGCTCCGGGTGCGCGAGCGCTTCGTGGAGACGGGCGAGCGCCGGGGCGACCTGATCCGCATCGTCGACGGACTCGAGGAAGGCGAGCGCGTTGCCAGCAGCGGCCTGCTGAAGCTGCAGAACGAGACGCCGGTCGAGATCACGGACGAGGCACAGCCAAGCGAAGACCCGGACCCGCGTCCGGAGAACGCCTGAGGCCCTGCGGAACCCGCGATGCGCTTTACCGACATCTTCATCAGCAAGCCCGTACTGGCCACCGTGGTCAGCCTCTTCATTCTGCTGCTGGGCATGCGCGCGATCTTCGATCTCAACGTGCGGCAGTTTCCGGAGATCCAGAATGCGGTGGTCACGGTCAGCACCCCCTACATCGGCGCGGACGCGGACCTGATCCAGGGGTTCGTGACCACCCCGCTGGAACGGGAGGTGGCGGCCGCCGAGGGAATCGACTACCTCGTCTCGACCAGCGTCCCCGGCCTCAGCGTGATCCAGGCCTACCTCCAGCTCGATCACGACCCGAACGAGGCGTTGACCCAGATCGCGGCGCAGGTCAACAAGGTCCGGGGAGAGCTCCCTGCCGAGGCCGAGGATCCCGTGGTCGAGCTCTCCGTTGGGGAGGAGATCGCGTCGATGTACCTGTCCTTCTACTCGGACCGGCTGGCGAACAATCAGATCACCGACTACCTCACGCGCGTGGTGGAACCGGAACTCTCCACGATCGCGGGGGTGCAGCGCGCGGAGATCCTTGGCGGCGAGACCTTCGCGATGCGGATCTGGCTGGACGCCGACCGCATGGCCGCCTATGGCGTCACCGGCCGCGATGTACGTGGGGCGCTGGAGGCGAACAACGTGCTGGCGGCAGTGGGCCGCACGCGGGGACAACTGGTCACCGTCGATCTCACCGCCGAGACGGACCTGTCCCGGCCCGAGGAATTCGAACAGCTGGTCGTGCGCGATGCAGACGGCGCACTCGTCCGCATCGAGGACATCGCGACGGTCGAGCTGGGCTCTCAGAGCTACGACACCTCGGTGCGCTTCAATGCGCAGACCGCCACGTTCATCGGCATCGAGCTGGCCCCGGACGCCAATGCCCTGGACGTGATCGACGCGGTGCGCGAGGCGTTCCGCGAGCGCGTCCAGCCGCAGCTCCCGGAGGGCCTGCACGCGGAGATCGTCTACGACTCCACGGACTACATCGAGAACGCGATCCAGGAGGTCCTCCTCACCCTCGGGCTGGCGCTGGGGATCGTGCTGGTCGTGATCTATCTGTTCCTCGGGTCATTGCGCAGCGTGGTGATCCCGGCGGTCGCGATTCCGCTGGCGCTGGTCGGCACCTTCATGCTGATGCTGCTGATGGGTTTCTCGATCAACCTGCTGACCCTGCTGGCGATGGTGCTCGCGATCGGGATCGTGGTCGACGACGCGATCATCATGGTCGAGAACGTGCACCGGCACATCGAGGACGGCATGCGGCCCTTCGACGCCGCGGTCCAGGGCGCACGGGAGCTGGCCTGGCCGATCGTCGCGATGTCGACCACCCTGATCGCGGTGTTCCTGCCGATCGGCTTCGTCGGCGGGCTGACCGGGACCCTGTTCGTGGAATTCGCCTTCACGCTGGCCGGCGCGGTGCTGATCTCGGGCGTTGTCGCGCTGACCCTGTCGCCGATGATGTGCTCGAAGATCCTGCGCGGACACGAGGACGGACGCCCCGGCGGTCGTCTCGAGGCCTGGCTGGATACCCGCTTTTCCGGGCTTCAGGCCCGCTACCGCCGGCGCCTGCACGGGGCGCTGGAGGAACGCTTCACGACGCTGGTCTTCGGCCTGATCGTGCTGGTCTCCTGCTACTTCCTGTTCATCACCAGCAACACCGAGCTGGAGCCACCGGAGGACCAGGGCTTCGTCTTCTCGATCATGGAGGGGGACGCCTACCTCGCGCTGGATCAGCTGGAGCGCAATACCCGCCTCACCGACACCTTCGTCGACGAGATTCCCGAACTGCGCAATACCTTCATCGTGAACGGCTTCGGTGCCGGTGCCACGCCCGCCACCAACGAGGCCATCGGTGGCTTCGTGATGGCGCCCTGGGATGAACGCGCGCGCAGTACCAGCGAGATCCTGGAACAGGATCTGCAGCCGCGTTTGGATCGAATCCCGGGCTTGAGCATCTTCGCGGTCGAGCCCCCGTCGCTGCCCAGCCCCGGCGGCGGCGCGCCGGTGAGCATGGTGATCGGGTCCACCGGGCCGATCGAGAACCTGGGCGAACTCACCGACGAGATCATCGAACGCGCGATGGGCACCGGCCGGTTCATCTTCATGGACTCCGACCTGGACTTCGACAAACCGCGCGTGGACCTGAAGATCGACCGCGACAAGGCGGCGCAGATGGGCATCGACATGGCCACGCTGAACGCGGATCTTGCCCCGCTGCTGGCCGGCGCATTCACCGGCCGCTTTGCGATGGATAGCCGCAGTTATCGGGTGATCCCCCAGGTGCAGCGCACCGAGCGACTGAATCCGGACCAGCTGACCGAACTCTACACCCGGACGCGCGACGGCGAACCGGTGCCACTGTCGAACATCGTGACGCTGGAGGAGACCGTTGTGCCCCGGCGCCTGCAGCGCTTCCAGCAGTTGAATGCGGTGACGCTTTCCGGGGTGCCGCGTCCGGGGGTGACCCTCGGCGAGGCGCTCGACCTGCTCGACGAAATCGCCGCCGAGGTGCTGCCCGCCGGCTTCAACGTGGACTATGCGGGCCAGTCCCGCCAGCTGAAGGCGGAGGGCGCGCAGTTCGCGGTCACCTTCTTCTTCTCGCTCGTGGTCATCTACCTGGTCCTGGCCGCGCAGTTCGAATCCTTCCGCGACCCGCTGATCATGCTGATGACGGTGCCGATGTCGATCGCCGGTGCCCTGGTCTTCATCAGCCTCGGTGTCACCTCGCTGAACATCTACACGCAGGTGGGGCTGGTCACGCTGATCGGCCTGATCGCCAAGCACGGGATCCTGATCGTCGAATTCGCGAACCAGCTGCAGGCGCAGGGCCGCTCGATGCGCGAGGCGATCGAAGAGGCCGCGAGCCTGCGCCTGCGCCCCATCCTGATGACCACCGCGGCGACCGTGATCGCGATGGTGCCGCTGCTGCTCGCGTCCGGCGCGGGCGCAGGCTCACGCTTCGCCATGGGCCTGGTGATCGCGAGCGGCATGACCATCGGCACCCTGTTCACGCTCTTCGTGGTGCCCGCAGTCTATCTCTATCTCGCGCGTGATCGTGCCCAGACCGCCACCGCCGAGGTGAAGCCCGTCCAACAGTAAGCACCGTAGGAGGCCAGCCCCCTGGGCGACCGATTGCACAAGCGCCGGATCGCCGAGAGGGCTCGCCTCCCACAGGGGGCCGGGGCAAGCACCGTAGGAGGCCAGCCCCCTGGGCGACCCATTGCGCAAGCGCCGGATCGCCGAGAGGGCTCGCCTCCCACAGGGGGCCCAGGCCCAGCACCGTAGGAGGCCAGCCCCCTGGGCGACCCATTGCACAAGCGCCGGATCGCCGAGAGGGCTCGCCTCCTACAGGGGGCCGGGGCGAACGCCGTACCCCCACCCCAACCGTTACTCCGGGCCCGCCGAAGGCGTCAACCGCCCGATTGCGCACCGGGTTGCTGCAGCCGTGCCCCCTGGACCAGGCTCTTGACGAAGCCTACGACGAGACCGCCCGTCAGCATACCGAGAAGGTAAACACCAATCAGAAGCACGGCCCGGGGCAGTGTGAGGCTCACGGTGAGAAAGCGCACGGTCACGGCCTCAACGTTCTGGAGGGCGAAGACCAGCACGAGCCCCGTGATGAGCACGATCAGGGCAATGTAAACGAAGCGCATGTGACTCTCCTTTTTGCTCGGCTTGCAGATGGATGCGTGAACGGCTGAAGGGCGAATGCTCCTCGCGCGTTCCGCGGGTGTTTGCGGTCGCCCGGTCGATGAAACTCCTGCCTGTACGCAGACTGTAGTTGCCTCGGCCGGAGAATGCCGGCCGGACGATCACGGTGATACCCGGTGCACGGCAGGGTGAAGAACCCCTTCCCCCGCGTTCCCGATGCGCCGCCTGCCACGCCGCTCAGGCGCTGAACCACCAGGTCAGGAGCCCGACAGCGACGACCGCCACCGTGACCCCGCCAACCCGGCTGCCGAGTGCGAGTCCGCCGATGCCCAGTGACAGACCTGCCTTGACCGAGGTGTTGACGAAGGCCGCGATCAGTACCGCCAGCGCCGTCACGGTCACCGCGAGGTCCTCGCCCGTCATGTTGGCGAGGGACAGGGTGATGGCATCGATGTCCGCGATGCCGGAGGCGGCAGCCAGCAGATACACCCCGGCATCGCCGAAGGTTTCCGACAGCGCGCGGGAGAGCACCATGATCGCGGCCAGCAGGGCGGCGAAGATCAGGGCCGGCCTGAGTTCGAAGGGATTCTTCAGGCGGGCTCCGCCGCCCTGCGAGCTGCTGCGGCCGCTCAAGTGCCAGAACAGCGCGGCCCCCGAATAATTGACGATGGTCATCGCGACCACCGGCCAGAGCAGGGCGCTGGCCAGGGTCCAGCTGAAGATGCTGCTGATGACCAGCATCCGTGGAAACATGGTCGCGCAGGCCACGAGTATGCCGGCTGCGAGCAGGTTCTCCGAGCCCGCACGGCCGCGCGCGAGCCGGGAGAAGTTCACTGTCACCGCGGTTGAGGATGCAAGCCCGCCAAACAGCCCGGTGGCCATGATCCCCCTGCGCTCGCCGATCAGCTTCGTCGCGAAATAGCCGACGAAGGAAATGCCGGCGATCAGCACCACCATCCACCAGATCCGGTAGGGGTTCAGGGCCTCCCAGGGACCGTAACCCTGATTCGGAAGCAGGGGGAGGATCACCACCGAAATGAGCAGCAGCTTCAATACCGCGTGGAGTTCCCGCTCCTCCAGCCGCCGGACCCAGCGGTGCAGGGTAGGCTTCAGTCCGAGCAGGATGGTCGTGACCACCGCACCCGCGGCGGCCAGTTCGCCGTAACCGAGTGTGGCCATTGCGCCCAGTGCGAATGTCAGCAGGCTGGCGATCACGCCGGTGACGCCGACATCGTGATCATCGAGCTGGCTGAGGGCGTGGGCGGTTGCAAGGACGACAGCGAGCACGACAAACGCCGCAGCGAGCACCGCCGGGCCCAGTTCCACGGCCAGCAGGCCCCACACGCCTCCGAGCAGTCCGATCAGCGCGAAGGTGCGTATGCCCGCGACACGCGTACCCTCCGCCTGCTGTCGACGCTGCCAGCCGCGTTCCAGGCCGATCAGCAGGCCGAGCGCGAGCGCGATGCCCAAACCCAGAAAGTGTTCAATGCTAGCGTCGATCGGCTCTTCTCCGTCGGCTTGCCCGTCTCTCTACCGTAGCCGATCAGCAAGACGCTCGCTGCATGCGGCGGCTTCTGCCGTTGCAGATCGGCGGGGTACCGACTAGGGTGTGGTACAGGGAAATACAGGGGTCACGCTCAGGGGGTTACGCTGATTTCGAGGAGGAACCGGCCATGTACAAGCTGAAGTACTTGTCAACGATATTGGTGTCCTGTTCGATCCTGTTCACCGCAACGGCCGCCTCGTCCGAGGTCGTGCGCTCCGAGTATCAGCCGTTGCGACTGGTCAACGTGGTGGACGGCCTCGACCATACCTGGTCCTTCGCATTCCTCCCGGAAGGGGACCTGCTGGTGACCGAACGCCCCGGGCGTCTGAACTGGGTGCGGGAGGGTATCCCGCGGCAGATCGTCGGGATTCCGGAAGTGACGGCGCAAGGCCAGGGCGGTCTGCTGGATGTGTCCCTGCACCCGGAATTCGAGGACAACGGACTCGTGTACCTCACCTACTCGCGCTCGAACCCCGACAACCCTGACGAGACGGCCGTCGCACTCGCGCGCGGCGAGCTGGATCTCGAGCACTTCCCGGAGGTCATCGTCGACGAGATGCGCGAGCTGCGCCTCCACGACGTCGAGGAGATCTTCGTCCAGAACCGGTACTCGCAACCCGGCCGCCACTATGGCTCGCGTCTTGCCTGGCTGCCGGACGGGACGCTGCTGATGAGCGTCGGGGATCGCGGCGCGGAACCGCCCCGTGCACAGGATCTGGCCGACCATGCCGGCAGCCTCCTGCGGCTCAACGACGACGGATCGGTGCCGGACGACAACCCCTTCGTTGAGCGCGACGATGCCGCGCCGGAGATCTACGCATCCGGCCTCCGCAATGTCCAGGGCCTGATGGTGCATCCCGACACCGGCGAGATCTGGGCCACCGATCACGGCCCGCGGGGAGGCGATGAGCTCAACCGGATCGAGGCGGGCGAGAACTACGGCTGGCCGAAGGTATCTCTCGGCCTGAATTACCGTACGCAGGAACCCTACTTCGATTACACCGAACGCCACAGGGAAGGCATGGTGGACCCGGTGATCGACTGGACCCCGTCCATGCCGCCGTCCGGCCTGACGGTGCTGCCCGAGGACATCCGCTACGCCGATCAGTGGTCAGGCAATTTCCTTGCCGGCAGTCTGCGCGCCGAGCAGGTGCGGCGCGTCGTGTTCCAGGACGACATCCCGGTGCACGAGGAAGAACTGATTCGCGGCGACCTGGGCCGCATTCGCGACGTGCGCATCGGTCCCGACGGTATCGTGCACGTGGCCACCGACAACGGCGAGTATCAGGATGGCATCTGGCGGATCGAGCCGGCGGACTGAGGGGCAGACAGCGCCTTGCTGCTGCGGGGTGGCAACCGGAACACACGGATTCCAGGGCGGAACAGGCACCGGCGGGTGCCTGTTCCCGTGAATGCCATTGTGCCCGGCCACCGCATTCCGATGGGGGCATCGCCATGTCCTCGTGCCGGGCACCCGCAGATGTGGCGAGGCGCACTACCACCTTGCCGTAGCCAACCTCGAGGTCGGGGTGATGGCCTTCGGCCTCCGCCAGATCCCTGATGCGGTTGACGAACTCTACCGCCTGAACGAAATCAATGTGTCCACTACGGATTGACCAGAACACACACGCCTGTACCTGTGCGTTCATCCACTCGAAAAGCTCTTGCAGGGCGAGTGCGATGCGCGCCCGTGCGGCATGGTCCAACCCGTGCGCAGTCCATGTGGCCTGGGCCGTATCGCGGCGAAGCCACCCCTCGTGCACGAACCCGGCGGTGAACAGCGCCCGAAGAAGACCGTCACCAAGTTTCCGGCGAAGGTCTTGGAGCGACGCTATCGTTCCGCGCTCCACCAACGCAAGGAGCGAAAGATGCACTTTTCTCTCAGGATCGGCGAGGAAACCACCGTCACGAACCCGGAGACGGGTGAGCGGGTCACCGTGCGTCTGGTTTCTGGCGATGACGGCAAGCCCACCGTCATCGTGGAAGCGGCACCCGGCAGGTCATTCCGGGTGACAGCATCGGAGGGCGTGGAAGTGATCTACAAGGATCACCGCACGATCCACTGAGCTACACTGAGCCGGGATTCATGGGAGGGCTGCAGCATGATCGAAATCGGCACGAGCATCGGGGAGATCGCACGCGACCATCTGGACATCGAAACTCTGGAGATGCGCGGGACCGAGGCGCAGGACGTTTACCAGTTGCACGTCGATCAGATCCGGCGGGCACTGCTGGCCGCGTACGTGGCTGGCGTGCGGGAGAGCAAGGAGGAAACCGGCGACTGACCGCCGCCAACCCTCACGGGGCCGGTATCAGCTTGAGCGTCGATGGGGCCCCGGTGAACCCGTGCAGCCATGCGGACCCGGCACCGGGCCTGCGGCGGCGGCGGTGCGAGATCGGCTGACGCGAGTCCATGCGACCTCGGATACAGGCCGGGCTTTTCCTGCGCCCTGGTGGTGGTAGTTGCCGGGTAGGGAGTCACGAGGCTATCCCGTACAGATGGCCTCCTCGGCGTCCCCCAGCTGAACCAAGACGTAGCGGCCGCTGACCGGAGTGATCTGCAGATCCACGAACTGCCCAATCTGGGTCGCTAGCGGCGATCTTCGGCTCGATCGCTCGTGGGGGGCCGTGCTGGTCGGAGACCGTGCCTCAGACGACCGCCCCGTCGGTTTTCCGCGCTTTCCGCGCGGCCTCTATGACTGCTGGGCGCCCCAAGCCTGGCAGCCCCGCTCCCGGGAGATCGCAGCTCAGAGACCTGTGACAGAGCCTGTCTCCATCACACGCTGCAGCAGAACCGGCACTTACTGCCTCACCTGTCGCGTGCTGTTCACGGCGCCTCGTTGCCGCCGATCCCGGACAGGATCG
>RECA01000045.1 GCA_007692435.1 Thioalkalivibrio sp.
CGCGGGGGACCGCACCGGGACGCTACTCGACCCACGGGCGCCCCCCGCAAGAGCAGCCCGACGCCCTCGGCTCCAGACCGCAATGCGCTGGCCGGCATCCCCGACGATGGAAATCCCCTCCCGCGCTTGCGGGGAGAAATGCGCCGGGAGCGGGAGAGGGGGAAATCAGGCGTAGAAGTCGACCAGACCCTGGCCGGCCGAGGACCCGGAACCGGTTTCGCCCGTATCCGCTTCGCCCGCGGTGCCGTCCGCGGTGCCGGGTAGCTGCGCGCCCTGCCCGCCGCTGCCATCGGTGCCCCCGTGCTCCTTGCCTTCCTGGCGGACATTCACGTCGCCGAGGGTCAGGCCGCTCTCCGCGAACATCTCGCGCAGCCGCGGCAGTGCCGCCTCGACGGCCTCGCGGGTCGTCGCGTGGGGCGCGACGATGTTCACGTGCGTGCGGTCGCCCTCGACCTGCAGGCGCACCTCCAGCGGCCCGAGGTTGGGGGGGCTGACCCTCAGCTCCGCCACCTGCAGGTTCTGGTTGACCATCCAGCGGATCCCGTTGCCGAGCGCCCGGTCCCAGCCGGGCTGCTGCAGCGGCACGTCCACGTTGAAGACGCGGGCGCCGGCGGCATTCCCGGGGGCATTCGCCGAACCCGGCTGGCTGCCGGCGGAGGCATCGCCCGCGGCCGCGGTGACACCGGCAAGCGATACCGCCTGCGGGGTGGGCTCCGCGACGCGCGCCCCGAGTGTCCCCGCCTCGAGCAGGGCGCGCAGGGATGCGGCGTCGGCGGACGGGGTCGCCGCAAGTCCCGCGGCAATCGGGGCGTCGGCCAGGCGTGCATCGGCGAATGCGGCAGGGGTCAGGCCCGGCAGGGGCACCGCCGCCATCTCCGCGCCCTGCGCGCCGGCCACGGCACCCGGGGGCAGGAGGAAGAACGGCGCGGCTGCGCCCTGCCGCGTGTCGCCCGGCGGCGGTGCAGGCCCGCCCTGCTGCATCCCGGCGAGCATCTCGCCCAGCCGGGCCCGGAGCGAGGCGAGGTCTCCGCCAACCCCGCCCTCCCCGACCGCACCCGGGTGGGCGGCGGTTGCCGCGTGCACGGCCGACGCGAGCAGACGCAGGGGGTGGACGCCCCCGCCCCCGCGGGCCGGGTCCTGGCGCAGCGAGTCCGGGTCCAGCGTGAAGCCCGCCGGAAGCGGCAAGGCCTTGCCGTCTTCCGGCAGCCCGTCACCGCCGAGCTCCGCGGCCAGCAGGGGGGCGAGATCGTCGATCGAGACGTCCTCCGGCAGGGCCGCGGCCACCTCCTCCAGCTGCTCCAGCTGCGCCGCCAGGCGCGTCCAGAAATCGCCCCCCGCCGCGCCCTCGCGGCCCTGCGGCACGGCCCCGAGGTCATCCAGGGCCTGCAGCAGCTGTGCGGGCAGGTTCGTTGGAAGCGCTGATGTCTGCATCGGATTGTTCCAGGGTCGGGGACCGCGTCAGGCCGGTCGTTCACCGGCCTTCACCGGCAGGGCCGCCAGGTCTTCCACCAGCGGCATCCAAGTTTCATGCCACGCAGGGTCGGCCACCAGGGTCGGCCACATAGGGTCGACCACACGCGGCCGGCCTCAGCGCCGCGGGGGCCCGCCGCGCTGTCCGAACTCGTCGTTCTCGGCCTGGTCGCGCCGCTTCTCCTCGAGGCGTTCCTCCTCCTCGAAGCGGTCCATCGCCTTGCCCACCGCATCCTGGCGCACCCGGCACTCGGTCCAGCGTCCGTGGCTCTTCTCGAGTTCGGCACGGGCCCGTTCCACCCGCGCCGCCTGCTCCTCGATGGCCTCGTTGAGCCGGGACAGGAACAGGCGATAGTCGCGGACGTTCAGACCGATCCATTCCGCGCCGTCCTCGAAGCGGCTGGCATAGTCGCCCCGGTATTCGGTCAGCTGCTCCAGCCGGCGCAGCTGTTCCTCCAGCGCCCGCTGACGCTCGCCGAGGGTTCGCGCGGCGTCCTGCTGGCGGTTCTCGGCCACCCGGGCGACGGGCTGCATGCGTTTCGAACGTGTCATCGTCTTCTGAAGGCTCCCTGGTCAAGCTGGTTTACGGGGTGGCCGTCGCTGCCCGGCCATCGTCGGTCGCGGATGCGGTCTCCTCGCCGCCGGTCAGGGCGTCGAGCTGCCGGACGCTCTCCCGAAAGGCGACCGGCTCGCGCATGTCCTGCTGCAGATAGGCCTCCAGGCGCGGGAAGTATTCGATGGCGGCGTCGACGCGCGGATCGGAGCCCCGCTGATACGCGCCGACACTGATCAGGTCCCGGTTGTGCTGGTAGGTGGCATAGACCTGCTTGAACAGGCGCGCTGCCTGGATCTGGCCCGGATCGGCGATCTCGTTCATCAGGCGGCTGACGGAGGCCTCGATGTCCACCGCGGGGTAGCGCCCGGCCTCCGCGATGCGGCGGGACAGGACCACGTGGCCGTCCAGGATCGCGCGGGCCGCGTCGGCAATCGGGTCGTTGTGGTCGTCGCCCTCGGTCAGCACCGTGTAGAAGGCGGTGATCGAGCCCTCGTCCCGTTCCCCGTTGCCCGCGCGCTCCACCAGCTGCGGCAGGCGCGCGAAGACCGACGGCGTGTAGCCCTTGGTCGCGGGCGGCTCGCCGATCGCCAGCGCGATCTCGCGCTGCGCCTGCGCAAAGCGGGTCAGGGAGTCCATCAGCAGCAGCACGTTGCGCCCGCGGTCGCGGAAGTGCTCGGCGATGGAGGTCGCCAGCATCGCGCCGTGCAGGCGCATCAGCGGCGAGTGATCGGCGGGCACCGCCACCACGACGGCGCGGGCCATCCCCTCGGGCCCGAGGATCTTCTGCACGAACTCGTTCACCTCGCGACCGCGTTCGCCGATCAGCCCGACCACGGTGATGTCGGCCTCCGTGTAGCGCGTCATCATCCCGAGCAAGACGCTCTTGCCCACGCCGCTGCCCGCGAAGAGTCCCATGCGCTGTCCGCGCCCGACGGTCAGCAGCCCGTTGATCGCCCGCACGCCAACGTCCAGGGGTTCGTGAATCGGGTGGCGCGCCAGCGGGTTGATCGGCCGCCCGTCCAGCGACGCACGCTCCTCGCAGGCCAGCGGCCCGCGCCCGTCGAGCGGCCGCCCGGTGCCGTCCAGCACGCGCCCGAGCAGCCCCTCTCCGACCAGGACCTCCCGGTTGTGCTCGGTCGGGATCACCCGGGCACCGGGCGTCATGCCGCTGATCGAGCCCACGGGCATCAGGTAGACCCGCTCCCCCGAGAAGCCCACCACCTCGGCCTCGACCTCGGCGCCGCCCATCCCCACCACGCGGCAGCGCCCCCCCACGGGGATCTGCAGGCCCTCGGCCTCCAGCGTGAGTCCCACCATGCGCACCAGCCGGCCCTCGGCGGTCAGCAGCGTCGCGCGCTCCGCCCGCCGCCGCATCCGGCCCAGCGACGCATCCAGCGCAGCGACGCGGCGTTCCGGATCCAGGGCCGCCGGGAGCGTCACGACCCGACCTCCGGCCCAGTGCCGGCGGCCCTGTCTGCCGACCTGCCGGTGGGGCCGTCGCCGGCGCGCCCGTCCTCGCGGCGCTCGCCGCCCCACATCTCGGCGACCACCGCGTTGAGCCGGCTCTCCACCGTCGCGTCCACGCGGGAGATGTCGGTCTCCAGCCAGGCCCCGCCCCGGGACAGGGTCGGATCCTCGATCACCTTCCAGGGCTGTTCCAGTTCGGACAGGTTCAGGGCCTCGCGCACGATCCGCGCGTCCTCGGGATGCAGGTGCAGCCGCACGCGCCGCTCGGAACTCGGCAGCACCGCGAAGGCCTCGCGCACCGCGGCGACGATCTGGCCGGGCTCGGTGCGCAGCTCGCGCCGCACCAGCTGGCGCGCCACGGTGACCGCGAGGGTCACCAGCTCCTGCTCCAGGCGCCGGTCCAGGCCCTCCACGGACGGCACCAGCGAATCGAGCACGCGCGCGAGGTGTTCGGCCTCGGCCTGCACGGCGGCAGCGCCCTCCCGCCGCCCCGCCGCCTCGCCCTCCCGGAAGCCCTCCGCGCGCGCCTCCTGCTGGATCGCCTCGATCTGCTCGACGGTCATCGGGGCCGGTGCCGGCTCCCCGGCCGGTTCGGCGGGTGACACCGGGGCCACTGCCTCCGCGGGCCTCTCTGCGGGCCCGTGCGTGGACCTCTCTGCGGAACCCTGCGCGGGCCCGCTCCGGACCGGGCGGCGCCGGACCGGGTCGCCCACCTCCGGGGCCTGCCAGCGCCGCACCCTGTCACCGGAATCGCCATCCATCATCTGCCGCGCCATCGTCATCGTCTCCTCACCGAATCTCCGGTTGCGGGTCGGGCGCGGCCGCCCGGCGCGGGTTCAGACCCGGGCCCGGGACCGCCCCGGAACCGCTCAGACAAACTCCTCGCCACCCTTGCCGCCGAGCATGATCTCGCCGTTCTCGGACATGCGCCGCGCCACGTTCAGGATCTCCTTCTGTGCGGACTCGACCTCGCTGAGGCGCACCGGGCCGCGCGCGTCGAGGTCGTCGCGCAGCATCTCCGCCGCGCGCTTGGACATGTTGCCGAAGATCTTCTCGCGGACCTTGTCGTCGGCCCCCTTCAGTGCCAGCACCAGCGAGTCGCTGGTGATCTCGCGCAGCAGTGTCTGGATACTGCGGTCGTCGACCTCGAGCAGGTTGTCGAAGACGAACATCAGGTCTTCCACCTGCTGCGACAGGCCTTCATCCGTCTCGCGGATGCGCTCGATGATGGCCGCCTCCTGGGACGGATCCATGAAGTTCAGGATCTCCGCCGCGCTCTTCACGCCGCCCACGGCCGAGGACTGGGCGGTCGGATCGCCGGCGAACTGCTGCTCCAGGATCTCGTCGAGCTGCTGCAGCGCGGTGGGCTGGATGTCGTCCAGGCTGGCCACCCGCATCAGGATGTCCGACTGCAGCTGCGGCGGCAGCAGGCCGAGCACCTCGGCCGCGTGGTCGGGATCCAGGTACGAC
The DNA here is from genome assembly GCA_007692435.1 of Thioalkalivibrio sp. Classification (GTDB taxonomy): domain Bacteria; phylum Pseudomonadota; class Gammaproteobacteria; order Ectothiorhodospirales; family Ectothiorhodospiraceae; genus Thioalkalivibrio. The sequence continues at coordinate 4,964 of RECA01000045.1, forward strand.
AGCACGATGGCGACGATCTGCGGGTGCTCCTTGCGGATCACCCCGACCACCGCCCGCGGGTCCATGCGCTTCAGCGCCTCCAGACCCTTGGAGTTGCGGCCCAGCAGGATGCGGTTGATCAGGCCGCCGGCCTTCTCCTCGCCCAGCGCCGAGGTCAGGACGTTGCGGATGTAGTCCTCGGAACCGACCCCCAGCGCGGTCTCGTTGCCGACGGCCCGGACGAACTCGTCGAGCACCTCGCCCACCTCGGTCCGGGAGACGTTGCTCAGGTTGGCCATCGCGGTCCCCAGGCGCTGCACCTCCTTCGGACCCATGTGCCGCAGCACCTCGGCGGCGGCCTCCTCGCCAAGGCTCATCAGGAAGACGGCGGCCCGCTCGCCGCCGCTGCGTGCATCGCGATCAGACTGCTCCGCCATCGCTCGCCATCCAGTTCTTCATCAGCTGTGCCACCCGCTTGGGGTCCTCGCGCACGATGTTGCGCGCCGTCTCGAGGTTGTTCTCGAAGCTGCGGGTGGCCGCCTGCGGCCCGGCGAGGGCCTTGTGCGCCTCCTGCCCGAGCCCCGGCGCCTCCCCGGTGCCGTCCTCGCCCTCGTCGGTCAGCGCGAGGCGCGCCAGACTCTCCCCTTCCGGTCGGGATGCGGCACCGCGCTCCGCCAGCGACCGCAGCAGCGGACGGACCACCGTCAATGCCAGCACCACCACCATGATCACCGCGAGCACGGTCTTGGTCAGGTCCATCACCCACGGCTCCTGCCACAGCGGCGCCTCGGGCAACGGCTCGGGTATCTCCACCGGCCGGAAGGAGGCATTGATCACGTTCACGCTGTCGCCGCGTTCGGCGTCGAAGCCGACCGCCTCGCGCACCAGCGTGGTGATCCGTGCGATTTCCTCTTCGCTCAGCGGTCCGCGTTCGACCGCGCCCTCCGCGTTGGGACGCTCCTGGTGATCCACCACCACGGCCACGGACAGCCGGCGCACGTTGCCCGGGGCCTCCCGGATGTGGCTCACGGTGCGGTCGAGCTCGAAGTTGCGCACCGAACGCCGGCTCACCGAACCCGGCTGGCCCTGGCCACCCTCGGCCTCCCCGAACTCGCCGATCACGCCGACCTCCGGGGGCTGGTTGGCCAATGCCCCGGGCACGCCCATCATCGCGCGATCGCGGCGTTCGTCCTCGGAGATCTGTTCGCTGCGCACCGCCGAACGCTCCGGGTCGTAGGCCTCCGTGGTGCGCTCGACGCGCGAGAAGTCCACGTCGGCGGCCACCTGTGCGCGGATCGCGTCACTGCCGACGATGGGGCTGATGAGGTCCATGATCCGCCGCACGTAGCCCTCTTCCAGGCGGCGCGTGAAGTCCAGCTGCTGGCCGCTCCCGGCGAGCCCGTCCATGTGGCTCTGCGGCTGGGTCAGCAGGCGCCCGCGCTGGTCCACCACGGTCACGTTCTCGGGGTCGAGGTCGGGGATGCTGGACGAGACCAGGTGCACGATGCCGGCGACCCGGCCCTCGTTCAGGGAACGTCCGGCATAGAGGTTCACCAGCACCGACGCCGTCGGCCGGCTGCGCTCGCGCACGAAGACCGACTCGCGCGGGAGGGCGAGATGCACGCGCGCGCTCTCGACGCTGTCGAGCGTGGAGATGGACCGCGCCATCTCGCCCTCGATCGCGCGATGGTAGCGGGCATCCTCCATCAGGCGGCTGGTGCCCAGCCCCTGGTCCTTCTCCAGCAACTCGAAGCCAAACCCGGAGGCCTTCGGCAGGCCCTCGGTCGCGAGCTTGAGCCGCGCCTCGTGCAGCTGCCCGGCCGGTACCTGCACCGCGCCGGAGACCGGGTCGAGCCGGAACGGGACCCCGCTCTGTTCGAGGGCCTCCAGCACCTGGGCGCTCTCCTGCTCCGGCAGGTTGGGAAAGAGCACCACGTAGTTCGGACGCGTGAGCCAGAGGACCAGGCTCACCACCAGGGTGAGGGCCGCCGCGAGCGCCACGATCAGCCCGATCTGGCGTTCGAGCGGCAGGCTTGCAAGCCCGCGGAACTGGTCATTGATGACTGCGAGTGAGGTGGCCATGGTTGTGCTTGCGTCCCCCTGTTCAGACCGCGTCCGGTCAGACCGGCATGCTCATGATTTCCTGGTACGCGGACAACAGGCGGTTGCGCACCTGGTTGACCGCCTCGAAGGACACGCTTGCCTTCTGCGACGCCACCATCACCTCGACCAGGCTCACATCGGGGTCACCGGTCTCGAAGGCCGTTGCGAGACTGCGCGAGGCCTGCTGCGTCTCGTTCACCTGATCGAGGCTCTGCTTGAGCAGGTTGGCGAAGTCCGGACGCCCGGCCTCACGCGGCGCCGCGTCCTCCAGCCCGGCGCTCTGCGCCAGTGCCCGCATCTGGGCCAGTACCTGGTTGATCTGCATATCGCTCATACCGAATACCTCGACACGACATTACCTGTTTTCAGCAAACACATGTTTTCAAATGGCACCGGCTCAGGGAATCGCGAGTCCCGCGTCGCGCAGCCGGGCCAGCTTGTAACGCAGCGTGCGCGGGCTGATGCCCAGGCGCGCGGCCGCGTCCTTGCGGCTGCCGCGCTCGGCGTGCAGCGCACCCAGGATCAGCTGCTCCTCGCGCGTGCGCAGGCCGTCACCGAGCACCCTGATCTCGGGCACTGCCGCCGCTGCGGTCTCCCCGTCGCCCGGCGCCACCGTCTCCAGCCGGATGCTGGCGGCGTCGATGCCGCGCCCCGAGCGCAGGATCAGCGCACGCTGCACCACGTTGTCGAGTTCGCGCACGTTGCCCGGCCAGGCGTGGTTCATCAGCTCTGCCGCGGCGCAGGGCATCAGCTCGGGCGCCTCGATGCCGCGCCCCTGGCGGGCCAGGAAGTGCCGCGCGAGCGGCAGGATGTCGCCCGGACGCTCCCGCAGCGGCGGAATCGTCAGCGGGAAGACGCTGAGCCGGTAGTAGAGGTCCTCGCGGAAGCGGCCTGCCTGCACCTCGGCGCGGAGGTCCCGGTTCGAGGTGGCGAGCACGCGCACATCCAGCGCGATCGGACGCTTGCCGCCCAGGCGCTCGACCTCGCGCTCCTGCAGCACGCGCAGCAGCTTGCCCTGCAGCGCCAGGTCCATCTCGGAGATCTCGTCCAGCAGCAGGGTGCCGCCCTCGGCGAGCTCGAACTTGCCGGGCCGGGCCTCGTAGGCGCCGGTGAAGGCGCCGCGTTCGTGGCCGAAGAGCACGGCCTCGAGCATGTTCTCGGGGATCGCCGCGCAGTTGATCGCGATGAAGGGGCCTGCCGAGCGCCGCGAGTGGGTGTGCAGGTAGCGGGCGAAGACCTCCTTGCCCACGCCGGACTCGCCGTTCAGCATCACCGTGACCTCGGAGCCCGCGACGCGCGTGGCAAGCTCCAGCAGCTCCAGGCTGCGCGGATCCTCCAGCACCGGCCCCTCTGCCCCGCCGCCGCCGTCGATGCCGAACTGCCGGACCCGGTCCGCGACCGCGCCGGCGCCGAAGGGCTTCACCAGGAAGTCGGTGGCCCCCGAGCGCATCGCGGCCACCGCGGTCTCGACGCTGCCATCGGCACTGGTGAGCACGATCGGCAGCTCCGGGTGGCGGCCACGCGCCTGGCGCAGGAACTCCATCCCGCCCATCGGCCCGGCCTCGCGGCTGGCAAAGACGATCGCGACCGGCTCGCGGCCCAGCCACGCCAGCCCCCGGGAACCCTGATCGGTATCGAGGACCCGGCAACCATCACCGGCCAGGTGCTCGCGGACCCGGGCACGCAGGCCGGGGTCCTCGTCCACCAGCAAGATCGCAGGCGCTTCGATCATCCGCTACATCCTCCCCCTGTCCATCGGTGCCGCCAGCGACGTAACGCCGTCGCCCGGTTCGGCTCAACCGGGGAGGAAGCAGGAATGATGCCAGATGGATTTTTCCTTCAGATACAGGGGGAAGGCGCAGCCCGCCGGTGACCGGACGTCAATTATCCGTCGCGTCCTCGGGGCGGGCGATGCCAAACTTGCGGATCTTCTCGACCAGCGTCGTGCGGCGCATGCCGAGCAGCTTCGCCGCGTGCGCGACCACGCCGCCCGACTCGTCGAGCGCGCGGCGGATCAGCCCCATCTCGAGATCGTTCAGGTATTCCTTCAGGTCGATCCCGTCCTGCGGAAGATGCGGCTCCAGGCCCGCCAGCGGCTGCAGCATCGCCGGCGAGGCCGCGCCGTCGGACGCGTGGTCGAAGGCGCCGTCGGGCGCGCCGTCCGCGAGCCCCGCGCGGAACTTCGCCGGCAGGTCCTCCAGGGCCACGGTCTCCCCGGGGTGCAGGATCGCCAGCCGCTCGACCAGGTTGGCCAGTTCGCGGACGTTTCCCGGCCACGGGTACACCGATAGGGCACGCAGCGCCGAGGGCCCGAGCCGGACGGTTGCCCGGCCCTCGCCCTCCATCCGCGCGGTGAGTTCCGCGATCAGCAGCGGCAGGTCCCCCAGCCGCTGGCGCAGCGGCGGCATGTCGATGGGGAAGACGTTCAGGCGGTAGTAGAGGTCTTCGCGAAAGGTGCCGTCGCCGATCGCCGTGTCGAGATCGCGGTGGGTGGCGGCAATGATCCGCACGTCGCAGGCGATGCTGCGGTTGCTTCCGACCCGCTCGATGGTGCGCTCCTGCAGCACGCGCAGCAGCTTCACCTGCATCGGCAGCGGCATGTCGCCGATCTCGTCGAGGAACAGCGTGCCGCCCTCGGCCATCTCGAAGCGCCCCTGCCGGGCCGTCAGGGCCCCGGTGAAGGCGCCCTTCTCGTGCCCGAACAGCTCGCTCTCGAGCAGGTCGGGCGGGATCGCGCCGCAGTTCACCGCGACGAAGGGACGGCGCTTGCGGCTGGAGGCGCGGTGGATGTTGCGCGCCACCACCTCCTTGCCGGTACCCGTCTCGCCGAGGATCAGCACGTTGGCATCGGTGGCCGCGACCTGGGTCATCAGGCGGCGGATCTTCTGGACCGCCGGGCTGCCGCCGACCAGCGAACGGAACAGCTCCACGGTCCGGCTGCCATCGTCGAGCCCGCCGTTCGCCGCCGCGTGGCGCGCGGAGCGCAGCGCATCCGCCAGTTCCGGGTAGCGCACCGGCAGCCCCACGCGCCGCACCACCTGTGCCCGGGCCGCCTTGGTCAGGGCCGGGAACTCGGCCTCCTCGCCGACCAGCACCACCGGCACGCCGGGCGCGATCTCGGGCAGGTTGTTCAGCAGCTCGAAGAGTTCCTCGCCCAAACAGCCGCTGACCACCAGCGCCAGCAGCCCGCCCACTGCAAGGGCATCCGGATCCGGCGGGGCGCGGTGGGATTCGGGTTCGCACTCGAGGAACTCGAGCACCGTCTCGAGCCGCGCGGCGCGGTCGGACTGGCCCGCGGCCAGCATTACCCGGCAGGGCAGCGGTCTCACTGCAGCGGGATCGTGCTCGCGGGAAATCTCTTCGCTCACGCTCATGGGCTTCCGGAGTTCGGGACGGCCGGGCCGGGGCATCGCAGACCCCCGCGGCACAAGCGGCCGCCGGACGGCGTTCGAGCGGTATGGTAGGGCTTTTGCGGCAGCCGTGCCAGACGGGGCCGCTTCAACGTAGGGTGGGCCAAGCGCAGCGGGCCCACCATCCCGGCCGCGGCGGTCCGTGGCGGGCACACTCCGTCTTGCCCACCCTACGGTCCTCTCTCATCGTCCCGGGTGGGGGCCGCGCGTAGGGTGGGCCAAGCGCAGCGGGCCCACCATCCCGGCCGCGGCGGTC
>RECA01000102.1 GCA_007692435.1 Thioalkalivibrio sp.
CACGGCTGAACGCGGAAGCAAGCCACCACGGCTGAACGCGGAAGCAAGCCACCACGGCTGAACGCGGAAGCAAGCTTCCGCAAGTGAAAGCGGGAGCAAGCTCCCGCACTCCTAAGCGCGAGAGACCGAAGACTGTCCAGCCGAGGTGGGGCGCGGCGGTAACCCGACCCGGCGCCCGGAGTCATGCACGGACCGACGACCGCTGGCATAGTAGCCCGGCAAGAATGCCGACAGCATCGGCAGAAACGCAGACGGAGCACGCCATGCAGACCCCGAAACGAGTCCGGCAGGGAGAGAAGATGCGCGCCGAGGAGAAGGTTGCGCGGATCCCCGTGAAGATCACGCCCACCGAGCAGCCCCTGCGCAAGCCGCGCTGGATACGGGCGCAGAGCCAGGCGGCTCCGGGTGTCCAGCGGATCAAGCGGATCCTGCGCGAGCAGCGGCTGCACACGGTCTGCGAGGAGGCGAGCTGCCCCAACCTCGGTGAATGCTTTGCGCACGGGACCGCGACCTTCATGATCATGGGCGACATCTGCACCCGCCGCTGTCCCTTCTGCGACGTGGCGCACGGCCGCCCGAATCCCCTCGATCCCGAGGAACCCCGGCACCTGGCCGAGACCATCCGCGCGATGGGCCTGCGCTACGTGGTCATCACCTCGGTGGACCGCGACGACCTGCGCGACGGCGGCGCGGCGCACTTCGTGGCCTGTATACAGGCGGTGCGCGAGCAGAACCCCGACATCCGCATCGAGATCCTGGTACCGGACTTTCGCGGCCGCGCGGACACGGCCCTCGGCATCCTGCGGCAGGCGCCCCCCGACGTCTTCAACCACAACCTGGAGACCATCCCGAGGCTCTACCGCAAGGCCCGGCCGGGCTCCGATTACCGGGTCTCGCTGGAACTGCTGCGGGACTTCCGCGAGGAGCATCCGGGTGTACCCACGAAATCGGGACTGATGCTCGGCATCGGCGAGACGCGCGAGGAGCTGCTCGAGGTACTGCAGGATCTCCGCGACCACGGCTGCGAGATGCTGACCCTCGGACAGTACCTGCAGCCCAGCCGGCATCACCTGCCGGTCGAGCGCTACCTGGAGCCCGCCGAATTCGACGAACTGGCGGAACGGGCACGCGAGATGGGATTCCGGCAGGTCGCCAGCGGCCCCATGGTGCGCTCTTCCTACCACGCCGACCTTCAGGCGCAGGAGATCGTCGGCGCCGCACCCCTGGCGGCCGGCCAGGACTGAGGGCCAGCGCCGCACCCCACCCCGGTTGGACAGTCCTCGGTCTCTCAAGCTATGGAGTGCGGGAGCTTGCTCCCGCTTTCACTTGCGGAAGCTTGCTTCCGCTTTCGTGCCCAGGAGCTTGCTCCAGCTTTCATGCCCAGGAGCTTGCTTCCGCTTTCATGCCCAGGAGTGCTTCCGCGGCAGGAGGCGAGCCTCCTGCAGGGCAAAGCGGCGGCAAGCCGCCGCACTCCATAGGGGTCTTTATCCTCGGGGGGCGCGGCGCGCCGTGACCGTCAGGGTACCCGGGCGAGCACTCGGACCAGGGGTTCGGGAAGCACGTGCTCGGCCTCGGTCGGGCATCCCAGCAATTCCGCCACCCGCGTCTCCAGCGTCGCCGCGACGCGTTCGGGATCGGCCCGCACGCCGAGGCGGTGCATCGAGGTGCTGAGCAGCCCTGGATAGCCGCAGGGATCCATCCGCTCGAACTCCGGGAGGCGCGGACGCACGTTCAGCGACAGCCCGTGCATGCTGAAGCCGTTGCGCACCCGCAGGCCGAGGGCGGCGATCTTCGCCCCGCCCACGTAGACACCGGGCGCATCGGAACGGGCCTCTGCCCGGATGCCGAACCCTGCAAGGCTGTCGATCACGGCCTGCTGCAACAGATCCACCAGGGCGCGCACCCCGAGACGGTGGCGGCGCAGGTCCAGCAGGGTGTACAGCACGATCTGGCCGGGACCGTGAAGGGTCACCTGCCCGCCCCGGTCCACCCGGATCACCGGTATCGCCCCGGGCGCGCGCAGGTGTGCGGGGCGCGCGTTGCGGCCGAGGGTGAAGACCGGCGGGTGCTCCACCCGCCAGAGCTCGTCGGGCGTGTGCTGCGCGCGCTCCTGCAGCTGCAGCTGCATCGCGCGCCATACCGGCACGTACGGCTGGCGGCCAAGCCGGTAACAGCGCAGCGACGTCGGGATCACGCGGACTAGAGCACCATCCGGACGCGAGGGCAGGCGCCCAGTGCCCGGTACAGGTCGTCCAGCTGCTCCTGGCTGGTTGCGGTCAGGGTGATGGTCACCCCGACGTAGTTGCCGGCCGACGACTCCCGGTGCACCACGTCCACGGTATCGGGGTCTGGCACGTGTCCGGCGATGCAGGCCTCCACCGCCTCGAGGAATTCCGCGTGGGCCTCGCCCATCACCTTGATCGGAAAACGGCAGGGGAAGTCGAGCAGGGTCTCGCGGTCGTCCGTCATTGGGCTGCTCCGGTTTCTCTGATTCCCATGGACCTGTCGCGGGCACGGCGAAAGACCCCGAGGGCGCGCTGCCAGACCGGATACCCCCGCCCGCCTCCGACCGGGTGGCCGTCGAGGGTGGTCACCGGCACCAGCTCCCGGGTGGAGCTGGTGACCCAGATCTCATCGGCCGAGCGCAGGGCCTCTTCGGACACCGGTGCCTCGCGGCAGTCCCATCCCGCGCCCCGCAGGCTGTCGACCAGGAATTGCCGCGTGATCCCGGGCAGGATCGCATGGCCGAGGGGCGGCGTGCTGACGCTGTCGCCGTGCACCGCGAAGACGTTGCTCGCGGCGCCCTCGGTGACCACCCCGTCGCGCAGCAGGATGGCCTCCACGGCCCCGGTCTCCACGGCCTGCTGGCGGGCGAGCACGTTGGCCAGCAACGCGACCGACTTGATATCGCAGCGGCCCCAGCGCTGATCCGGCAGCGTGATCGCGGCGATCCCGGCCTCTGCGGGATCCGGCCGGGTCGGCACGATCGGGCTGACCATCGCGAACACGGTGGGGGTCGCGCCCGCAGGGAAGGCATGATCGCGCGGCGCGGCGCCCCGGCTGATCTGCAGGTAGACCGAACGGTCGCCGCCGGGATTCCGTTCCAGCAGCCTCTCGAGAAGCCGCGGCCAGCCCTCTTCCGGCCGGGGCTCCGGGATGCGGATACCGGCAAGCGACCGGCCCAGGCGCTCGAGGTGCTCGTCGAGCAGGAAGAACGCGCCGCCGTAACTCGGAATGACCTCGTAGACCCCATCGCCGAACAGGAAACCCCGGTCCAGCGGCGAGATGCAGGCCTCTCCGGGCGGCAGGAAGGCGCCGTTCAGGTAGACGAGCACGCCGGTTCAGAACGGCCAGGCGGAACGCAGGCCCAGCGCCGCACTGTCCCACAGCCAGCGGAAGATGCCGCCGGACTCCACCGGCGCCAGGGCCACCAGCGGCTTGCGTTCCAGCACCTCGCCGCCGAGCGTCACGACCAGCTCGCCCAGCGTGTCACCCGCGTCGATGGGCGCCTGATGCGGACCCCAGAGTTCCATGGTCGCCTCGAGACGCTCGGCCTGCCCCTGCGGCAGCACCACCCAGAACGGCTCGGCCAGTCCGGCCTGCGCCGCGGTGTCCGCGCCCCTGTACACCCGCGGCTCGTTCAGCACGTCGCCCGCGTCGAAGAGCTTGCGGGACTCGAAGAAGCGCATGCCCCAGTTGATCAGCGCCTGGGACTCGTTTGCGCGGATGATGCCGCCGCGCTGGTGGTTCGGGGCGTCGATCCCCATCACCACCGCGACCAGGCGGCGATCGTTGCGTTCGGCGGAGGACACGAGGTTGTAGCCGGCCCCGGAGGTCCAGCCGGTCTTCAGGCCATCGAAGCTCTCGTCCCGCCACAGGAGCAGGTTGCGGTTGGACTGCTCGATGTCGTTGTACTCGAAGGACCGCTCGCTGTAGTAGCCGTAGAGTTCGGGGAAGTCCCGGATCAGTGCCCGGGCCAGGCGGGCCATGTCCGCGGGCGTCGTGTACTGCGCCTCGTCACCGGGGAGCCCGTGCGGATTCGTGAAGTAGGATCGGTGCATGCCCAGGGCCCGGGCCTGCGCGTTCATCAGGTCCACGAAGGCCCCTTCCGATCCGGCCACCAGTTCCGCCAGGGCAGTGGAGGCATCGTTACCCGACTGCACGATCATCCCGCGCAGCAGGTCCTCGACCCGAACCCGTTCGCCCACCTCGATGAACATCCGCGAGGCGCCGTCCATGCCGGTGCGCCAGGCGCGTTCGCTGATCGTCACCGTGTCATCGAGACCGATCTTTCCCGCACTGATCTCGCCGAACACCACGTAGGCCGTCATCAGCTTGACCAGGCTGGCCGGCTCGCGCTCGAGATCGGGATCCAGCGCCGCCACCGGAAGACCCGAGTCGAAGTCCAGCAGGATGTAACTCGCTGCGGTGATATCGGACGGCGGTCGCGGCGTCACGGCCAGCGCGGCGGCTCCGGTGACGCCCGCGCTGCCCGGCGTGGGCAGTGTCTGGGCCAGCGCCGGCAACGAGACGAACACCAGCAGCAGCGGGCCGGCGAGGCGGAGAATGGATTTCATCATCGGACAGTCAACCTGAAGATCGAGCGGTGAAAGGGATGGGGGACCGGGGCAGGCAAGCCGCGAGCCTGGCAGGAATGCTGCTCGGCCGCGCGACCGGTCCCGGCGCCGGCCATTCTATCCCGAGCCCGTGGTCTCTGCCCGCTTCGGGACGGATCGGCGCAGCAACCTGTTCGTGCCGGCAGACCCGGGACGCCGGGGGCTCACCATGCCTCATCCCGTGCCTCATCGACCACGACGCTATAATCCGGCAGCACGCCAGTCTACCGGGTCATGGGCGCAGCGCCTCTGTTAGCTGGTGCACCGCCATCGCATAGAGGGGGCTCCGGTTGTAACGGGTGATCACGTAGAAATTCGGGTAGCCGAGATAGAACTCGTATCCGTCACGGCCGTCCAGCCGGATCAGCGAGAAGCGGCCGTCCGCGGGCACCTCGTCGACGGGACGGACACCGTGGGCCGCGAGTTCCTCCAGCGAGAACCGGGCCTGGTAACCGCCACCGAGCAGCGCCTCGTACGCATCCCCATCGGCGCGGGCCCGGGCCACCACCGGCTCGCCGGTCTGCCAGTGGTGCTCGCGGAAGTAGTTGGCGACACTGCCAATCGCATCCGGCCAGGAGTTGATCAGGTCGCGCCGGCCGTCGCCGTTGAAATCCACCGCGTAGGCCCGGTAGCTCGACGAGATGAACTGACCCCGCCCCATCGCGCCCGCGTAGGAACCAAGCGTTTCGGTCAGGTCCAGGGACTCTTCCTGAGCCAGTTCCAGGAAGTGCCCCAGCTCGCTGCGGAAGAAGGCCTGTCGCGGCGGATAATCGAAGCCCAGGGTGACGAGCGCGTCGAGGACCCGGAAGCCGCCAAGGTTGCGACCGTAGTTGGTCTCGACGCCGATGATCGCCGCAATCAGCGCACGGTCGACGCCGAAGGCCTCTTCGGCCCGCTCCAGCCACTCGGCCTGCTCGTCCATGAAGACGCGGCCGCGCTCGATACGGAGATCGTTCACGAAGATGGGCCGATAGTCCTTCCAGGGTCGCGCCTCCGCGGGGCGCGAGATCAGGTCGAGGATGCGCTGCTGCGGCTCGACCCCGGCAAACAGCTGTTCCAGCGCATCCCGATCCATCCCGGCCTCGACCCGCTCGTCGATGAAGGCCTGGACCTCGGGTCGTTCGAGATACGGAGGATCCCCGGCGCGGAACTCGGACTGCGGGCCGGCAACACCGGGCAGCGAACAGGCACCGAGAAACAGCACGATCAGGCACGAGGTGCAGGCATGGGCCAGCAGTCGGCCCGACCGGGCCGGCAGGATTGCGGTCATCTATTCACCAGTCGCTGTCGGGAATGAACGGCCATCAGGATACCGAAGCCCGCCATGAGCGTCACCAAAGACGTGCCGCCGTAGCTGATCAGCGGAAGCGGGATCCCGACCACGGGCAACAGACCCGTCACCATGCCCATGTTGACGACCATGTAGACCGCAAAGGTCAGGCTGATACTGCCGGCGATCAGCCGGCAGAAGCGTTCCTGGGCCATCGCCGCGATCCACAGCCCGCGGCCCACGATCAGGAAGTACAGGACCATCAGCAGCACCACCCCGAGGAAACCGAACTCCTCGGCGTAGACCGCGAACACGAAGTCGGTGGAACGCTCCGGGAGGAACTGCAGCTGCGACTGGGTGCCGTTCAGCCAGCCCTTTCCGTAGAGGCCGCCCGAACCGATCGCGATCTTCGACTGGATGATGTGGTAGCCGGCCCCGAGCGGATCCGATTCCGGATTCAGCAGCGTCAGTATCCGCTGCCTCTGGTAGTCGTGCATCTGCGTCCACAGCAGTGGAATCACGGCCGCGATCGCGAGTCCCAGACCGAGGAACCAGCGCCAGTTCAGGCCGGCCAGGAAGATCACGAGCAGTCCGGCGGCACCCACCAGCAGCGCGGTGCCCAGATCCGGCTGACGCATGATCAGCAGCACCGGCACCACGATCAGCACGCTGACCACCAGCAGGTCCAGGAATCTCGGCGGAGCGTTGCGCAGCGACAGGTACCACGCCACCATCAGCGGCATCGCCAGCTTCATGATCTCCGAGGGCTGGAATCGGATCACCCCGAGATCCAGCCAGCGGCGGGCCCCCTTGCCGACATCCCCGAACAGCACCACCGCAAACAGCAGCCCCAGTCCCGCCAGGAACAGCCAGGGCGAGAGCGCACGCAATGTGCTGATCGGGATCCTGGCCACCACGAGCAGCGCGAGCACACCCAGCGCGATCCGACTGATCTGCCGCTGCAGCGCCTCCACACTCTCGCCCGACGCGCTGAACAGCACCGCGAGGCCGAGCATCAGCAGCACCGCGATCAGCACCAGCAGCGTGCCGTCCAGACGCAGGCTGCGCAGCAGCCACTGGGAGGTGGTCAGCTCACGCCCGGTGACGCTGATCATGGTGCTTCTCCCGAGGCCGCCATCCGGCCTCGGGACGCGAGATGAAAGTCGATCACCTCGCGCGCGATCGGGGCGGCGACGCGGCCGCCGCTGCCCCCGTGCTCGGCCAGCACGGCCACCGCGATCTCGGGGTCTTCGGCGGGTGCATAGGCGAGGAACAGCGCGTGGTCCCAGAGCAGGCGATCCAGCTCGGCCTCGTCGTACTCCTGATCCGGGGCGAGGCTGAAGACCTGCGCGGTACCGGTCTTGCCGGCGATGCGATAGCCCGCGGGCGGGTTGCTGCCGATACTGCCCCACGCCGTTCCGTGACGCGCGTGCACCGACTCGATCATGGCCTCGTGGATCGCGTCCCAGTGGGCGTCGCCGGCGTTCACCGGGGCCAGGTGCCGGACCGGCTGCATGACCGTCTCGCCATTGCTGCCGTCGCGGAGCGCGCGCAGCAGCCGCGGCTGCACGCGCAGACCCCGGTTGGCCAGGGTGCTGGCGACATCCGCGAGCTGCAGGGGTGTCGTCAGCATGTAGCCCTGCCCGATCGCGGTGATCACGGTCTCGCCGGGGAACCAGGGCAGGTTCTGCACCGACCGTTTCCACTCGCGGCTCGGCAGGATGCCCGGACGTTCGCCGGTGGCATCGATGCCGACGCGGCTGCCGATGCCGAATGCGCCGAGCATCGGCGCCATGCGGTCGATCCCGAGCTTGTGGCCGAGGTCGTAAAAATACACGTCCGCGGACACGGCGATCGCGCGGGACAGATCGACCCAGCCGTGGCCACCACGCTTCCAGTCCCGGTAACGCCGCTCGTGCCCCGGCAGCTGGAAGTACCCGGTCGCGAACATCCTGTGCTCGGCCGTGGTGACCCCCTCTTCCAGGCCCGCCAGGGCCACCACCGGCTTCAGCGTCGAACCCGGCGGGTACTGTCCGCTGAGGGCCCGGTTGAACAGCGGCTTGTGCGGGTTCGACTGCAATGCCGCGAAGGCCCGGTGGGAGATGCCGTTCACGAAGGGATTCGGGTCGAAGCCGGGATTGCTGACCAGCGCCAGCACCTCGCCGGTGGCCGGGTCGATCACCACCACCGCCCCATCGTGCGGCGCCAGGGCCTGGCGGGCCGCGCGCTGCAGCCCCACATCGATGCTCAGCGTGAGGTCCTGCCCCGGCTCGGGCGGGTTGACAGAGAGTTCGCGAATCACCCGTCCCTGGGCGTTGACCTCCACCTGCCTGTGACCCGTGGTGCCGTGCAGGATGTCCTCGTAGTAGCGTTCGACCCCGGTCTTGCCGGTGTGCGAGGTGCCGGCGTAATTGCGGGCGTCCAGCCGCAGCAGGTCCCGCTCGTTGATGCGCCCCACGTAACCGACCACGTGGGCGAAATCCTCGCCCAGGGGGTAGTGGCGGACCGGTCGTGCCTCGATCTCCACACCGGGCAGCTCGGGTCGCGCCACCGCGATCCGAGCCACCGTCTCGTCGTCCAGATTCGCCTTCAGCAGCACCGGCTGGAACGGCCGGCGCTGCCTCACCGAAGCCCGAAAGCGCTCGATCTCCAGCGATGACAGCTCAACCAGCCCGGAGAGGCGTGCCAGCAACTCGTCCAGGTCACCCGCCTGCTCCACGGTGACCTCCAGCTGGTAGGCCGGCCGGTTCTCGGCCAGCAGAACGCCGTTGCGGTCGAAGATCAGGCCGCGTGTCGGCGGCATCGGTTCGATGCGCAGCCGGTTGTTCTCGGACAGGGTGGTGAAATGCTCGTGGGCGCCGACCTGCAGGGTGAACAGACGCACCCCGAGTGCCAGCAGCAGCAGCGACAGGATCAGCATCGCAACGAGGACGCGGACGGAGAACCGCCGCTGATCCCGCCCTTCCTCGTCGTAGGAATCCTGCCGGTCAATCAACATGGGCTACGAAATCGCGGATGCCTTCACCTCGTCATCGGGCGTTCGTACCGGCCGGCCCGTTGCGCGGCCACCGGAACGGGGCCGGATCGCTGTCAGACCTTGCTCTTCTGATAGCGCTTGTAGCTGGCCATGATCTCGCCCCTGGCCGCCTCCGCGTCCGACCAGCCCTCGACCTTGACCCATTTATTCCGCTCCATCTCCTTGTAATGCCCAAAGAAATGGGTGATCTGGTCGAGCAGTTCCCGCTGCACGTCCTCCGGCCCCTGGATGCGTTCGTACTGGGGGTCCAGCTTGGTGACTGGAACGGCCAGGACCTTCGAGTCCGGTCCCGCCTCGTCGGCCATCTTCAGTATCCCCACCGGCCGGCAGCGCACGACCGCCCCGGGAACCAGCGGTACCGGCGTGATCACCAGCACGTCCAGCGGGTCGCCATCCTCGGCCAGCGTGTGCGGAACGAATCCGTAATTGCACGGATAGAACATGGCCACCGTCATGAAGCGATCGACCATCAGCGCGCCGCTATCCTTGTCGATCTCGTACTTGACGGGTTGCCCCAGTGCCGGAATTTCAATGATGACATTGAAATCGTTCGGCAAATCCCGACCTGCGACGATTTTGTTCAGATCCATGCCCGCGTCCTCGTAGCTGATTTGACGAGCCATTATAACGACCTTCCCCGCCAGAGGAATCGCCCTTGCGGGTCCCGTTCGCAGCAGGTATAAGTCGCTCGTCAGGCAGGCGGAACCCGAGGCTTCTCCGCTGCGGCCGGGGCGCCCTTGGGCGGGCCCGGTCGGCGTTGCGGGCGGCGCCACCGTGTGCGCCATCCGCACGGCATGAACGCCCCGTCAGGCACCGTGCACGCCCGCCACAGGAACCCATTGATGCATTGCTCCGGACACAGCGCCCGCAGACCATGACGGCGAAGCGATCGCACTCCCGGAGGCGCGTCCCGTCGGCCGTTGCCCTGGCCCTGGCCCTGAAGCTGGCCCTGATCCCGGTCGCCGGGCAGGCGGACTACCTGTCTTCGTGCCGGGTGCCCGCCCCGTCCTTCTGGCCGGAACTGCGTTCCCTGCCACCCGAGGTGGTCGAGATCGAGGCCGACGAGATCGAGGCCATCGGGGGCGAACGGGTCCGCGCGCGCGGCGAGGTCCGCGTGTTTGCAGACGGCCGTCGCCTGGATGCGGAGGACATTGATTACCGGCTCCCCACCCAGACCGTGGAGGCCCGGGACCAAGCCCGGCTGTTCGACGGCGAGTTCCTGGTCGAGGCCGACTCGGGCCACTACCGGATCGATGACGAGACGGGGGCGTTCGAGGACATCGACTACTGGCTGCGTTCGCGACGCGCGCGCGGCAGCGCGGACGAGGCCGCCCAGGACGGACCCGGACGCGTGCGCCTGAGCGGGGGCAGCTTCACCACCTGCCCGGAGGGCGATGACAGCTGGTGGCTCTACGCGGACCGCATTCGACTGGACCAGGAGAGTGGCCGCGGCCACGGCTACAACGTCACGCTGCGCTTCCTGAACGCGCCGATCTTCTACACCCCCTACATCAATTTTCCGATCGACGACCGCCGCCAGTCCGGCGTCCTGACGCCCTCGGCCGGATACAGTTCCCGCTCCGGACTGGATGTGGCCGTGCCCTGGTACTGGAACATCGCGCCCAACTACGACGCCACGATCACGCCGCGCCTCCTGTCCCGGCGTGGCCTGATGCTCGACACCGAGTGGCGTTACCTGCGCCCGCGCATGAGCGGCCAGATCGACCTTACGGCACTGCCCGGTGACCGGGTGGCCAACGAAGACCGTTATCTGGCACGCCTGCAGCATCGCGCATCGCTCGGCCCCGGGTTGTCGCTGCGCGTCGATGCCACGGACGTGTCCGACCAGAAATACTTCCAGGACTTCGGCACCGACGCGTTCTCCTCCAGCACCGCGGTGGTGGAACGACGGGCCGACCTGATCTACAGCCGGCCGGGCATTCGGCTGACCGGAAGGGTCCAGGATTTCCAGTCCCTGGACCCCACCCTCGCCCCGGGCCGGGAACCCTACCGGCGACTGCCGCAGATCCTGCTCGAGGCGGGCGAATCCCGGGAGAGCGGCCTGTTCTGGGATCTCCGCTCCGAGCTGGTCCAGTTCGACCGGCGCGACTCGGTCACCGGCCTTCGCGTGGACGTGGAACCCGAGCTCGGCTTCCGCCACGACGCCGGTGGCTACTTCATCGAACCCCGCATTGCCCTGCGCTATACGGGTTACGACCTCGACGAGGTGGAGGCCGACGTGGACAGGAGGCCGACGCGGACGATACCCCGGGTGAGCATCGACAGCGGGCTGATCCTGGAACGCTGGCTGGAGGACGGCTCGCTGCAGACGCTGGAGCCACGCGTGTACTACGGTTATGTCCCGTTCCGGGACCAGGACGGGATTCCGCGCTTCGACACCTCCGAACGCGAGTTCAGCTTCGACAGCCTCTTCACCACCCGGCGCTTCGTGGGTGCGGACCGCGTTGGCGACACCCACCAGGTCACGACCGCCCTGACCAGCCGCATCATCGATCCACGTACCGGCACGGAACGGCTCAGCCTCTCCGCCGGCCAGATCACCTACCTGGAGGATCGCCGCGTCAGGCTGCGGCCGGGGGATCCGCCCTTGCGGGGCAACCGCTCGGATCTGGCAGCCGAGGCACTGGCGCGCTTCGGCCGCAGCTGGCAGGCACAGACCTCGGTGATCTTCGACACGGACCGCGACAGCGCGCGCCTCGCGACGCTGGGCATCGCGTACACTCCGCACGACCGGGCGCGACTGAATCTCGGATACCGGCTCCGCGAGGACCGCATCGAACAGACCGACATCTCCGGATTCTGGCCCCTGAGCGATCGCCTCCAGGCCATCGGGCGCTGGAACTACAGCCTGCTCGACGAACAAACCATCGAACTCCTGGGCGGGCTCGAATATCGAACCTGTTGCTACGGCCTGCGCGTGGCGCTGCGCCGGCACCTGACCGACTTCGAGGGCGAGTACAATAACTCGATCTATTTTCAGTTGACGCTGGACGGATTGACGCGCCTGGACACCGGGCTCGAAGATCTCATGCGCGAGGGAATTACCGGATATGAAACCATCGACCATCGTTAGGGACACGCGCCTCCAGCCGGGCGACCCCGACGGTCTCCGGGCGGCGATTGAACCGCTGCAAGGGGAACCCGCCCCCGGAGGGCCGCGACACCCGTTGCGACGCCCTGGAGCCCCCCGCACTGACGCCCCGAGCCGGCTCGTTCCCGGCGGCTTCGTCGCATTCTTTCTGGTGCTCTGGCTGCTGACGGCGGGTAGCGCACAGGCCCAGTTCCAGACGGAGGACCGGCTGCTGGACCGCATCGTTGCGGTCATTGGCGACGACGTGATCACCGAGCGGGAGCTGGTCGAGCGCATGAACCTGGCCGCGCAGGAACTGGCGCAACGCGGCGCACGCCCACCCAGCCAGGGCGCGCTGGCCCGGCAGGTGATGGAGCGTGTGGTCGTGGAACGCATCCAGCTGCAGGAGGCCAGGAGAGTCGGGATCAGCATCGACGAGATCACCCTCAACCGCACGATGGAAGACATCGCCGCCGAGAACAACCTCACGCTGCTGCAGCTCAGAAACGCGCTGGCCGCGGAGGGCATGGACTTCGCGACCTTCCGACAGCAGATCCGCGACGAACTCACCATCGCCCAGCTGCAGCGCCGCCAGGTGGACAACCGACTGCGCGTGGGCGAACAGGAGATCGACGATCTGATCGCGGCGGAGAGCGGCGCCATCGACCGCGACGTCCGTTACCAGCTGTCGCACATCCTGGTGGCCCTGCCCCAGGGTGCGGACTCCGCCACCATCGCGGAGGCTCGCGAAAAGGCCGAAGACCTGCGGGCCAAGGCACGCGCGGGCGAGGACTTCGCGCGACTGGCCATCAGCCACTCCGACGCCCCCGACGCACTGGAGGGCGGCGACATGGGCTGGCGCGGTGCGGCCGACATCCCGACGCTCTACGCGCGCAACGTGATCCTGATGCGTCCCGGCCAGGTGAGCCAGGTCCTGCGTTCACCCAACGGCTTCCACATCGTGAAACTCCATGACCGCGACGCGGGCTCGGAACTCCAGGTCACGCAGACACGCGCCCGGCACATCCTGATCAGCCCCGACGAGATCCGCAGCGAACAGGAGGCCCTGACCCAGGCCAGGAGCCTCTACAACCGCATCCGCGAGGGGGCCCCGTTTGCGGACCTCGCCAGGGCCCATTCCGACGACAGCGGCTCGGCCGCGCAGGGTGGCGAACTGGGGTGGCTGAGTCCCGGCGAAACGGTTCCCGCCTTCGACGACGCGATGAACGAACTGGCGGTGGGCGAGATGGGCGGACCAGTCCAGAGCCCGTTCGGCTGGCACATCATCGAGGTCCTCGAACGGCGCGACGTGGACGCGACCCGCGACCTCCTCCGGGCCCGGGCGCAGGAGGTCCTGCAGAACCGCAAGCGTGAAGAAGAGACCGAACTCTGGCTGCGCAGACTGCGCGACGAGGCCTTCGTCGAGTACCGGGTCGAGGGGCTCGGTTCCTGATCCGGTGGCGGCGCGCATCCCGATGCCCGACCAGACGATACGCCTGGCCCTGACCGCGGGTGAGCCTGCGGGCGTGGGCACCGACCTCCTGCTCCAGCTCGCAAGCCGTCCGAGCGGGGCCCAGCGCGTGGTCATCGGGGATCCGACGGTCATCGAGCAGCGGGCCCGGCAGCTCCGGCTGGACGTCCGTCTGCGCGAATTCGAGCCGGACCGGCCCGCGCGCCCCACCCCTGCGGGCAGCCTGGAGTTGAGCCCCGTCAGGACCCGAAACCCGGTACGGCCGGGCCGGCTCGATCCGCAGAACGCCGAACACGTGCTGGCGCTCCTGGAGACCGCCGCGCGTGGCTGCATGGAGGGGCTCTTCGATGCGATGGTCACCGGCCCGGTGCACAAGGGCGTGATCAACGAGGGCGGGCACGCGTTCACCGGCCACACCGAGTGGCTTGCGGCGCGCGCCGGCATTCGCCGACCGGTGATGATGCTGACCGGCGGCGGCCTGCGGGTTGCATTGGCCACCACCCACCTTCCGCTGCGCGCGGTTCCCGATGCGATCACCGCCGAACTGCTGCACGAGGTGCTCACGATCCTCGACCACGACCTTCGGCGCGACTTCGGCTGCACCAGACCGCGCATACTGGTCTGCGCGCTCAACCCGCACGCCGGCGAGCAGGGCTTGCTGGGAACCGAGGAGCAGACCGTCATCGCGCCTGCCCTGGAGGCACTGCGGGCGCGCGGCCTGAACCTTCGCGGGCCGGTACCGGCGGATACCGCCTTCACGCCGGCCGCCCTCGCCGACGCGGACGCGGTGCTGGCGATGTACCACGACCAGGGGCTGCCGGTGCTGAAACATGCGGGCTTCGGCGAGGCGGTGAACGTGACCCTGGGCCTGCCGTTCATCCGCACATCCGTGGATCACGGGACCGCCCTGGACCTCGCGGGCACCGGCCGCGCCGATGCCGGCAGCTTCCTCGCCGCGGAACGCCTGGCGCTGGAGCTTGCCGACATCCGGCGCGGCGGCCACGAGGGCGCCTCGAGTGACCCCGCCCGCGCCCGGGCCCCGACGTGAAACCGTCGCTGGCGCCGCGGAAGCGCTTCGGACAGAACTTCCTGCACGACCCGGCGGTGCTGGGGCGCATCGTCGCGGCCATCGCTCCCGACAGGCCGGATGCGATGATCGAGATCGGCCCCGGTCGTGGCGCCCTCACCCGCCCCCTGCTCGAGCGGCTTGAGCACCTGGAGGTGGTGGAGCTGGATCGCGACCTCATCCCGGGACTGCGCGCACTCGCGCCCCCGGACCGGCTGACCATCCACTGCGCAGACGCCCTGAACTTCGATTTTGCCGCCAGGGCCCCCACTCACGGGAGATTGAGGATCGTCGGCAACCTGCCCTACAACATCTCGACCCCGCTGCTCTTCCACCTGCTCGAACAGGCCAGCGTGGTCCGCGACATGCACTTCCTGCTGCAGCGGGAGGTCGTGGAGCGGATGGTCGCGGTGCCGGGCAGCAAGCGCTATGGGCGCCTTGGCGTGATGCTCGCGGCCCGGGCGGACGCGAAGCAGCTGTTCACGGTCGGGCCCGGGGCGTTCCGGCCCGCGCCGAGGGTGGATTCCGCGCTGGTCCGCATCGAGCCGCTGACCACGCCGCGGGTTCCGGAGGCCCTCAGCGGTTCCTTCCGCCGGGTCGTCAACCAGGCCTTTGCCAACCGCAGAAAGACGTTGCGGCGGGCGCTGGCCGGCCTGGTGGAACCGGCAGACATCGCGGCATCCGGCATCGATGACGGACTCAGACCCGAGCAGCTGGACATTGCCGACTTCGTCGCGCTGGCCCGAGCGGCGGAACGCCGGGCCGGCCGGCAACCGGGCCCGAATACTGACCCGAATACTGACCCGAATACTGGCCCAAATCCGGGCGGCGGCCCGGTTTCCACGCCGGGTACGCAGGCCGCGGGCCTGAAGCAGGTGGAGCGGACATGAATCTGGTCGTGGCGGACATTGGCGGCACCAAGACGCTGGTTGCCCTTGCGCGCGAGGAGAAAGGCGCCTGGCAGTTCACGCACAGGAAGCGGCTGGCGAGCGGTGAGCACCGGAGTCTGCCGGAACTCCTGGATGTCTGGCTCGGCTCGGAACTCCCGGACCACGTGGAGATCTCCGGCATCGGTCTTGCCCTCGCCGGCCCGGTAACCGGCTCCGGGCAGCAGACCCAGGCCCGCGTCACCAACCTGGACTGGCCGCCGCTCGATGCCGGGGAACTCGGCCGCCGCTTCGACGCTCCGACGGTACTGGTCAACGATTTCGCCGCGATTGGTGCCGGACTGGACGCATTGGGAACCGAAGACACCGTGACCCTGCAGTCCGCCGAAGCCGACCGCGACGGGCTGCGGCTGGTGGTCGGGGCGGGCACCGGTCTTGGCACCTGTCTGGTCGGCCCCCCGCCCGACTCCAGGCTGTATGCCGGAGAAGGCGGGCACGCCGACTTCGCCCCCGCGGATGCATGGCAGGCCGCCCTGGCCGACTGGGTGCGTCAGGGCGAGGGCCGCTGCACCCGCGAACACCTCCTCAGCGGCCGCGGGATCGCGCGGCTGGCCACCTTTCTGAATCGGGAGATCTCCGACCATGACCTGGATCGGGCCCTGGAGGCTGAGGACCCCGCAGCGGCGATCAGCCGGCTGGCCGATGAGGGGCACGGGCCGGCCTTGCGGGTGATCCAGCACTTTGTCAGCATCTACGCGGGACAGATCGGGGATCTCGCGCTTGCGGCCCTGCCCCGTGGCGGGATCTTCATCGCCGGGGGAATCGCCCCCCGTCTGCGGGAGCATTTCCAGACCCCCACCTTTATCGGCGCCTTCCGCGACAAGGCCCCGATGCAACGACTGATGGAGGGCCTGCCGCTCCACCTGATCGTCCACCCTGAACCGGGCCTGCTGGGCGCTGCCGTAACCGCGCACCGGGCCGTGGCAACCGCCGGAGGGCATTCATGAGTTCCTCGGAACATCGCATCGAGATCGAAGTGGCTACCGCCTACATCGACGACCAGTCCGACCCGTCGGAATCCCGGTTCGTCTTCGCCTACCACATCACCATTCGCAACACGGGCGAGGCGGCGGTACAGCTGTTGAACCGTCACTGGATCATTCGCGACGCGCGCGACCAGACCCAGGAGGTCCGTGGCGAGGGCGTCGTCGGCAAGCAGCCCAGGATCCCGCCCGGAGAGGAGTTCGAGTACACGAGCGGCACCGTGCTCGAGACACCGGTGGGAACCATGGAAGGCAGCTACGAGATGCGCGACGATTCCGGATTCACCTTCAACGCGCCGATACCCCCGTTCACCCTCTCGGTGCCCCACTCCCTTCATTGATACAAGAGGCCGCCCGAAACCGCGATGGCCGTTTATGCGATAGGTGACCTGCAGGGGTGCCAGGAACCCTTCGAACGCCTCCTCGAGCGCGTATCCTTCGAACCGTCCCGCGATCGCCTGTGGCTGGTGGGCGACCTGGTGAACCGGGGCCCGGAATCCGGCGCCTGCCTGCGCCTGGTCCGCGACCTGGGCGAGGCGGCGGTGGTGGTGCTGGGGAACCACGACCTCCACCTCCTCGCCAGCGCGGCCGGCTTGCGGCCCCTGCGGCCGAAGGACACCCTGAAGCAGGTCCTGGACCGGCCCGACGCCGCCGAACTGCTGGAATGGCTTGCCGAGCGGCCGCTGATGCACCACGACCCGAGGCTCGGCTGGACGCTGGTGCACGCGGGCATACCCCCGGCGTGGAACCTGGACACCGCCCGGCACGAAGCGCGCCGGGTGGAGCACGTGCTGCGCGACTCCGGCGCCCGGCATGCCTTCTTCGAGGAGATGTACGGCAACAGCCCCGATCGCTGGAGCGACGCCCTCGAGGGCGTGGACCGGCTCCGCTACACCGTCAACGCGCTCACCCGGATGCGTTTGGTAACACGCGACGGGGCACTGGACTTCGAGGAGAGCGGGCCGCCGGAAGAGGCCGCCGGTCGCCTCAGACCGTGGTTCAAGGTACCCGGCCGGCTCACGGCCGGTCAGCCCATCGTGTTCGGGCACTGGTCCGCGCTCGGCTACCGGCAGGGCCGGGACTGGCTCTCGCTGGACAGCGGCTGCGTGTGGGGCCGCAGGCTGACGATGGTCCGGCTCGACGACGCGAGCCCGAAGAGCGCACCCGTCTGGCACGAGTCCTGCCGCTGAGCGTTTCACCCGCCGCAGCAGCGGCCCACCACCCCAACCACGGCAAGCCGCGACCCCGCGTTCGGAGATCCGGCTTCCGGGGTTACACTTGTGCCGGGATCCCATGGCGCGGGCACTGCATTGATCAACGGAAGGCCCAACACTGAGAACTCGCGGCCCGGAATCTTGGCGGCCACGGGATGGCTGTTGCTGCTCCCGGTGGGGATCGCGCTGCTCGGCTACCTCTGGCTGTCGGCTGCGACGCACACGGGATCGCCAACCTGGATCGAACAGCTGGTCCTGGTGTCGCCGGTGGCCTTCACGGCCTACTGGTTGCTGGGGTGGTCCTCGCAGGCACACGACCCGCCCCGGCGGATCCTGCTCGGCATCACCGTGCTGCTGACGCTGCCGGCCCTCGTCCTGGTCTTCGCCGTGGAGCCCTGGCAACGCGCCGAGATGCAGCGGCAGAATGCTGTGTTTTCCAACCAGGCTCACCTGGACGCGGCCCTGGAACGGCATGACTGTCCGAACGGGGACACCCTCGTGGTCGCGCCCTGGCTGTTCGTCACCGAAGGGGAGGGACTCCGGCGCCTGGTCGAACTGCGAATCGTCCCATCGCAGCGGAGGGCATCCTCGCAACTGCTCGTGCGCACCACCGCGCACGGCGACCTTGCGCAACGGCAGACAACGGCCGACCTGCATCAGGCGGCAGCCGCCTGCGTGGGGAGCGCAGGCGCGCTGGACGCCCTTGTTCAGCGGATGGCCGAGGGCACCTTCGAGTAAGCGCCGGCGTCCGGCGATCGTCAGATCGGTGTTGTCTCGAGGGACGTCCCGGAGGCGCCCAGCCCCCTGGGCGACCGGGTTTGGCCCAGGACCGGATCGCCGAGAGGGCTCACCAGGCACGACCGGCGCACAGACATGGTGCGCCTGTTCCGTCCCTGTGCGAGCGATGACGATTGGAATTTGAAACCACGGGTCTCGGTGACGATTCGGTACGGGCTGCCGGCGCGCGGCGCAGATCTGTTCGTTACAACCGTCAATCGGCGCCGATCTGCACGGCTCGGTGTGCCGGCGCGCCTCGCGAATGGGCGTGGTCGTGCCCGGCACCATAACGGTGCAGCCTATTAATAGCTTTTGTTTCAACCTCTTGCATATCCCAGGACACTTGGCACGCCGGTTGCTGAAGCCCTCTCGTGTTTCACAACCGGAGAGTCAGAGATGCCCGTCGATAGACGCAGTTTTCTCAGGATGGGGGGTGGCGCGGCCGCAATCGCCGCCGGAACGGTGGGTGCGCCCGCCATCGTCAAGGCGCGCGAGACCTTCAACTGGCGAATGACCACCACCTGGCCCGCGGGCCTTCCCTTCTATCAGGTCGGTCCGGGCAGCGCGACCGACTTTGCCAAGCGCGTCGAGGAGATGTCGGATGGCCGCATACGCATCCGCGTCTATTCCGCGGGCGAACTGGTGCCGGCCTTCGACGGCTTCGAGGCCGCCTCGCAGGGTCGGCAGGTCCAACTGAACCACGGCTGCGCGTATTACTGGTCGGGGTTTTCCTCCGCTGTGGAGTATTTCACCACCGTTCCCTTCGGCATGACGTTCCAGGGCCACAATGCCTGGCTGCAGGATGGGGGCGGCTACGATCTGTATCAGGAAGTCTACGAACCCTTCGACCTGGTTCCCCTGGTGGTGGGTTGTACCGGCGTCCAGCCCATGGGCTGGTTCCGCGAGCCCATCGAGTCACTTTCAGACTTCAACAACCTGAACATCCGGATGCCGGGTCTGGGCGGCGACATCTACAACGCCATCGGTGCAAATGCGCGCCTGTTGCCCGGGGGCGAGATCTTCCCCGCCCTCGAGCGCGGCGCGATCGACGCCGCAGAGTGGGTCGGGCCCTTCCTCGACCGGGAACTCGGTCTTCACAACGCAGCCAGCTACTACTATTCGTCGGGCTGGCATGAGCCCGCCACCAGCACGGAAGTCGTCGTCAACCGGGAGGCCTGGGACTCCCTTCCCAACGACCTGAAGGCGATCATGCGCAATGCGGCAGCCGCCTGCAACATCACGTCGCATGCGTGGCTGGAGGCCCAGAACGCCGCTGCACTGGACGACCTGATCCAGAACCACGGAGTGCAGTTCGGCCCGGTACCGGACGACGTAATCCAGGCACTGCTCGAGGCCACCGACGACATCCTCCACGAAAGGGCGGCCAAGGACCCACTCGTGCGGAGGGTTCACGAGAGCTATTTCCGGTTCAAGGCCAACCACGATCGCTGGCAGCAGAACTCGGAGAGCGCCTTCCAGCAGCAGATCCGCGATCTCGGGCAGCAGATCCGCATATGACGGCCACGACGATACAACGCTCCGCAGGGGTGAAGGACGGTCACCGGTCGCAGTGATCGCGCTCGACGATGAAACCCCCTCTCCCGCATTCGGGAGAGGGGAGAAGTGCGCGACCTTCACCTCAACGCGGGCACGATAAAGCGGGACGCCACTGGCGCGTGTCCCGAACGCCCGAAGCCAACGAGGGCTCTGCATGTTGCGATGGTGGCTGTGGACGGAAAGACTGCTGGCGGGACTGACCAGTCTGTCGGCAGTAATCTCCGGAGCAAGCATGGCGCTGCTGATTGCGCTGGTGTTCGGCAACATGGCGGGCCGGTACGTATTTGGCGTGGGCACCACCTGGCTCCAGGAACTGGAGATGTACGTGCTGGCCCTCACGGTGATGACCAGCATCGCCTATGCGATGCGCCACGATGATCACGTGCGCATCGACATCTTCTACAGCCAGCTGAGCCACACCGGACGGCTCTGGCTGGATTCGCTCACCATGCTGTTCATCGCACTGCCGATTGCGGTACTGGTGCTGTACTACTCCTGGCCCTACGTGCAGACCTCCTGGGCGCGCGGGGAACGTTCACCCAACGCCGGCGGTTTGCCGTGGCGCTTCCTGCCCAAGGGCATGATCCTGGTCGGCTTCGCTCTCATCTTCGCGGAAGCCCTCCGCCAGGCCATGTCGGGTTTCCGCCGCCTCTTCTTCCACTACCGGCGCCCGGGACAGCCGGTCGCCCCAGGGTCCTGAACCGTGCCCCTGGAATACATCGCGCTGATGATGGTCATCGGCTTCTTCGTGCTGGTGCTCACGGGCATGCCCGTGGCCTTTGCCATCGCGGCCGTTGGTTTCTTCTTCGGCTTCATCGGCTTCGATGGCTGGCTGTTCGAAATCCTGCCCGGGCGCATCTACGGGACCTTCACCAATTACACCCTGCTCGCGATACCGCTGTTCATCTTCATGGGCGTGATGCTGGACAAGACCCGGGTGGCCGAACGCATGCTCGAGGTCATCGGCTACGCGAGCGGTGCAATGCCCGGCGGCATGGCGCTGGCCGTGATCGGGGTCGGGGTCCTGCTGGGGGCTGCCACCGGGATCGTAGGGGCAGCCATCGTGACCCTGACACTGATGGCGCTGCCCACTCTGCTGCGCCGGGGCTACAGCCGCACGGTGGCCTGCGGAACCATCTGCGCCGCGGGGACGCTGGGGCAGATCATTCCACCCAGCCTGGTGCTGCTGGTTCTGGCGGATACCATGAACCTGTCCGTGGGCAGTCTCTTCGCCGCGGCGCTGATGCCTGGCCTGATGCTGGCCGGCATGTATGTGCTCTACCTGCTGGCCCTCGCCTGGTTCTACAGCGCGGATGTGCCCGCGATCGATGCGGACGAGCGGGCCAGCTTGAGCCGCCGGGAGATCGTCCGCGATCTGTTTACCGCAGTGCTGCCCCCGGCCCTGCTGGTGGTTGCCGTGCTGGGAGCCATCATCGGCGGCATCGCCGCTCCGACCGAGGCGGCCTCGGTCGGAGCCGTTGGTGCGGTGCTGATCGGCATCATCATGCGGCGCCTGAGCTGGCCGGTATTCCAGGACGCCCTGCTCTCTACCGTTCGCGTCAGCGCGATGGTCTTTTTCGTGCTGATCGCCTCCCAGGTCTTCGCGCTGGCCTTCCGCGGCCTCGACGGCGAGTTCCTGGTCGAGGCCATGTTCGACTGGGTTCCCGGCGGCGCCTATGGCACGTTGCTGTTCATGCTTCTGATCATCTTTCTACTGGGATTCTTCCTCGAATGGATACAGATCACCTACATCGCCATCCCGCTGTTCCTGCCCTTCCTCCTCGCCTACCCGGAATTCTCCCTGGTCTGGGTCGCGATACTGATCGCGATGAACCTGCAGACCTCCTTCCTCACCCCGCCCTTCGGCTGGTCGCTGATCTTCATGAAGGGTGTCGCGCCACCGGACATCCGCACCACCGAGATCTACCGTGGCGCGGTGCCCTTCGTGATCATCCAGCTGCTGGCCGTGGCCGTGCTGATACTGTTCCCGGGGATCGCGCTCTGGCTGCCCGAGGTGATCGGATGGTGACCGCATGAGCCGCCTGCTGGTTGAACGCGCGCCATCCGGACCCCTGTCAGGGGCCGTGGTCGCGCCGCACCACCTGGCTGCCCGCGCGGGTGCCGAGGTGCTGGCGGAGGGTGGCAACGCGATCGAGGCCATGATCGCTGCGGCCGCGAGCATTGCGGTGGTCTACCCCCACATGAACGGCCTCGGCGGCGACGGATTCTGGCTGTTGCAGGCGCCGGGCGAACCCGCCCAGGCGATCGAGGCCTGCGGGTATGCGGTGGCCGGCGCCGATCCCGCGTGGTACCGGGAACGGGGCCTGGACACCATCCCGCATCGCGGCGGCCCGGCTGCCTGCACCGTGGCGGGCACCGTGGCCGGCTGGGAGGTCGCGCACGACTGGTCGCGGCGGCACTGGGGCGGCCGCCTGCCCCTGCGCCGACTGCTGGAGACCGCTCACGAACAGGCGGTACAGGGGTTTGCCGTCAGCACCTCGCAGTTCCGGACCCTCGAGGAAAAGGCCGATGAACTGCGGGGACGCGCGTCCTTCGAGTCGGCCTTCTGCCCGGAAGGCCGGATCCCCGCCGCCGGAACCGTCTTCCGCCAGCCTGACCTCGGCGCGGTGCTCGAACAGCTGGGTCGCGCCGGATGCGGCGACTTCTACCGCGGCGAGATCGCCGCGACGCTCGCCGCGGGTCTGGGGGCACAGGGAAGCCCGCTCCAGGCCGACGACCTTGCCGGCTTCACCGCCCGTCTGGTCTCCCCACTGGAGCTGGCCACACCCGTGGGAGCCCTTCTGAACCTGCCGCCCCCGACGCAGGGGATCGCCTCGCTGCTGATCCTCGGCATCTACCAGCAGCTCCTCGCCAAATCGCCCCACCCCGCCGACGGGACCGACCACGTGCACACCCTGGTCGAGGCAACCAAGGCCGCCTTTCGGGTGCGGGGCGCCCTCGTGACCGACCCCGACCACCTCCCCGAGGATCCGGCGCGGTACCTCACTGGCGATGCCATCGCCCGTCTGGCCGCCGAGGTGAATCCGTTGCACGCGGCGCCCTGGCCAAGCCCGCCGGGCGGCGGGGACACGGTCTGGCTCGGCGCGATGGACGCCTTCGGCAACCAGGTCAGCTTCATCCAGAGCCTCTATCACGAATTCGGATCCGGGGTGGTCGCGCCGGGAACAGGCATCGTCTGGCAGAACCGCGGACACAGCTTTTCGCTGGATGCCCGGTCCCTCAACCCGCTGCAACCGGGTCGGCGCCCCTTCCACACCCTGAATCCGGCCGGCGCCCGGCTGCTGGACGGCCGTTCGCTCGTATACGG
The DNA here is from genome assembly GCA_007692435.1 of Thioalkalivibrio sp. Lineage (GTDB taxonomy): Bacteria > Pseudomonadota > Gammaproteobacteria > Ectothiorhodospirales > Ectothiorhodospiraceae > Thioalkalivibrio. The sequence goes on from RECA01000102.1 coordinate 23,358, forward strand.
CACGATGGGCGGTGAAGGCCAGCCTCAGACGCAGGCCGCCATCTTCAGCCGCGCCATCCTCCACGGCCAGGACCTTGCCCGCGCGATCGCGTCGCCGCGCTGGCTTCTCGGCCGTACCTGGGGCCACGGCACGGACTCGCTGAAGGTCGAGGACGACCTGCCCGCCGGGGTGGTCGCCGGTCTCCGCGCCCGCGGCCACGAGGTCGACGTGGTACCTGCCTGCAACTCGATGATGGGACACGCGGGCCTGCTGCTGCGGGATCCCGAGGGATGGGTTCACGGCGCCTCGGACCCACGCTGCGACGGTGCGGTGGCCGGGATCCCGGCATCCGACCACTAAAGGCATCAGGCCCGAAATCAGGAGTACAACGGATGCCATGGAACGAGGTCCTGCTCCTCGCCGTCGGCCTGGGACTGACCGGGGTCATCGCCGGCCTGATCGCCGGGCTGCTGGGGGTCGGCGGCGGGATCGTGATCGTGCCGGTACTCTACTGGCTGTTCGGACCCCTGGGCGTCGACGAAGCAGTACGCATGCACGTGGCGGTCGGCACCTCGCTCGCGATCATCGTGCCCACCTCCCTGCGCTCGGCCTGGGCCCACTACGGCCACAAGGGCGTGGACACGGAGCTGCTGCGCACCCTCCTGCCCGGCCTGCTGGCAGGTGTACTGATCGGCGTCGCGCTGGGGGCGGTCGCATCCGGACGCGTTCTCACCGGACTGTTCGGCGGGGTCGCCATCCTGGTCGCCGCGAACATGCTGCGCGGTGGCCAGCCGCCGGCGCTGACACGCAAGCCTCCCGGCGGCGTGGCGCCAACGGCGATCGGCGGCTTCGTGGGCACCGTCTCCACGCTGATGGGGATCGGCGGCGGCACCCTCACGGTGCCGATCCTCAGTGCACTGCGCTACCCGATCCACCGCGCCGTCGGCACGGCCGCGGCAGTCGGGACCGTGATTTCCGTGCCCGGGGCCCTCGGCTTCGTCTGGGCGGGGTCCGGCGTGGGCGATCGGCCGCCGTTCAGCCTCGGCTATGTCAACCTGTTGGGCCTGGCGCTGATCGCCCCGCTCAGCGTCGCCCTGGCTCCGGCGGGCGTCCGCATGGCCATTGCCCTGAACACCCGGCGGCTGAAACAGGCCTTTGCGGTCTTCCTGCTGCTGACCGCGTCGGGGATGCTGTACAACACCATCGTGCCGGGTTGAGGCCGAAGACGCGCATCACGCAGGCAACCACCGGAACGCGATCATCTACAGACGCGGTCCTCCGCGCCGGTGCTTGACCCGGGACATCAGCAGCTTGCAGTCCAGCGAGGTGATCCAGTCTCGACCGAGCAGATGGCGGCTCAGAAAGCGGTCCAGATCGGCGGTGCTGTCGGTCAGGGTGTGGATGTGCAGGCTCTTCATGTCGCTCATGATGTAGAGGCTGATCACCTCGGGCGTCGCAGCAAGTTCCTGTGCCGTATCCTCGAGGCGCGCAGGCGTGACCTGGACGTCGAGAAAGGCGGAGATGCGCTTTCCGAGCTTGTCCGGATTGAGAATGACCGTGAACTGCTCGATCACACCCTCCACCTCCAGCTTGCGCACCACGTCACGGGCGTAGGCTCGGGAGCAGTCCAGTTCGCGGGCGATATCGGTGTAGGACATCCGCCCGTTCTTCATGAGCAGTCGCAGGATCCGCGTTTCGATGCTCATCAGCGCCGCCTGGGAAGTCGATGCCCAGAGGGTACCCCCGCCTCCAGCATGGCACAACGCAGGGGACGGGTGTTCATGCGTCGCCCATGTGCCATCACGCGCTTCACGACAGGCTTCAGAGGTGCGCAGAATGCCATGTGATGCACTGAGTGGGAGAAAGCGATGCCGATCCACAACAAGCAGGTGGCAGAGCAGTTCAATCGCCTGGCCGACCTGCTGGAGATCCAGGGGGAGAACCCCTTTCGTGTCCGTGCCTATCGCAACGCCGCGCAGACCGTGGAATCGCTGCCTCGGGATGCGCAGGAGATGCTGGAAGACGGCGAGGACCTATCCGAACTACCCGGTATCGGCGATGATCTGGCCGGCAAGATCGAGGAAATCGTCAAGAACGGTGAACTGGCATTGCTGAAGGAAACCGAGGAGGAGACCACCGCGGAACTCGGCGAGATGATGAAGCTTTCCGGCGTCGGTCCCAAGCGGGTGAAGGCCATCCACGACGCACTCGGCGTCGAGTCGCTGAAACAGCTCAGGGAAGCCGCCGAGAAGCATCAGGTGCGGGAGCTCAAGGGGTTCGGCAAGAAGACGGAAGACATGATCCTGCGCGAAATCGATCGCAGGAAGGACCACGAGGAACGCACGAAACTGTCCTCCGTCGACCCCATCGCCCGGTCACTCGAGAACCATCTCTCCGGGGTCGAAGGGGTAAAAAAGGTCGTCATCGCGGGAAGCTATCGGCGTCGGAAGGAAACGGTGGGGGATCTCGATATCCTGATCACCTGCGAGGACGACTCCCCGGTGATGGATCGCTTCGTCGGCTACGACGAAGTCGCGGAGGTCGTGGAGCACGGAGAGACGCGCTCGATGGTGATCCTGCAGTCTGGCCTGCAGGTGGATCTGCGGGTCGTGCCGGAGGTCTGCTACGGGGCCGCCCTGTACTACTTCACGGGTTCGAAGGCGCACAACATCGCCGTGCGCAGGATTGCGCAGGGCAAGAAGCTGAAGATCAACGAGTACGGCGTGTTCAGGGGCGAGGACCGCATCGCCGGCGCGACGGAGGAGGAAATCTTCGAGCAGGTCGGCCTGCCGTTCATACCGCCCGAACTCCGCGAGAACCGTGGCGAGGTGGAGGCCGCGAAGGCCGGCAAGCTGCCGCAACTGGTCACGCTCGACGACCTGCGGGGCAACCTGCATGCCCACACGAAGGACAGCGATGGCAAATACACCCTCAGGGAAATGGCCGAGGCGGCGAAGAAATCCGGCCTCGAGTACCTGGCCATCACCGATCATTCGAAGGCCGTCGCGGCGGTCAAGGGACTCGACGGGAAGCGCCTGCGGCAGCAGATGGAGCGAATCGACGCGCTCAACGACGAGTTGAGCGGCATTCGCATCCTCAAGGGGATCGAAGTGGACATCCTGGAGGACGGCTCGCTGGACCTCGAAGACGACGTGCTGGGCGAACTGGATCTCGTGGTCGGGTCGATTCACAGCAAGTTCGATCTGCCGAAGAAGAAGCAGACAGAGCGGGTGATTCGGGCCATGGACCATGCCTGCTTCCATATCCTGGGCCACCCGACCGGACGTCTGATCAACGAACGGGAGGCCTATGAGATCGATATCGAGAGGATCATGGACGCTGCACTGGAACGCGGATGTCACATGGAACTCAACGCGCAGCCCGATCGCCTGGACCTGCACGATGCCCACTGCAAGCTGGCCAAGGAGAAGGGTCTGAAGGTGGCGATCTCGGTGGACGCGCACGCGACCACCGACCTCGAGTTCCTGCGTTTCGGCATCGACCAGGCACGCCGCGGCTGGCTCGAGGCGGACGATGTACTGAACACCCGCAAGTGGGGAGACCTGAAGAGGCTCCTGAAGAGGGACTGACGCCCATGACACGGAACCGGGACTTCAAGAAGGACCCGAGCACGGAATTCAAGGACCTAGATGACCTTCGCAAGCATGAGGCAAAAGACGAGATCGACGCGCTTCGGGAAGGGATCGAATTCCACGATCACCGGTATACGGACCGCCGAGCGCAGTGTCTCCCTCAGCCCCGCTTCACGGCCTTTTCGTAGAGCCCCGGGAACCGGCCCTCCGGATCGCACTCGCGCTTGAGGGACTGGTAGGTGTCGCGGTCGTATTCCGACCAGAAGGTCGCCTCGTCGTAGGTGCTGCGCGAGTACAGGCTCTTCTTGCCACCGTGCCGGGCCACCAGTTTCTCGACCCGCGCGTTGTAGTGGCCGTCCGGCTCGCTGGAACGAACCATGTCCCAGAATCCGAAGTTGATGTAGGGCGTATCGGTGCGCAGTTCGAACAGGGAAAAGCGCCCGTCGGGTACCACGAACGGGCAGAGCCACACCGGCCGGATGCCGATTTCGGCCTCGAATTCGGCAAGAAAGGCGGCGGCATTGGCGATCGGGATGTCGACGTCCTGGATCACCGACTCGGTCCGCGGGCGGAGGCTGGCAACCGCCTTCAGCGGCCAGTGGTGACTGGCGCGCATGATCTTCTGGTAGGTGATGCTCGACAGGCGCTTGCGCCCGAGCACGAGCCGCACCGGCGCGAGGTGTGCGCCGAAGTTCCCGCTGCACCAGAACCAGTCGGTATCCCAGCGCCACAGGTAGTCATGGATCGTGAGGTAATCCTCGCGCCGCTCGCGCAGGCTGCGCCAGTACTGGCGCATCCAGGTGTAGTCGCTTGCCGATGTCCCCGCAGGCAGCGACTCGACGAAATCCGCTCGGGTGAGGACGAGGTCCTCCGGGCCGAAGTACACGCCGTCGAGGTAGGCGCAGGTCGGCCGGGTGCATTCTTCCCGGATTGCGGCAAACAGCGCGTCGGGATCGCTGTAGCGGGTGTGTTCGAGCCGAACGTACGGCATGACCGGGATCAACCCGATGCGAACCCGCGTTGCGTAGCCGAGACTGCCGTAGGAGTTGGGGAAGCCGTAGAACAGCTCCGGGCGCTGCTCCGGGGAGCAGGTCAGCACGCGACCGTCGGCCACCAGCACGTCGAGTTCGTGGGCCGTGTGGTGGACCAACCCGTAACGGAAGGCGCTCGACTCGATGCCGACGCCGGTCATCGCGCCGCCGACCGTGATGCTCTTGAGTTCCGGCACGATCGCCGGGGCCAGGCCGTGCGGCAGGGTCGCATCCACGAGATCGGCATAGGTCGTCATGCCCTCGACCTCAGCGACTCCGACCGTCTGGTCAACCTCGATCACGTGGTTGACCTGGGTCACGTCGAGTTCGGTGCGCTCGATCGCCTCGCGCGGGCGGAACAGGTTGCTGGTGCGCTTGCGCAGGCGCACCGGCCCGCGGGACTCGGCGAGCGCCTGGCCCAGTGACTCTACACGCGCTCGGTGCGCGGCCCACTCTTCAGCGGCGCGGCTCATCGCTCAGCGCACCGGCACATAACGCGCCACATCTCCCTGACTGAGCACCAACTGCCAGAGGTTGAGACCCCGCCACCGAAACGCTCCGGCCGTACTGTTCAGGTAATAGCGCCACATGCGGTAGAAGCGCTCGTCGAGGCCATCGCGCCCCTTCAGCTCCGGCCACGCAGCCAGGAAGTTCGCCTCCCAGGCCTTCAGGGTACGGTCGTAGTCCGGGCCGAAGTTGTGCCAGTCCTCGAGCACGAACAGGCCTTCCTTGGCACGCGTGAGCTGGGCTTCCGAGGGGATCACGCCGCCCGGGAAGATGTACTTGGTGATCCACGGATCGGCCGTCGTCCGGCTCTGGTTGCCACCGATGGTGTGGATAAGCGCCAGGCCGCCCGCCTTCAAGCGCGACCGGGTCAGTTCGAAGAAGCCGCGGTAGTTCTTCGGTCCGACGTGTTCCATCAGCCCCACGCTCACCACCCGGTCGAACGGTGCCGGTTCGTTCGTCGCCTCCCGGTAGTCGCGCTGGTGGATGGTGACGGGCAGGCCTTTGCACAGGGTGCGCGCATACTCGACCTGCTGGCGGCTGATGTTGTAGCTGACGACCTCACAGCCGTGCTCATCCGCCAGGTACCGGGCAAGCTCGCCGAATCCGCCGCCCAGCTCCAGCACGCGCATGCCCGGCTCCAGGTGCAGTTTGCGGGCGATCAGCGCCAGCTTGGCGCGCTGCGCATCGTCCAGCGTGGGCTCGCTTCCGTCGGCGCCGTAATAGGCGCAGGTGTACTGCATGGTGGGCCCGAGCATGGCCTCGTAAAGGCGGTTCGAGAGATCGTAGTGCTGTTCGGCCACCTGTCGCGAACGGCGGCGATTCTGCAGGTTGCCCATCCGACTCAGCACGATCCGACCCAGCATTGACAGTGACCGGAACTCGCGATCGAGTTCCGCCCGAAGCACGCGGGTGAAGAATTCGTCGAGCCGCTCGACATCCCACCAGCCATCCATGTAGGCCTCGCCCGCACCGACGGTGCCCTCGGCCAGCACGCGTTCATAGACGCGATCGTCGTGGACCTGCAGGTCCCAGGGCCGTGCACCGCCGATCTCGATATCGGCGACACCCAGCAATGCGGCCACTTTCTCTCTTGCGGACATGATTCTTCTCGCAGCCGGGATCGAATGCGCTTGAGCCCTGGCCGGTTCGGGGCTCGCGGACACTCCCGGCCGGAGCAACCAGTGCAAAGAGTACCCGGCCCTTCCCCCCATCGGTCAAGTGGGATTCACGCCCCGTGCCCATGAGCCAAACCGGGAAGGCATGAAAGGGCCGTGGGTCGGAACGCCGGACAGCGTCAATGCGAAGCACCCTGAGCGTTAAGTTTGACCACGCAGCCCCGGCTAGTGAGCATCTACACTCTAGGAAGGCTCACCCCAACGGGGAGGAAAACACATGGCCGTCAGCAAGACTCTTGAAGGGTTCCTCCAGGCGCAAGAGGTGGATTACCGGACCGTCCGGCACGGGCACACCGAGTCCGCGACTCGGACTGCCCAGGCAGCCCACGTTCCCGGGGATCATCTCGCGAAAGGCGTTGTCCTGGTGGTGGATGACGGCAGCTATCGTCTCGCGATCCTGCCAGCAACCCACCGGTTGCATCTGGGTCGCCTGCACCGGTTGCTGGGCGAACATGTGGGATTGGCGACCGAAGCCGAGGTGGCACGGCTTTTCGGCGATTGCGAACGAGGTGCCGTGCCCGCCCTGGGGGCGGCTTTTGGCCTGGAGTCTCTGGTGGACGAAACTCTGCTGGAGCAGGATACCGTCTACCTGGAAGGCGGCGACCACGAGAGACTGGTACAGCTGGGCGGATCGGATTTCCTCTCCCTGTTGGGCAATCCCCTCCGCGGCGAATTCAGCGAGCACATCTGAGCGCCCCGCACGTACGAATGTGGCGTGCCGGTGGGTTACCGTAGTTCGGTGGAGGTGCCGGGCATAGAGGAGGACGCGATCGACCTGTCCATTGACGGCGACGATCTGAACATCTCCAGCGAACCGCCGCCCGGTATCCGAGAGGCCTGACCTTGGCCCCGCAAACGGGTCGCTACGTGGTGCCCCAGTCGCCGGGCGACCGAAAGACCCGGAAAAATACCCCGGGAAGCCGGGGACGATCATTGGAATATGTTCGGCGCCGGGATTTTCCGCGCACGATGGAGCAGAGATCCATGACTACACGCACACTGTTCAGTTTGGGCGAGCTCGTCCAACACAAGAAATTCGGCTATCGGGGCGTAGTCGTCCAGGTGGACCCGGTTTTTGCGGGCACCGAGGAATGGTACGAGGCCGTTGCCCGAAGCCGCCCGCCAAAAGATCAGCCCTGGTATCACGTACTGGTGGATGGCCAGACCCACAGCACCTATGTGGCTGAGCGCCACCTCGACGCCGACACCACCGGCAAGCAGATCGAACATCCGGACCTGGGGCAGTTCTTCGATCGCTTTCTAAACGGGCGATACAGACGCGGCACGAGTTCCGGAACCCACTGAAGCAAAGACAACGAGCGCCGCGCGCACGACTGCGGTCGCGATCCCACAGCCGGCCCTCCCTTCATATCGGGCCACAGGCGCGTATGATCCAGGAAACGACCGGAGGAAGATGAAATGCGCTACATGCTGCTGCCTGGAATCGCCCTGGGCCTTCTGCTCGCCGGTTGCCAACCCAACGATGCCGATGTGCCGGAACCGACCGTTGACGAGGACGTTCAGGCCCCGGAAGTCGCTCCCTCGCCCCCACCCGAGCCCGAGGCTCCGCCTGTACACGAGCCAACGCCGGAACCGATGCTCGAAGGGGAAGGGACGGAAAATGGCCCCCCTCCGGCTGAAGAAGATGCGGAAGCGGCCCAGTTGTGGGATCGGGCGAGGGACCTCGCGGAACAGGCACGGCACCAGGCCGAGGAAGCTTGGCATGTCGGACGTGAGGAAAGCGGGAAAGCTTGGGAGATGGCCAGAGACGCAGCAGCGGAAGCCAGGATCGAAGCGCAGAAGGCCTGGGACGCGGCACGCGAATATTCCGAAGAAGCCTGGGTCGCAGGCCGCGACGCGGCGGAAGACGCTTGGTCCGACGCGACCGCTGCCTGGAAGCGCCTCACCAACGGCGAAACGCCCGAGGAATGATGCATGTCGGGGCCGCGCGAGCCGGGGGGCTGGCCCGACCCCGATGGCGCAGTGATCGTTGCCAGACCCCTGTCGGTCGCCACCTGTTCCGATCAATCCCCGCAAGGGACGTGCCCCCGCACAGGCTCTCAGGCTAATCGTCAGCCAGATGGTCTGCGTTTTCGGGCGGGTGTGTAACGGCACACCGATGGCCCTTGCGCTGTCGTGCGGGAACGTTTCGCCGGCTCGACCCTTGGACGGGTGTCATGCCCGTGGCGCATCGACTGAGATCCTGTGTGGCTTGAAAATCGGGAAACTCCACCGTCAAACGGAGTCCAACGAACGCGCGCTTTTGACGTTCCACCATGCCATGCAGCGAGGGGCCGGACCGTGAAGCTTGAACCGAACCCGCCACAGCTTCAGCCTTCTCGATCCGTTGTCGCGGTTCCGCATCCGCGGCCTGCACAGAGCCTCGGCCGGGCTCTCGTCCGAAAAGTGAAGCTCAACGGGAGGCTTTGACGTGATCAGAATGTACTCCAGGAGACTGATGCTGCCGTTTGTCGGCGTGGTCCAGATCGCAGAAACCGAGAAGGCGCGGGCCCTCAGTCTGGACGGCGACTACTGGTCGATTCAGTACAGGCTGCCGACAAACCCGCAAGAGCAGACCGGGAGGCGCAGGGTCGATCCGGGGTCAACCTATACCCGCATCCTGGGTTATAACCACGCTGCGGTCGGAACCGTCCGGCAGGGCCGGCTGGAAGATCATCCCGTGCATCCCGCTCTGGATCTCGATGAAGTCCGCTCCGCCCGCAACCGGCTTTTCGAAGCGGTGACCGCTGCGCGCCTGCCCTTTGCGGCGGCGGACCACTATGAGTATTGGCTTCTGGACCCACGGGACGAAACCCCGCTCGCGCTGCTTTACACCAGTGTGGACGAGCAGGACCGGGCACTGACGCCCCCGCGCTCTGAATGGCACCCCATGCCTGCCGCCGAACTGAAGGTGGAGCCCCCCGAACCCCCGCAGTCATTCTATGTGCCGCCCGTCAACTCTCGCCTGGAGGGAATGATCGCGGAACGAGCGGGCTCAAGGCCTCGGGCTGCCTGGTTCGAGCGAAAGAACCCGTCCGCGGGCGATTTCCCACCCTGCCTGGTCCGGGAAGACTGGCAGGACAAACAGCAACAGGTGCTTTGCGATCTTTATATCCGCAGGCTCGCTCCCCGGCTCTTGATGATTCATGGCCTGTCGCGTCCCGTGCGGCATCGTCTGGAACAGGCTGCTCGCGAGTACGTGTTCGACGTCGAGCGGTTCCATGCCCTGTATCCCGAAGTGGTCGACCACCGGGTCCTGACTGCCGCACGGGTCGAGGCCCGCATGCGCCGGGCCAACTCATAGATCGATCCAGCCCACGTGGGGCGGCAAACGAACGGGGTAGGCAGCGTAGGCGACGTCCGGATTGCGGAAACGAGGGGCAAAGCTGCTAGGCTACGGCGCAGGCCATTCCCTCAGGGATGCGCCCACATCGCCGCAGCCCGCCTGCGCTCCCTACCCATACCTCCGCTCGGAGAATCCCATGACGAAAATGAATACCCTGATCCTGGCCACCCTGCTGGCCCTGTTCGCCGCGGTACCGCTACAGGCCGATGACGCAGCCACGAAGACCGTCGGCGAGGTCTACGAGGAGCGGGCGGCGCTGGAAGGCAAGCAGGTGACGGTCCAAGGCGAGGTTGTGAAGGTCAATGCCGGCGTCATGCAGCGCAATTTCATTCATATTCAGGATGGCTCAGGTGATGCACTCCATGACACCAACAATCTCGTCATCACCACGCAGGACAACGCGGCTGTTGGCGACAAGGTCAGCGTCACCGGCACGGTGGTCGTCGACCATGACTTTGGCTTCGGTTACCACTATCCGCTGCTGGTCGAGCAGGCCAGCGTCACCAAGTCCGAGTAGAGCCGCCGCCGGGCGTTCAGGCCGTGGCAGGCTGCAAGCTCTCTATCGACGGCGCATTGCAGCATCGGGCTGGGGTCCATACAGGGCCCCCATGTTCCCGTGCATGTGATCGACCCGCGAGGTCGCCGGCCGTGCGAGGTCGTGACCCCGATGTAGCGGATACGCCCCTGCTCCCTCTCCTGCCGCATCGTCTCCAGGTTATCCTGCGAGGAGAGGAGATTGTGCACCTGCATGAGGTCGAAGCGATCAAGGCCCCTTAGCAACCGGGATTCCGCCGTCTGGCCGGCGCCTCCGCGGGCACTCCGGGTCCATATCTTGGTCGCGGAGAACAGACCGCCATCGTCCTCAATGTGGCGAAGGGAATGACCGATGACCCCCTCCGAACTCCCATACATCGGCGACGAGTCGACCATGCCACCACCGAGTTCGAGAAAAGCCCGCATCACTTCCGTGCGGGCCTCCCGCAGATCCGGGGAAGGACCTACGTTTCCATCGGCAGCATCTCTCCAGACGCCGGGATCGCCTTCCTGAAGGGCGCTCCGGCAACGGAGTTCATCGGAACCAGTCCGGCTCCGACCGCGGCACATCCCCCGCAGACTGCCCGCAAAAACCTGCGTCGACTCCAGCCGTCCCTCGCCCAACGTGTCATACCCATTCACCCATCGGCGAATGTCTCGCGGCAAATCTCACATGCCGCGAAGTCCCGGACCAACACCCAGAACCATCACGGCCAGCCATACCAGCAAGACCACGATCGGCAGCATTAGTGCGATCAGGAGGATCCTCCGTTCTCGAAATCCCCGCTCTCGAACACCGCCCAAAAACGCCACGACAAGGACCGCCAAGGCGGTCAGAATGACGATCAGTAGAAGCATGGGCAGATGGGCCTTCGGACCCCAGGCCTATAGAGACTTGCATAAGTGCTCGCAGCGTTGCAGCGACCTGAGCGCCCGTAACACGTCGCTGGAAAGTCTCGATAGTACGCGGGTACTTTTGCAAGGATTAATATCAAGGCCAGTTCCAATCCCTTTCATATTTCCCTTCAAAGATACCCCTCAGGAAGTCTCTCGAATCGTCCCTGACACGTCTTTCATAAGACATCCAAAGCATGCGCTCCGGAGAAACTCTTATAACTTCACCACTCGCAAGATAAACCCCGAAAGAAACGACAGCGCCGAAATTCCGTTCGGTTACTTTTCGCACATCTTTGACGTCGAAAAAAACTCTCTTCAAGCCAGTCATGGTTGGACGGAATATCCCGATCGTGCCGTTAGTGATTTGCATAAATACATCACGTCTTTGCCCTCGTAAATGAAGGTATATTTGAACAAACGCGAGAAATACAAAGAGCCCTTCTAAAACATAAAGAACTCGACTACCTCTATCCAATAGATATACGATAGCAATCAGGATCGCAACGCCGATCACAACATAAAAAACACGCTGCCTGCGAAAGTCAGCACTGACGGTATCTTTTCTGCTCAATTCGCACCCATTTTCGAGTCTAGATATATAATGAACCGATATATGCTGTCCGCGACACGTACAATATAGGATTGACTACGTGCCACCATGAACTCGGCCCTAGCCCACCATTGGACCGCTGTCCGCAGATTCCCATCAAGTCGTTCGGACGCCTCATACAAGCCTAGTGAGGCCCAGAGTGAAAACACTACTGCGACGCCCTTCATTCCCAAGAAAACATATGTGACCGCACCAACAAACCCGATCGCTGGGGCCATTGCTATTGCTGCAAGAAGAAAGAACCCCGCTAAGGCAAGGAACCCCCCATTCGCGCCGCCGGCGATCTTCCATGCACCTGCACCCGTTTGGGGGT
>RECA01000041.1 GCA_007692435.1 Thioalkalivibrio sp.
GGTACCCTTGTTCAGCATGATCAATCGTTTAGCTTGGTCCGACCCCGGGTGGTGGGCCCCCGGGTGGTGGGGGATGGTCGGGGTGCTGGTGCTGCTGGCGGGGTGTGCGGGCGAGCCGGGCGTGGGGGATGGTGAGCGGGTGCTGGAGGTGTGGGCGCACGCGGGGCGCGAGGCGGAGCGGCGGACGCTGGAGGCGCAGGTGCGGCGCTTCGAGGCGGAGCAGCCGGAGGTCCGCGTCGAGCTGACCTGGATCCCGGAGGGGTCGTACAACGGCCAGGTACAGGCCGCGGCGCTGGCCGGTCGGCTGCCCGACGTGCTCGAGTTCGACGGGCCCTACCTGTACAGCTACGCCTGGCAGGGTCACCTCCAGCCGCTCGACGAGCTCCTGCCCGAGGCGCTGCGCGAGGATCTGCTGCCGTCGATCCTGGCCCAGGGCACCTATCGCGATCACCTCTACGGGCTCGGCACCTTTGATTCCGGCCTCGGCCTCTGGGCCGACCGCGACCGGCTCGAGGCGGTCGGCGCCCGCATCCCCGACGGCCCGGAGGAGGCCTGGAACACGACCGAGTTCACCGCCCTGCTGGAGGACCTCGCGGCCATCGACGAAGACGGCCAGGTGCTCGACCTGAAGCTGAACTACACCGGCGAGTGGTTCAGCTACGCCTTTTCGCCGCTGCTGCAGTCCGCGGGCGGCGATCTCGTCGACCGCAGCCCCGAGGGCCTCGCCGGCAGCACCCTCGACGGCCCCGAATCCGTATCGGCGATGCGCACGCTGCAGTCCTGGATCCAGCAGGGCCGCGTCGACCCGAACCTGGACGACGCCGCGTTCACCCAGGGCCGGGTCCCGCTCGCCTGGGGCGGACACTGGAACTACCCGGCCTACCGCGACGCCCTCGGCGAGCGCCTGCTGCTGCTCCCGCTGCCGCGCCACGGCGAGCAGCCGGTGACCGGGCAGGGCTCCTGGCAGTGGGGCGTCACCCGCCGCGCGGCGGACCCCGAACTGGCAATGGACCTCCTCGCCTTCCTGCTGCGCCCCGAGGAGGTGCTGGCGATGAGCGCGGCCAACGGCGGCGTACCGGCCACGGAACGCGCGGTGCTGCGCTCGAAGGACTACGGCCCCGACGGTCCCCTGCACCTGTTCGTGCGTCAGCTCGCGGAAGGCTACGCGATGCCGCGTCCGCGCACTCCCGCCTACCCGGTGATCAGCGACGCCTTCGGCCGCGCCTTCCAGGACATCCGGCACGGCACGGACCCTGCCGAGGCCCTGACCGCCGCGGCACAGCGCATCGACCGCGAGCTGCGGGACAACCGGCACTATCCGCCCGTTGCCGCGCCAGCCACCGGGTACACCTCAGAGGCGTTCCTCGCGCTCAAACACACGGCCGCGACAGAAGCGGCCGAAGGCGCGATCACGGTCCCGGTTCGCGAACGGCTCTCCTTCCCTGCCCTGGTCCCCGGCCGGTGATGCATCGCGCCCGCTTCACGGAGGCCCCGGCCGCCTGGCTGCTGATGACCCCGGCGCTCGTCGGACTGATGCTGTTCCTGCTGCTGCCCTTCGCGCTGGCCGTGGTGCTGTCCTTCACCAACCTGCGCATGGCCTCGCCGCTGCCGCTGGAGTTCGTCGGCCTCGCGAACTACACGCTGGCCTTCCAGGAGACCGCCCTGCCCCGCGCGCTGCTGAACAACCTGCTGTTCGCGCTGGTCGTGGTCCCGGCACAGACGGCGCTGGGCCTTGCGCTCGCCGTGCTGCTGGACCGCCCCCTGCGCGGCCGCACCGTGTTCCGCACGCTGTTCTTTCTGCCGGTGGTCTTCCCGCTCTCGCTGATCGCCGTGGTCTGGGTCCTGATCTTCGCCCCCGGTCCGGATGGCCTGCTGAACGCCACCCTCGGCGTGCTGAGCTTCGGACTCTGGGAACCGCGCGACTTCCTGAACGACCCGCACTGGGCCCTACCCGCGGTGATGCTGACCTCGATCTGGCAGGGTGTCGGCTTCCAGATGATCGTGCTGCTCGCCGGGCTGCAGGCGATCCCGCGCCAGCTCTACGAGGCCGCGGCGGTCGACGGCGCCGGCCGCTGGCGCCAGTTCCTGCACGTGACCCTCCCCGGCCTGCGCAACCCGCTGATCTTCGTGGTGATCGTGACCACCATCCTCTCCTTCCGCGTGTTCGACCAGGTCCGCATCATGACCCGCGGCGGCCCGCAGGACGCGTCGAACACCGTGATCCACGAGATGGTGCGCACCGCCTTCGACCAGGGGCACGTGGCGATGGGCGCGGCGATGAGCGTGGTCTTCTTCGTGGTGATCCTCGGGATCGCGCTGGCCCAGCGCCGGCTGCTGCGCCAGCGGGGGGAGGTCTCGTGAGCCGCACACCCGCCCGGCTGCGCGCGGTGCTCGCCTATGCACTGCTGCTGGCCTTCACGCTGGTCTTCATCGCGCCGGTGCTCTTCATGATCGTCGGAAGCCTGAAACCGGACGAACTGGTGCTGGCCGAGGCCGGCTCGCTGCGCGCGTTTCTCCCGGAATCGGTCAGCCCGGACAACTACCGGGCGGTATTCGAGCGCGTGCCCTTCGGCGCCTACCTGCTCAGCTCGATGATCGTGAACGGCCTGATCGTCGGGCTCGGCCTGCTGGTGAACGCCTTCGCCGGCTATGCCCTGGCGCGCCTGCGCTGGTGGGGGCGGGGCGCGATGCTGGGCCTGGTCCTGGCGGTGCTGGTGATCCCCTTCGAGGCCATCGCGATTCCGCTGTTCTACCAGCTCTCGTGGCTCGGCTGGCGCGACGACTGGCTGGTGCAGGCGATCCCCTTCGTCGCCAACCCGCTCGCGATCTTCCTGTTCTACAGCTTCTTTCTGGGCCTGCCCCGGGAACTGGAAGAGGCCGCGCGGGTGGACGGCGCCGGCGTGCTGCGCACCTTCTTCCTGATCGTATTGCCGAACGCGAAGGCGGCCTTCGCCAGCGTGGCGATCGTGCTGTTCCTGTTCCACTGGGGCATGTACCTGTGGCCGCTGCTGATGACCACCTCCGAGGCCGTGCGGCCTTTGCCGCTCGGGATCGCGAACTTCCACACCCTGCCGCC
Organism: Thioalkalivibrio sp.; assembly: GCA_007692435.1. GTDB lineage: Bacteria > Pseudomonadota > Gammaproteobacteria > Ectothiorhodospirales > Ectothiorhodospiraceae > Thioalkalivibrio. The sequence continues at coordinate 3,077 of RECA01000041.1, forward strand.
GCTGCAGTGGGGCGATATCATGGCCTTCGGCGTGCTGATGGTGCTGCCGGTGCTGATCCTGTTCGTGGTGTTCCAGCGCTGGTTCGTCCGCGGGGTCGCCTCCACTGGGGTGAAGGGCTGAGCCGATGCCGGACCCGCGAGAGGAACGGAGCGACTGATGGCGGATGTCGAATTCAGGGCCGTGCGCAAGGCCTTCGGAGGGCACACCGTGATCTCCGGGCTGGACCTCACGGTGCAGGACGGCGAACTGCTGGTGCTGCTCGGGCCCTCCGGCTGCGGCAAGTCCACCCTGCTGCGCCTGCTCGCCGGGCTGGAACAGGCCACCGACGGCGAGATCCGCATCGGCGGACGGCCGGTCGATGCCCTCGGACCGCGCGCGCGGAACATCGCGATGGTCTTCCAGAACTACGCGCTCTACCCCCACCTGACGGTACGCGGCAACCTGGAGTTTCCGCTGCGCATGCGCGGGATGAAACGGGCCGAGCGCGAACGGCGCACGCTCGCGGCGGCCCGGGCGCTGGGCCTCGAACCCCTGCTCGGGAAGCGGCCGGCGGAGCTCTCCGGCGGGCAGCGGCAGCGCGTCGCAATGGGCCGCGCGATCGTGCGCGAGCCGGACGTCTTCCTGATGGACGAGCCTCTGTCCAATCTCGACGCCCGCCTGCGCGTGCAGATCCGTGCCGAGATTGGCGCGCTGCAGCGCCGTCTCGGGGTCACCACGCTGTACGTGACCCACGACCAGGTCGAGGCGATGACCCTCGGGGACCGGGTCGCGGTGATGCGCGACGGGGTGATCCAGCAGCTCGGCCGGCCGGCGGAACTCTACGAACGACCCGCCAACCTCTTCGTCGCCGGCTTTCTGGGCAGTCCCCCGATGAACCTCCTGGAGCCGGCCTTCGAACGGCGCGACGGCGAGCGGATGGCCCGCCTCGGCGGCACCTGGATCCGGTCAGCCGCCGGGATCCCCGAGCGGGCTCGCTATGCGGGCATCAGGCCCGAGTGCCTCGGCATCGGCGCGAGCGGGAGTTCCGACGATGCGCGGGCGGACCGGCTGGCAATCCAGGGCTCGGTGGAGTCGGTGGAGGTGCTGGGTCACGAGCGCATCGTGTATCTGCGGGCGCCGGGATCGATGATCGAGCTGTCGGATGGTCCGGGACCGTGGCGATCGGCCGAAGGCCTGCTTGCGGCGCGGCTGCCGGCGAGCCCTGCGCTCGAGCGGGAGGAATCGGTCACCCTGACCGCGCCCGCCGCGGAGCTCCACTGGTTCGACGAGGACGGCAACGCGATCGCCAGCGGTGCCGGGTGAGCCGGGGATTGACCTGATGCGTCCGGCATCTGCGGTCCGCCCGGATCGCGCACCCCTTGCTTCGAGAACGCGGCACCCGAGTCGCGTTGTTGCCCTGACCCGGCCCTTTGCGAGGGCGATCTTCGGGCGAGGCCCTTTGCGGTTTTCGAGTGCAATGAGGGATAAAGAACGACCCCGGACCCGCTGACGCGATGTGGGCGTGCGGCCCCCTCCATCGACGTCACCGGACCGGGGTCATGATGGCTGCAATGGGTGGTCATCCTTGACCAGGGTTCAGGTCTGGATTCACTCGACGGTCTCGGGTTCCGGGATGTCTTCCTGATAACGGGGCGAGATGAGCTCGACAGTGCTTCCCTCCCCTCCCAGCTGCTCGATGGTTACCCGGACCTGGTCCCTCTCCGCCTCCCGGAAGTGAATACAAACGGGATCCTCGATACGGAGACTTTCTCCCACGAACCAGTTGAAAGTACACATTTTTTACGTTCTCCCTGTGTTGGTTGAAAGGTCCAGTGGCACGGTGAGGCCGCCTCCGGAACACGAAAGCGGGAACAGAACGCCAGATGGTGATCTTTCAGCGCCCCCGCAATCTGGTCGCGCACCTTGGGCACGACTCACCGTGACCGAACCTTGCAAGGCCGGCCGTGAGGCCAGAAGGCGATTCAGAATCTCGGGGTTGGAGAACCGTCCGAATCATCGGGCGGGACATGCTCGATCGGGATCCTCTCGTTCTCGGTCCACTCGATCGCGAGCCGGACCTGGTCCTCTTCGCCTTCCCTTACAATGCTGCGAACATGAAGGCGGGCAACATCCCCGATGCGTAGGCTTTCCCCGACAAGACAGTTAAAGACGGACATTCATGACCTCCTTTTCGTGGCAAAGAAACATCCTTATGGCTGTCGTGAAGCGCGCCCGAAAATCGGACGCAGCACAAGAATGCCAACCCCGGCTTTTGCAAGTCAATACTTTTCCCTGGCCAATTTTCGATTTTATCCCTGTAAAAACCGACAGAAAACGAGCGCAAATCATTGAAACCTTTAGAAAATACCCTATTTTATCGGGGGTTCCCCGGGGCCCCCGAGGGTCGCCCCGGGGGTCGGACCAGGCCAAACCCTTGAAAATAGCCCCGAACCTGTCGAAAATTGGCCCGAAAATGGCCTTATCGGGCCCTTTTTGACCGGAAAAATGCTGCTCCAAGGAGGGAGTCGATGCCTCGTGCAAGCCGCCATTTCCTGCCCGGACACGTCTGGCATATCACCCACCGCTGCCACGAACGCGCGTTCCTGCTGCGCTTCGCACGGGATCGCCGCTTCTGGCGGGCCCGGCTCTACGAGGCCTCCAGGCGCCACGGGCTGTGCGTGCTGAACTACATCGTGACCCGCAACCACATCCACCTCCTGGTCCGCGACCGCGGCGTCGGCGAGATCGCGCGGTCCATCCAGCTGATCGCGGGCCGCACCGGCCAATCCTTCAACCGGCGCAAGCAGCGGAAAGGGGCGTTCTGGGAGGATCGCTACCACGCCACGGCGGTGGAGACCGGCGAGCACCTGGCCCGTTGCCTCGTCTACATCGACCTGAACATGGTGCGAGCGGGCGCGATCAGTCACCCGCGGGAGTGGGAGTCCGGCGGCTACCGGGAGATCCAGTCACCGCCGAGCCGCTACCAGGTGCTGGACCTCGAAGCCCTGACCGATGCGCTGGGGCTGCGGGACGTGGTGCAGCTACAGGACTGCCATCGGCGCTGGGTGGACGATGCACTCGCCTCCGGCCTCGTCACCCGCGACGATCGGTGGACACGCAGCCTGGCGGTGGGCAGCGAGCCCTTCGTGCAGCGCCTCCAGCAGGAGATGGGTCTTGAGGCCCGGTTCCGCGCGATCGAGTCGGACGGTGTGGCCGCCTGCCTCCGGGAGCCCGGTGCGGCCTATGAGGCCATTTTCGGGCCTGAAAAGGGCCCTTTAAGGGGTTCTGGGGCTTAAAAAAGAGGGGTTTTTGTTTGAAAACCAACGGGTTGCCTTGGTCCGACCCCCGAGGTCAGCCGACGGCGTCGAGGACGCGGCCTCGGAAGCGGACGCCTAGGCGCTCGGCGAGACGCTCGCAGGCGGGAATGTCCACGCCTTCGAGGCCATCGATCGCGGTGGCCGTGACGTCGAGCCCCTGGCCTCGGGCGGCGCGCAGGAACTCGAGCATCGCCGGGTAGGCATCGGTTCGCTTGGGCCGGGTGTGGCGGTTGTAGGTGGCCGCGTCCTGCGCGGTCAGGGAGACCGAGACGCTGTCCAGTACCGCCGCCAGGTCAGCGGTGACGTCGCGCCCGTGCACAAGGTTTGCAAGGCCGTCGGTGTTCAGCCGGATGTGCCGGGCGCCGCGCTCGCGCAGGGCGCTGGATACCGCCAGCAGCGTGTCCAGGCGTAGCGTCGGCTCACCGAGACCGCAGAATACGATCTCCCGATACCGGGCCGGATCGCCGACCGCCGCGAGCACCTCCTCGGTCGTTGGCTCGAAGGTCAGCAGCAGATCATAGCCCTGCACGTTCCACACGCCCTGGTACTTCGGGCAGAAACCGCAGCGAAGCGTGCAGTGGTAGGTGATGTTCAGGTAGAGATTGCCATGCAGCTCGTAGGCGAGCGTCGCCTCTTCGCGCTGCTGACGCGGCTTGCGCTGTGCCATCCGCTGCCCGTTCCCGATCGTCGGAGGCCCTCCAGTCTATGCGAGGCAGCGGCGGCCCGCTTGATCCAGGTCACGGCCCTACCGCTGCCCAGCCTCCGCGGTGCCCCTCTCCCCGGTATCCAGACCCTCGAGGCCCCATTTTGATGCCAAAAACGGCCGTTTAAGGCCATTTTGGGGCCTCCATATGACCACATATCCTCGATGGATCAGGTACTTGGGCTGGTCCGACCCCCAAGGCGAAGGCCGCTCAGGTTGAAAACCCCCAGGCCACGAAGTGCGGGTTCGCGAAATCCGGCTTGCCGTAGGTCAGCGGCTCGCCGTCGACGCGGGTGATCCGGCCGCCGGCGGCGGCCAGCACTGCGTGGCCGGCGGCGATGTCCCATTCCATCGTGCGGCCCAGGCGCGGGTAGAGGTCGGCCTCGCCGGCCGCGACCAGGCAGAGCTTCAGCGACGAGCCGGCGTTGCGCAGGTGCGCGATGCGGTGGCCCTGCAGGAAGCCCTCCAGGGCGGCGGGGTCGCCATGCGAGCGGCTTGCGACCACAGTCAGCCCCTGTTCGGGGGGCTCGCGAACCGAGATCGCGCGGCGCGTGCCATCTTCCTCGGTGAAGGCCGCCGCGCCCACCGCACCGGCAAAGACGCGGTCCAGCGCCGGGGCGAAGACGACGCCGAGCACCGGCTGCCCCTGCTCGATCAGCCCGATGTTCACCGTGAACTCGCCGTTGCGGCTGACGAACTCCCGGGTGCCGTCGAGCGGATCCACCAGCCAGAAGCGTTCGCCGACGGCCGGGATCCGCCCGGCCGCGACGGCCTCCTCCGCGATCACCGGGATCTCCGGCGTCAGTGCCGCGAGCGCCGGCAGGATCAGCGCCTCGGCCCGCTCGTCGGCCTCGGTCACCGGCGAGGCGTCTTCCTTGCCGCGCACCTCGAAGTCGGTCCGGTAGATGTCCATGATCAACGCGCCCGCGCGGCGGGCGACGGGCAGCAGCTGTTCGACGAGATCGAGCCGGTTCTGGGGGTCAGGCATGGTGGGGTCCCGGTCAGCGGTGGATGGGGGCCGGTCAGGCCTGGGGGAGGCGCCCGCGGGCACGCAGCGCATCGATCACGCGATCGGCCGCCTCCTCCGCCGTCATGGTGGAGGTGTCGATGATCAGCTCCGGATTTTCCGGGACCTCGTACGGCGAGTCGATCCCGGTGAAGTTCTTCAGTTCCCCGCGCCGCGCCTTCTTGTACAGGCCCTTCGGGTCGCGCTGCTCCGCGATGTCGAGGGGCACGTCGACGAAGACCTCCAGGAATTCCCCGTCGGTCAGCAGGTCGCGCGCCATCTGCCGCTCGGTGCGAAACGGCGAGATGAAGGCCGTGAGCACGATCAGGCCGGCATCGACCATCAGCTTCGCGACCTCGCCGACCCGGCGGATGTTCTCCACCCGGTCGACCTCGGTGAAACCCAGATCGCGGTTGAGGCCGTGGCGCACGTTGTCCCCGTCGAGCAGGTAGGTGTGGTGCCCCAGGCGATACAGTTGCTGCTCGACGCGGTTGGCGATGGTCGACTTCCCCGACCCCGACAGCCCGGTGAACCACAGCACGCAGGGATGCTGCGTCTTCTGCGCCGAGCGCGCGGTCCTGTCGATATCGACGTGCTGGATGTGGATGTTCTCCGCGCGGCGCAGCGCGAAGTGCAGAAGTGCCAGGCCCAGGGCCTCGCCGGTCTCGTGGTCGACGATGGTCATCAGGCCCGTCGCCGGATTCTCGCCATGGGCGTCGAAGGCCACCGGCCGGTTCAGGCTGATGTTGCAAACGGCCGCCCCGTCCGCCTGCAACTGGTTCGCCGCGAGCCGCTCCTCGGTGCCGACGGCCAGCTCGTACTTGATGTCGGTGACGACGACGTCGGCGGTCTGCGTGCCGATCCGCGCCCGATAGCGGCGCGAGGGGAACAGCGGTTCCGGGTGCAGCCAGATCACCGTGACCTCGAACTGGTCCGCCACGGAGGCGGGGGACTCCACGGTCGAGACCACCGAACCGTTCGCAATGAGGATGGGGTCCGCGAGTGTCAGTTCCACGCGCTCGCCAGGCCCCGCCTCGCCCGCCTCGCCTTCTTCCGTCCCGATCGCCATCACCCGGGTCTCCTTGCCCATCGGCTGGATGCGCACCCGTGCCCCCGGCCTCACCCGCCCGGCGACCACGGTGCCGAGGGCCGCGGTGGTCCCGTCTCCCTGTCGTGCGGACTCCACCGGAAACCGAAACGGGCGCTGCGCCGCCCGATCGGCAGCAGCATCGACACCCTCGAGGAAGGCCGACAGGGCGCCGCTCGCCTCCGCACCGGTTGCGGACACAGCAAGATCCTCGAGCCCGGGGCTCTCCCCCGCAGACGCCACCGGCAACACCAACACGTGATCGATGCCAAGTTGCCCGGCCCAGTCGCGGAACTCACCCTCGAACCGACGCCAGGCCTCCGCGCCAGGTGCATCGGCACCCTCTCCCGTCACCCCCAGCGCCAGATGCCGCACCCCCACCTGCGCCAGCAGAAACACCCGCCGCCTCAAGCCCGCCGTCATCCCCTCCCGCGCATCCGCCACAAGCAGCGCCGCCCCCGCCACCCCAGCCTCCGCAAACGCCTCCACCCCCCGGGGTCGGACCAACGGAACTCTTTGATTTTTATTCAAAAGCACTCGATTTTTACCCCTGTTTCAGGCCTTAGAGGCCCCATTTTAACCCCGAAAACGCCCCTCCAGGCGCCGCCGTCGCGAGCCGCCCTTCGCCGTAGGGTGGGCCAAGCGCAGCGGGCCCACCATCCTGGCCAAGAAGCTTCCGGATCTCCACTCTCTCTTCCCTGGCCGTGCCGGTGTCTGGTGGGCACACTTCGTTTTGCCCACCCTACGGCTCCCGTCGCGCCCCCGGGGGTAGGGTGGGCCAAGCGCAGCGGGCCCACCAACTACCCAGGTAAAGGGCGTAACGGCCACCAATGTTTTCGGCGTCGGTCACTCCACACCCTTCAAGGTGTCGATCCGCGGCGGCGGAACATCACCCCAATCCGCGTCATGCCAGCCCTTTCGCACCGCCAGCGCAAACGAGCTGTAAGGCCAATCCCCAGGGTGTTCCACGTACCCGTGCTTCACCGGGTTGTAATGAATGTAATCCACATGACGTCGCCAGTCCTCGTCGTCCGCAATCACATGCTCCCAGTAACGACGCTGCCACACACCCTTCTCCCTGCGCCTGACGAGAGATCCGCGTCCGGTGACGGAAGCCTGGGCAACACTGAAGAAGTGCTTGATTCTTCTCCAGCGCGAGGAATAGTCATCATCGCCGTCGGGCAGGCGCCATACCGTATGCAAGTGATCGGGTAGAACGACCACCGCATCGATTTGGAATGGGTGGGCCTGCATGGTCCGGCGGAAGCCCTCGCGCAGTCGGGCGATGTTCGCCGGCTCCGTGAGGATCGGCCGGCGATCCTGGGTCACGACAGTAAAGAAATAACTGCCGCCGGCGATGAAGGCGCGACGGTACTGGGGCATGCCAGACCTCCTTGTCTGGGGCAGGGGCGCGTTGGAGAGGCGTTCAGGAGCTTGTTACCACAATGGGGTAGGGTGGGCCAAGCGCAGCGGGCCCACCATCCTGGCCAAGAAGCTTCCGGATC
>RECA01000038.1 GCA_007692435.1 Thioalkalivibrio sp.
GGCAAAGCGGCGGCAAGCCACCGCACTCCACAGGCCTGCGCCTTCATCCTTCGGGGGTGGCGCAGGGCCATGACAGTTCGCCTGAAAATCCTTGCCACTCCCGTCGACAACCACCCGTGGGCGCAGGGTGGGCCACGCTTAGCGGGCCCACCATCCTGGTCGTGTCGCTCTATGGTGAGCACACTTCGTTTTGCCCACCCTGCGGCCTAGACTGGTGTGATGGCAGACGGCGCAGCGAAACGGGCGGAGGGTCCAGGAGACCGCGAGGTGATCTTCGAGGCGCGGGGCCTGACCAAGACCTACCTGATGGGGGAGGTCGAGATCCACGCGCTGCAGGGCGTGGATCTCGAGCTGTACGCCGGGGAACTGGTGGTGATGCTCGGCGCATCCGGCTCGGGCAAGTCCACCCTGCTCAACATCATGGGCGGGCTGGACACCGCGACCTCCGGCAGCGTGCGCTACCGCGACCAGGACCTGACCGATGCCTCGCAGAAGGCCCTGACCCTGTTCCGGCGTGACCACGTGGGCTTCGTGTTCCAGTTCTACAACCTGATCGCGAGCCTGACAGCAAGGGAAAACGTCGCGATCGTCACCGAGATCAGCCGCGACCCGATGCCGCCCGAGGAGGCGCTCGCACTGGTCGGGCTGAAGAAGCGGCTCGACCACTTTCCGGCGCAGCTCTCCGGCGGGGAGCAGCAGCGCGTCGCGATCGCCCGCGCGATCGCCAAGCAGCCGGCGGTGCTGCTGTGCGACGAGCCGACCGGCGCGCTCGATTCGAAGACGGGCATCCAGGTGCTCGAGGCCCTGAAGCGCATCAACGAAGAAATGCAGGCGACTGTCGCGATCATCACCCACAACGAGGTGATCGGCGAGATGGCGGACCGGGTGATCCGGCTGCGCGACGGGCAGGTGGAGGACATCCACGAGAACGAGCGGCGCCGTGAACCTGGCGAGCTCCGCTGGTAGGCCGGGATGGCGGCGGGTGCCGCGGTGCTGGTGCTCCGGTGCCTGCACCGGCTCGACAAGATCCCGGTGCTGATGGCGGTGGAGTGACCATGGACTGCGGCGGCTTGCCGCCGCTTTGCCCTGCAGGGGGCTTGCCCCCTGCCGCGGAAGCGAGCTTCCGCGCGTGAAAGCGGGAGCAGGTTCCCGCAGTCCAGAAGTGCGTTTTCTAGGGGTACAGTCCCCCGGGTCAGTCAGGAGAACATGCATATGAAGGTGCGCAAGAAGCTGCTCTGGGCCCTGATCGCGCTGGTCGCGCTGGGATCGCTTGCGTGGGCACTGATGCCGGCGCCGGTGCCGGTCAGCGCCACGGTGGTGGAGAGCGGGCACTTCGCCGAGACGGTGGAGGAGGAGGGCCGGACCCGGCTGCAGGATTCCTTCACCGTGTCCGCGCCGATCGGGGGCTACCTGCTGCGGGTGAGACTGGAGGCTGGCGATCCGGTGGAACGGGGTCAGGTGGTCTTCCGGATGGAACCCCACCCGGCCCCCGCGCTGGATGCGCGCAGCCGCGAGCTGGCCCGGGAAGGCCTCTCCGCGGCCCGGGCACGGCTGGAGACGGCGCGTGCGACCCTCGAGACGGAACAGGCGGAGGCCCGCTTTGCGGAATCGGAGTACCAGCGTTACCGCCAGCTGCACGACAACGAACTCGTCTCCGCCACTGAAATGGAGCGGGCACGGAGCGTGCGGGACCGGCGGCGCGGCGCCGTGCGCGCGGCCGAACACGCCGTTGAGGTGGCCCGTTTCGAGGTGGAGAGCGCCCGGGCGGTGGTGGACATCGCGAGCGGTCAGCGGGTCGAGGATGACCAGCCGCAGCTGGAGGTCCGCTCCCCGTCCGACGGCCTGGTACTGGAACGGCACCGCTGCTGCGAGGGCACGATCAACGCGGGCGAACCCGTGCTCGATGTCGGCAACCTGGACGACCTGCAGGTGCAGGTGGACCTCCTGTCGATGGATGCGGTGCGCGTGCGGCCCGGCATGCAGGTGCTGATCACCGGCTGGGGCGGGGACGAGACCCTGCAGGGGACGGTCCGGCGGGTCAAGCCGGCGGGCTTCACCAAGGTATCGGCGCTGGGTGTCGACGAGCAGCGGGTCCCGGTGATCGTCGATTTCGACGACGTGCAGCAGGCGGCCGAGTGGTTCGGGGTCGGGTTTCGCGTCGAGGCGGAATTCGTGCTCTGGGAGGACGACGACGTGCTTCAGGTTCCCACCAGTGCGCTGTTCCGCAGCAATGGGCGCTGGTCGGTCTTCGTGGTGGCCGATGGCCGGGCGCAGGAGCGCGAGGTCCGGACCGGCCGGCGCAGTGGCATGGTCACCCAGATCCTCGAGGGTCTGGCGCCAGGCGAGATCGTGATCATCCACCCGGGCGACCGCGTGGAGGACGGCGTGCGCGTGAGCCCCGAACTGCGCGGCTGACATGGAGTGCGGCGGCTTGCCGCCGCTTTGCCCTGCAGGCGGCTTGCCGCCTGCCGCGGAAGCAGGCTCGGGCGAAAGCTGCAGCAGGCTCGGGTGAAAGCCGTAGCAGGCTCGGGCGAAAGCTGCAGCAAGCTCGGGCGAAAGCGGAAGCAAGCTTCCGCGAGTGAAAGCGGGAGCAAGCTCCCGCACTCCATGGCGCTAGCGCATGTTGCTCAGCCAGTAGAAGCGGTACGGGGGGACCACCAGCCGGTCGCTGAACAGCCGGGGCGTCTCTCCGGTGTGGAGGTCCTGCAGGGTGCCGCGCAGGTGGACGCTGCGATAGCGCAGGTTGCCCAGCTCCAGGTACTGCGGGTTCGCGTCGAAGTTCGCGACGACCAGCACCGAGGAGGCGACGTGCTGCTCCGGGTGGGTGCGCAGGAAGGCGAACAGGTGCGGGTTGTCCAGGTCGATCAGTTCGCGGTTGTTGAAGTCGGCAAAGGCCGGCACGCCCTTGCGCACCGCGATCATCCGCTTCAGCCCGTCGAAGATCCGCTGTTCCACGCTGCCGTGCTGATGGCGGCGCTCGGCCTTTTCCCAATCGATGCGCGGCCGGTTCATCCAGCGGCTGTCGCCGGCCTTGTTCGGGTCCTGCAGGTAGCTGTAATCGCTCAGCGTGCCGATCTCGTCGCCGTAGTAGAGCAGCGGGATGCCGCCGAAGGACAGGATCATCCCGTGCACCAGCAGGATGCGCTGGATCGCCCGGTCGATCGCCTTCGCGTCGCCGGTCTCCAGCGCGCTCTCGAGCCCGGCAAGCGACGCGAGTGAACCGGAGATCCGGGCGTCACCGGTCTTCTCGTTGCGGCCGAAGGGCTGGCCGCGGGCGTCCGAGCCCTCGTACTCGCCAATGAAGTAGTCGACCAGGAATCTGCGGTGCGCGAAGGGTTCGTAGCCGGCCGCGATGATGTCGCGGTCGTCGAAGCCCAGGCCGATGTCGTCGTGGCAGCGCACGTAGTTCAGCCAGGTGGCGCGGTCCAGCTTGTTCGGCAGGCTCTGGATGCCGAGATTCAGCAGGCGGGCATTGCGGGTGGCCATCGCGTCCCAGAGCAGGGCCATGAAGGTCGCGTTGTAGGCGATCTCGCACTCCTTCGCGATCACCGCGTCCTCGCCGAAGTACTTGATGATCTCCAGCGGCGCGACGATGGCCTCGGCGATGAACAGCACGCCGGGCGCGGTGACCTGGCAGCAGTCCTTCATCAGCTGCAGGATCAGGTGCGCCTCGCGTTCGTTCTGGCTGGTGGTGCCGATCTTCTTCCACAGGAAGGCGACCGCGTCGAGGCGCAGGATGTCCGCCCCCTGGTTGGCCCAGAACAGCAGCACGTCCAGCATCTCGATGAAGACGTCCGGGTTGCCGTAGTTCAGGTCCCACTGGAAGGAGTTGAAGACCGTCATCACCCACTGGTCCATCTCCTCGTCCCAGGTGAAGTTCCCGGGCGAGGTCTCCGGGAAGATCTCGGGCATGGTCTCTTCGAACATGTCCGGGATGTCCCGGTTGGGGAAGATGTAGTAGTAGTCCTGGTACTTCCGCTCTCCGGCGCGGGCCCGGAGTGCCCACCCGTGCTCGTCGGAGGTGTGGTTGACCACCACGTCCAGCGTCAGCAGCATGCCGCGCCTGCGCATGGTCGCGGCAAGCTGCTGCAGCTCCTCCAGCGTGCCGACCCGCGGGTCGATGCGCCGGAAGTCGCTGATGGCGTAGCCGCCGTCGCTGGCCTTTTCCGGACACAGCAGCATCGGCATGATGTGCAGCGTGTTCACGCCGAGTTCCTGCAGGTAGGGCACGTGCGAGCACACGCCGTCCAGGTTGCCCGCGAAGCCGTCCGCGTACAGCGCCATCGCCACCAGCTCCTGGCTCAGGAACCAGTTGTGGTTGTGTTCGCGCTCCTTGTCCTGGTCCTCGAGCTCGGCGGAACGCTCGATGTAACGCGACGCCATGACTTCCACCAGCTTGATGCTCTTCTCCCGGAAGTCCTCCCGGGATCCGTACAGGGCATGGAACAGCGAGTGGATCGCGTAGAAGTTGGCCCCCAGCCGGGTGTAGAAATGGCGCAGGTCCTGACGCCGGATCTCCGGTTTCAGCTCGTCGAGGATCTCGTTGAGCAGGGAATGGGATACCTGTTCGTACATGGGGCTCCGGGGATACAGGGCGACCCGGAGCGCGGCGTCACCGCCCCGGGCAAAGGAGTGTGGCGCACATGATCGGCAACCCGGCGCCCCAGCGCAAACGGTTCATGCGAATGGGCGCCTGGAAGATCGCCCAGGGGGGTGGCCTCCTACGGCTCCCGGTGGCACCTCCCTCTGCAGGATCCTCAATGCGCCGTTGCGGCCTGCTTCGGCGCGTGTACCAGCACGGTGCCGGACAGCCAGTCGTGCAGCATCAGCCGGCGGGGGTGCAGCTGGCTGATGCCGAGTCCGACCACCACCAGCGCGGTGACGACGATCGTGACCGCGGCCCCGTATTCCCGGGCGAGGTGGATCGCGAACAGCAGCAGCAGCCATTGCGCGAGCGCGACCAGGTAGCGCAGCGTGGCCTTCCAGACCGTTACCGGGCCGCCATCATCGTCGCGCAACCGGATGTTCCAGGTCTGCATGCCCAGCGTCTGGCCGGTGCGGGTCCAGAACCAGGCCAGGAACAGCCACGCGGCAACCAGGTTCACGACGAACTGCAGCGGGATCATCGGCCGCCCGACGAGGTTCCCGAGAAACACGAAGAGCAGCCCCAGGACCAGCCAGATCGCCAGCAGCAGCAGGCCGTCGTAGATCATCGATCCGAACCGCCGGAGCAGACCCACGGTCTCGCCCTGTCCCGTCGAGTGCGCGGCCATCTTCAGAACACGGACTGGAAGGGGATGACTTCGACCTCTTCGCCGGCGCTGGCGCCGGCGCTCTCCGCGGGCAGGCGGATATAGGCGTTGGCGAGGCTCATCGAGCGCAGCTGGTGGGATCCCTGCCCGCCGGTGGACCGCACGACCCACCCGCCGTCACGCTGCTCCAGGATGCCCCGCTGGTAATCGGCGCGTCCCGGGCGCTTGCGCAGGTCCTCCAGCAGCCGGGCCCGCAGCGTCCAGGGCGGGTCGGCGGCGGCACCACTGAGCCGGAGCAGGGCCGGGCGCACGAAGAGCGAGAAGGTCGCCATGGCCGACACCGGGTTCCCGGGCAGGCCGAGAAACAGCGCCCGGCCGAAACGCCCGAAGGCGAGCGGCCGGCCCGGCTTCATCGCGACCTTCCAGAAACCGACCTGACCCTCTCGCTGCAGCAACTGCGACACGAAGTCCGCGTCGCCCACCGATACGCCGCCGGTGGTGAGGATCAGATCGGCGGTGGCGCCGGCCTGCGCCAGCGCCGCGCGTACCGCCTCCTCGGTGTCGGCGATCACCCCGAGATCGACGAATTCCACCGGGTAGCGCGTGAGCAGCGCCGCGAGCGTGTAGCGGTTGCTGTCGTGGATCTGGCCGGGGCCGAGCGGCTGCCCCACGGGCACGAGTTCGTCCCCGGTGGTGAAGAAGACCACGCGCGGGCGGCGCACCGCGAGGACCTCGGGAATGCCCTGCGAGGCCAGCAGGCCGATGTCCGCGGCCGTCAGGCGTCGCCCCGCGTCGAGTATCACGGTCCCGGCCCGGGTGTCCTCGCCGCGTTCGCGGATGTTGGCGCCGGGAGACGCGTCCCGCTCGAGCGTCACCCCCCCGCCGTCCGACTCGCTGGCGTGCTCCTGCATCACCACCGTGTCCACGCCCTCCGGCACCACCGCCCCGGTCAGGATGCGGACGCACTCGCCGGGACCGACGGCTCCCTGCCAGGGATGCCCGGCCGCGGACACGCCGACCCGGCGCAGCCGACTCCCGGCCCGGCCGTCCCCGGCGCGCAGCCCATAGCCGTCCATCGCCGAATTGCGTGCCGGCGGCACGTCGATCCGCGCGGCCACCGGTTCCGCGAGCACCCGGTCCAGGGCGCCCGCGATCGCCAGCGTCTCGGTGCCGCTGACGGGCTCGCTCTCGGCCAGCACCCGCTCCAGGGCCTGTTCCACGGTCAGTGCATTCGGGTCGGATTCGTCCAGGCAGGTGGTCGCGGTGCTCATGGTCAGGTCTCCGTTTCGAGGCCCCGCAGGCCGAGATATTCGCCGATGAAGGCCGCGATCAGGCGCACGTCGTCCAGCGGCAGGGCATGCATGCCGTCGGGTACGGCATCCGGCCGGTCGGTGGCAACGGCGACGATGTGCGGATCTCCGGTGCACAGCAGTGGCTTTCCGAGGGCAGGGCGGTGAATCTCGATCTTCGGGATCGGCTCGCGCTTGAAGCCCTCGACCAGGATCAGGTCGGCGCGGTGCGGATCGATCCGGCCCACCAGCTCCGAGAGCACCGGATCGGTCTCTTCTCCCGGCGGGTTTTCGACCATCAGGGCGAAGCGCCGGCTCGACGCGACCAGCACCTGCCCGGCCCCGGCCTGGCGGAGCTCGAAGCTGTCCTTCCCCGGCTTGTCGACGTCGAAGTCGTGATGCGCGTGCTTGATCATCGCGACCTCGAGGCCGCGCGCGCGCAACACCGGCAGGAGGCGGGTCAGCAGCGTGGTCTTGCCGGCCCCGCTCCAGGCGGCAAAACCCAGGAGCGGAATCGGGGGTTTGCGGGTGTCGGTGTTCATCTCGGAGTCCGGTGTCGGTTCCGGTCGTGCCGGGGTGCGTGCCTGTGCGAGGATAACCGAGCGGGAGAGGGATGACACCCGACAACCGTTGCGGTGATCCGGCATCCTGCCGGCGTCCCGGATTCAGGGAAACCCGCGCCGCGGGCGGTTGTCCATCGTGCATGGGAAAGCGCGCACGGCGCGACCCCCAAGTGTAGGATGGGATCCGGGCCGGCTGTCCCGGAGGCCTCTCCCCTTCCGGGGGTGCCCGGCCCGGCACCATCACAGCCTGAACCCTCTTGGGATACGAGCATGCGTCTTCAGTCGATGAGATCCTGGTTCCGTATGACCCTCTGGGTCCTGCTGCTCGCGGCCGGTGCAGGCTGGCTGCTGGCGGCCTCGGGCGACGAGGAGCGCGGTCAGGCGATGCTGCTGACGGTCTCCGATGCGATCGGACCGGCCACCGGCGACTACATCATCCGCGGGATTCAGAGAGCGGAAGACGAGGAGTTCGACCTCGTCGTCCTGAAGCTGGACACCCCGGGCGGCCTGGATTCCTCGATGCGCGAGATCGTGAAGAGGATACTGGCCTCCGACGTCCCCTTCGTGACCTACGTGCATCCCTCCGGCGGCCGGGCCGCAAGCGCGGGGACCTACATGCTGCTCGGCTCGCACGTGGCGGCGATGACACCGGCAACGAACATCGGTTCGGCGACACCGGTGCAGATGGGCGGCGGCGGCTTCCCCGGATTCGACGATGGCGGCCGCGAGCCCCCGCGCGAGCGCGAAGAGGCGGAGCCCGAGTCGAACGGGGATGCGGAGGCATCCGGCAACGACGACGTGGCCGAGGAGGAGGCCGCGGAGGCCGCGGAGGCCAACGAGGTCAACGAGGTCAACGAGGTCAATGAGGCGGCCGAGGACGAGGAAGATAGACGCCGCGGCGAGACCGCGATGGAGCGGAAGGTCCTGGAGGACGCGGTCTCCTACATTCGCGGCCTGGCCGAACGCTTCGACCGCAACGCCGACTGGGCCGAGGAGGCGGTGCGCGAGGGCGTGAACATCGGCGCGTCCGAGGCCCTGGAACTGAACGTGATCGAGTTCGTGGCCAGCGACCTCGACGACCTTCTGGCACAGATGCAAGGCCACTCGGTACGCATGCCATGGGGCGAGGTGGTGCTCGAGACCGAGAACATCGAGGTGGTCCGGGTGGATCCCGACTGGCGCACCAACCTGCTGGCGGTGATCACCAGCCCGAACATCGCCTACATCCTGATGCTCGTCGGCATCTACGGTATCATCTTCGAACTCTCCAACCCCGGGGCGATCTACCCGGGTGTCATCGGCGCGATCTCGCTGATACTGGCGTTCTACGCGCTGCAGGTGATGCCGGTGAACTACGCCGGGCTCGCGCTGATCCTGCTGGGCCTGGTGTTCATGGTCGGCGAGGCCTTCCTGCCGAGTTTCGGCATACTGGGCATCGGCGGCATCATTGCCTTCATTACAGGCTCAATCATTCTCTGGGACGATCCTGACTTGAACATCTCGCTGCCCCTGGTCTTCGGGACCGCACTCGTGGTCGCTGTCTTCTCCATCTGGGTGCTGGGGCGGCTGTTCCGCCTGCGCGGGGTCAAGCCGACCATCGGACGCGAGGAGATGATCGGCATGGTCGGGGAGGCGCGCGAGGACTTCGACCGCAGCGGCCGGGTCTACGTGCACAGCGAACTCTGGACCGCCGAGACCACCGCGCCGGTCGAGGACGGACAGAAGGTTCGCGTGGTGGGTCTCGACGGCCTGCGCCTGCGTGTCGAGCCGCTGCCGGACGACGCGGATCGGCCTGCGGAGAGCCAGTCCTGAGCGAACGGACAAGGCGATCCCAGGCCGTGCGCCCCGGGCTGTGCGCGCCCCAGGTCAACAATAAAGCCCGGCCGCGTTTCCGCGGCCGGACAGGGACAACCCAAGTGAAGGAGAAGACGGAATGACCGGTGCCTATCTTTTTCCCCTCGTGATCGTCGTCGCGCTGATCGCGATGGCCATCAAGATCCTGCGCGAATACGAGCGGGGCGTGATCTTCTTTCTCGGACGCTTCCAGGCGGTCAAGGGCCCCGGCCTGATCATCGTCATCCCCGGAATCCAGCAGATGGTGAAGGTGGACCTGCGCATCATCACCCTCGACGTGCCCAGCCAGGACGTGATCTCCCAGGATAACGTCACGGTGCGGGTCAACGCGGTGCTGTACTTCCGCGTGGTCGACTCCGCCAAGTCGGTGATCCAGGTGGAGGACTACTTCGCGGCGACCAGCCAGCTGGCGCAGACCACGCTGCGCTCGGTGCTCGGCAAGCACGACCTGGACGAGATGCTCTCCGAGCGCGACAAGCTGAATGCGGATATCCAGGAGATACTGGACTCCCAGACCGATGCCTGGGGCATCAAGGTCACCAACGTCGAGATCAAGCACGTCGACCTGAACGAGTCGATGATCCGGGCGATTGCGCGCCAGGCCGAGGCCGAACGTGAACGTCGCGCCAAGGTCATCCATGCCGAGGGCGAGGAGCAGGCGGCCGAAAAGCTGGTGGCCGCCGCCAAGATGATCGAGGAGGCACCGACGGCGCTGCAGCTGCGGTACCTGCAGACCATGGCGAACATGTCCACCAGCAGCCAGGCCAACACCATCTTCTTCCCGCTGCCGCTGGAGTTGACCAAGGTCTTCGAGACCCTGACCGGCAAGGCCCCGGCAGCCTCCGCATCCGGTGGCGGCAACGGCTGAGCCGGCTGCCCGGGACACCGGATCCGCGGCAGGCTGCGCGGATCCGGTGCTCGAGCGCTTTCTCGACGAGCTCTGGGCGGTCGATGGCCTCGCCCACCTTACGCTCGATGCCTACCGAAGGGATCTCACCGCGCTCTGTCTGTGGCTGCGGTCACGGGGGTCGGACCTGAGCAGCGCCAGCCGCTCCGACCTGCTCGCCTTTCTCGGATCCAGGATGCAGGCGGGCAGCCGTCCGAAGTCGGTGGCCCGCTGGCTGTCCAGCCAGCGCCGCTTCTACCGTTTCCTCGTCGCCTCCGGCCTGCGCCGGGACGATCCCACCGTGCGCATCGACGCGCCCGCGATCGGCCGGCCGTTGCCCGACAGCCTGTCGGAGGGCCAGGTGGAGGCGCTGCTCGGGGCGCCCGACGTCGGCAGTCCGGTCGGGCTGCGGGACCGGGCGATGCTGGAGTTGCTGTATGCGACCGGCCTGCGCGTGTCGGAACTGGTCGGCCTCGAGCAGTCCCGGGTGAACCCGCGCCAGGGGGTGGTCCGGGTCACGGGGAAGGGTTCGCGCGAACGGCTGGTGCCCGTGGGCGAGGAGGCGGCCGACTGGATGGCCCGCTACCTGAGCAAGGCGCGGCCGGAGCTGATGCGGGACCGGGCCCCGACCGAGGCCCTGTTCGTCAGCCGCCGCGGCCAGGGCATGACCCGGCAGGCCTTCTGGTACCGGATCAAGCAGCACGCGGCCGTGGCCGGCATCACCGCCGATCTCTCCCCACACACCCTGCGCCACGCCTTTGCCACGCACCTGCTCGACCACGG
>RECA01000191.1 GCA_007692435.1 Thioalkalivibrio sp.
AGATCAGGGCCGGTGGTAGAGGCGCAGGCCGACGAGGAAGTTGCGGTCGGGGGCGGGCTCGAAGGAGCGGCCGAAGCGGGCGTTGATCCTCAGGTTGTCGATCGTCTCCGTGTCGAAGACATTGTTCACCGCGACGAAGCCCTCGGCACGCAGGCGGCCGCGGTCCCAGTGGCGGCCGACACGGGCGTTCAACACCGTGTCCGAGCCCACCCTCACCTCGTTTGCATCGTCCGCGTAGCGGCTGCCGGTGTAGAGGGCATCGACGACGGCGAAGCCCGGCCCGTCGCGCCACGCGGCCTCGAGGAAGAGCTGCCGGCGCGGCAGGCCGGGCAGGCGATTGCCCCGGAAGCTCTCGCCCTCGACGGTGAACTCGCGGTAGCGGAAGTCGTTCAGCGTCGCCGCGGCGCGGAGGTTCCAGCGCGGATCCGGCCGCAATTCGAGGCCGACCTCCAGCCCCTCCCGCGCGGTGCGACCGGCGTTGCGGTAGAAATCGCGGCCACCGTCCTCCAGCTGGAACGGGATCAGCTCGTCCCGGACCCGGGTCACGTGCGCGGTCACGTCGTAGGCGACCATCCCGGTCTCGCCCCGCGCGCCGATCTCGAAGGCGCGGGCGTACTGGGGTTCGAGGTCGGGGTTGAAGCCGCCGGTGCCCGCGGGATTCGCGAACTCGGTGAAGGTGGGCGTCTCGAAGGCCGTCGCGAAATTCGTAAAGGCGCGGTGTCCGGGTGACCAGTGCCAGATCAGGCCGGCGCTGGCGCTGGTCTCGTCGAAGCTGCGGCGGCCGGAGAGATCGACGTCGTCCAGAAGAAACCGGTCGTCGATTTCGAAGCGGATGCGGTCGTGCCGTGCGCCGAGGGCAAGATTCCAGTCATCGCCGAGCAGCGTGTCGGTGTGCACGTATGTGCCACGGCTGCGCGCCTCCTCGCGCTGGTCCAGCGCGAGAGGATCAGCGGGGGTCTCGGGATCGCAAACCGGCTCCAGATCGAAGTCGATGCACTTGCGCGTGCGGTCGTCGCGCTGGCGCTCCACGTCGACCCCGAAGAGCGCGCGGGTGCGGCCGAAATCGCGCTCGTAACCGACGTTGACGCCGTAGAAATCCCGGTCGTAGGCGACCTGGCTTGAGCCAGGAAAAGGCAGCTGCTGCTCGTAATCGCGGCGCGTCGCGAAGGCGCCGAGCCGGAGCTGGCCCTCACCGGCGGGCTGACGCCACTGCGCGCCCAGGGTCAGCTGTTCGGCGGACTGGCTGCTGTCCAGCCGCTTCGCCAGCGGCGCGGCGGCACGACGGTCGGCATCCACCTCGGCACGGGTCAGCGCGCCGGGATCCTCGGTCAGTGGTGCGTCGAGGGCCCGCAGGTGCAGCTCAAGATCACCCGCCTCGAAGGCCTGGGCGAGGTTCAGCCGCAGCAGGCGCTTCTCCGCCCGGGCCTGCTCGCGGTAGCCATCGAAGCGCAGATCGTGAAAGCTCAGCGAGTACGAGCCGCGGCCGGCGGGACCTTCGCTCAGTGCCTCCAGGCGCTGGAAGCCGTAGCTGCCGAGCAGCGCACCCCCGCCGTGGCCGCGCGGGTCGCTGCCGTCGCGGGTGGTGATCGCGACCACGCCGCCGGTGGCGTTGCCGTACAGGGCCGCGTTGGGCCCGCGCAATACCTCGATGCGGCTGATGTTCAGCAGGTCGATCGCATCCACCTGGGACTGGCCGTCGGGCGTGGTCTCAGGGATCCCGTCCTGCAGGATGCGCAGACCCCGGATCCCGAAGGGCGCACGGGCCCCGAATCCCCGAATGGACAGACGCACGTCCTGCGCGAAGTTGTAGCGGTTCTGCGCGAAGACACCGGGCACCCGGTTCAGGGCCTCGTCGAGCTGCAGGCCCTGCCGGCCCTCGGTCGCCGCGGGCGTGTCGATCACGTCGACCGCGGCCGGCAGCTCCGTCAGCGGCGTGGCGAGCCGCGGGGCCGTCACCGTCACCGTGATCGGCTCCAGCACCTCCTGCGCCGCAAGCGGCCCCGCCGCGACGACGAACAGCGCGGGCAGGGCGCGGGCGACCCGCCTGAGGCATTGTCGAAGGGTATCCGGAACCGGGCCCTCGGGCCTGCGCTGTGGCCGGCGCATCGGGAACCTCACCAGACGTAGGGCATCATGCGTCCCATGCGTCCCATCGTGGAATCGATCGAGGTCGTCATGATGTCGATGTTCACGTTGAGCCGGTGCATCTCCTCGGCCATCACCGGCACCCCGTCCATCTTGCCGTCCATGGAATCCATCGTGGCCGCGATCCGCCCGACGTCACCGCGCATCTGGCGCATCTCCTCCACCATCTCCGGCAGCACGGCAAGCGCCTCCTTGCTCTCGTGGAGCACCCCGTGCAGGTCGTGCAGCACCGCCGTGATCGCATGGAACGGGTCCATCTGCTCAGGCTCGACCCCGGCGACGCCGGCGCGGGGCTCCTCGACCCCTGCGCGGGGGTCCGGCATCGGCGATTCCGGTGCCGGCGCCGCCACCGGGGGTTCAATCGGCTGCGGTTCCGGCATCAGCTGAGGCGTCGCGTGCGGCCAGCCGGGCTGCGCCGAGGCCGCACCGAAGAACTGGGTCAGCGCGAAGGCGGCGAGGAGCAGTGTCGACAGCAGCAGCACCAGGTTCCACCGGAACAGCCTCTCCAGCCGCTGCAACCTGCGCTCGCCGGCCAGCTGGATGCGGGCCAGCTCGGCGATCGCCGCCGAGGTCTCGCTGGGGCGAATTGGGTTTTCTTTCATGGCAGGCGTGCTCCGGGGGCTGAGGGGACGTCGGGCCGCCGCGTCAGCGCCCGACCGTCACTTCGGGTTCCCTATCCTACTACCCGCACTTGCTCTCCCCGCAATTCAGGCAGGTGAGGCAGTTGTCCATCGCCACCACCGCCCGGGTGTTGCACTTGCTGCAGAGCTGCGCGCCCGGGGGAAAGGGATCACCCGGGTCGGTCTCGGTCTGTGCGAGGTTGCGGCTGGCCTCGAACTGGGCGCGTTTTTCCTCGACGTGCCGACGCTGGTGCTCGTCCAGCCCGTCGTCCTTGATCAGCCCGATCATGCGCATGTGCCCCTCGATCGCGTCACCGATCTCGGCCACCAGCGAGGGCATGTACCGGCCACCCTTCTTGAAGTAGCCGCCGCGCGGATCGAAGACCGAGCGCAGTTCCTCGACCAGGAAGGTCACGTCGCCACCCTTGCGGAACACCGCCGAGATGATCCGCGTCAGCGCGACGATCCACTGGAAGTGGTCCATGTTCTTCGAGTTGATGAAGATCTCGAAGGGCCGGCGCAGCTCGTGCTCGGTGCCCGGATTCAGCACCACGTCGTTGATGGTCACGTACAGGGCGTGCTCCGAGAGCGGCGTCTTGATCTTGTACGTGGAGCCCATCAGCATCTCGGGCCGCTCGAGCTTCTCGTGCATCTGCACGACCTTGTTCGCGGCCTCGGACTCCGGTGCCGCCGCGGGCTTCCCCGCGGCCGGCTCCTCGCGGGCGACCTCGTAGCCGGTGATCTTCTTTTCGATTCGGATGGTCATCTTTCGCGCTCCCGGCTCAGAACTTGCCGTAGTACCCTTCCTTCAGGGCATCGTAGAGGTTGGCGGCGTGGTGGGTCTCGCCGTCGTACTCGATCTCCTCGTTCCCCCTGGCCTCGATCACCGTGCCGTCCTCCAGCACGAACCGGTAGGTGGTGTTCTCAAGATCCTTCTCCTTCACCAGCACACCCTGGAAGGCCTCCGGGTTGAACCGGAAGGTGGTGCAGCCCTTCAGGTCGCGCTGCCAGGCATAGCGGTAGATGTCCTTGAAGGCCTCGAAGGCGTAGTCCGTCGGCACGTTGGCGGTCTTGGAGATGGAGGAGTCGATCCACCTCTGTGCCGCCGCCTGCACGTCCACGTGCGCCTTCGGAGAGACGTCATCGGCGGTGATGAAGTAGTCCGGCAGCTGTTCCTCCTCCACCTCGGAATACGGCATTGCCCGTGCATTCACCTTCTCCCGGTACGCGAGCAGCTCGTAGGAGAAGACGTCCACCTTCTCCTTGGACTTCTTGCCGCTGCGGATCACGTTGCGGGCATAGTGGTGGGCGAAGCTCGGCTCGATGCCGTTGCTCGCGTTGTTCGCCAGCGACAGCGAGATGGTGCCGGTCGGTGCGATGGAACTGTGGTGGGTGAAGCGGCAGCCCTCGGCGGCGAGCTGTTCCACCAGCTCCGGTTCAACCTCGGCAACACGCTGCATGTAGCGGCTGTAGCGGGCGAGCAGCACCCGCCCCTTCACCCGGTCCCCGGGGCCGAAGCCGTCGCGCACCATCTCCGGGCGCTGGCGCAGCATCTTCGCGGTCACCGTGAACTCCTCGTCCAGGACGGGCGCCGGACCCTTCTCGCGCGCGAGCTCCAGCCCGGTGCGCCAGCCCGCGAGCGCCATCTCGCGGGTGACCTCCTCGGTGAAGCGCAGCGAGTCCTCGGCCCCGTACTTCATGCGCATCATCGTCAGTGTCGACCCCAGCCCGAGGTAGCCCATCCCGTGGCGGCGCTTGCGCATGATCTCCTCGCGCTGCTGCGGCAGCGGCAGCCCGTTGATCTCGACCACGTTGTCCAGCATCCGGGTGAATACCCCGACCGCCTCGCGGAAGCCCTCCCAGTCGAAGCTCGCCCGATCCGTGAAGGGCTCCTGAACGAAGCGCGTCAGGTTGATCGACCCGAGCAGGCAGGCACCGTAGGCCGGCAATGGCTGTTCGCCGCAGTTGTGCACATAGAAGCCGTTGGCATCGAAGGCATTGATGCCAGGAACCTGAACGTCAAAGACATCCTCCACGCCGTCCGGCACCAGAGACTCCACCTCCACGATGAAGCGTTCCCGATTCAAGCGGCGTCGATAGCCCCCAAGAGACCTGGCCAGACGCGCGGCCTTCACCGGGTCGGCAAAGCCGACACGTGCGGCAAAAATGCCGAGGTTGTCCCCACTCACCACGAGTTCATGCTGTGAGCGAACAGGATAGGATTTCCGGGCGCCCTTGCCGTCAGGCAGCATGGCATTCCCGGCGGGTCGACGATCACGGTAGAGCCGGGAGGCAATGCCAAGGCGAAGAAGCATTCGTTGTACCGCCTCTAGGCGCTGCCCATCCGACTGGGCCAGGCGCACGCTCACGCCCTTGTCGAACGAGCCCTGTACCGAACCGTCAGCGTCGAATATTCCCCGGAGAAAACCACGGTGGAAAGCGCTGGAGGTCATTTCCATCGTCGGGGTCACCGCCTTTGCGCCTGGACGCATTCCGAGTTCGAACGCGAGATCCCGCAGCGCCGCGAGCTTCATTCGATATTCGCCGCGACCCTTGACCTCCATCCAGCCGGCAAAGTCGGCGCGATGCGTCAAGGTGCGTGCACAGCGGAGGGCTTCTTCCATCTGTGGGCTGGAACAGGCATCAACGCCGTTGGCCGCAGGTTCCGCCAACCATACCGACAGCACGGCAGCGTCCCGCTTCAGCGTGCCGTCACCTACCAACAATCCGAGCAGGTACCCCTCTTCCCAGGTTCTGGGACCCGCCCACTCGGCATTGCCCCGATGATCGTTCAGGAGCACCCGGTCCCCCACGCCTAGTCTCCCGGCTTCACACCATTCGGTTTCCAGCGACCAACGCGTCTGGCGAACCACTCGACGCACGGGGTGATTACCGGTGAGACGCAACGTCGGTCCCTCGCAGGTCTTCATCCGAAGTACTTCCCGAGTGGCGGTACGGAAGAAACCTTCGGCGCCGCTGGCATGATCTTCACCGTCAACACGGGCGTAGAACGGCCGACCCAGGAGATCCTGTACCCGTTGCGGACCGGCATCCGTTTGCACCCAGGTGTCGCCGGTCACGCAGGGATTGGTCGCACGGATCTCCTCGCACCACCAGTTGTTGTTCATCTCGTTGACCTTGTCGATCAGGATGAAGCCCGGCTCGGCGAAGTCGTAGGTGGAGGACATGATCAGGTCCCACAGGCGGCGGGCACGGATCGTCCTGTAGATGCGACAGGCGACCTGACCCGCGTCGTTGACGATGTAGCCCTCGATGTCGGCCCAGTCGCGCCAGAGCACCTGCGCGGGGTCGTTCAGGTCGATGCCGCCCTGCGCGACTTCCACTTCGGTGATCGGAAACGCCAGTGGCCAGTCGTCGTCATTCTGCACCGCGGCCATGAAGTCGGCGGTGATCAGCAGCGACAGGTTGAACTGGCGCAGCGTCCCGTCGGCCCGCTTCGCGCGGATGAACTCGACCACGTCCGGGTGCCCGATGTCGAAGGTCCCCATCTGCGCGCCGCGGCGACCTCCGGCGGAGGAGATCGTGAAGCACATCTTGTCGTAGATATCCATGAAGGACAGCGGCCCGGAGGTATACGCGCCAGCCCCGGTCACGTAGGCGCCGCGAGGCCGTAACGTACTGAATTCATAGCCAATACCGCATCCAGCCTTCAGCGTCATCCCGGCCTCGTGGAGCTTCTGCAGGATGTCGTTCATCGAGTCGTGGATGGTGCCGGATACGGTGCAGTTGATCGTCGAGGTCGCCGGCTTGTGCGCCTGCGCGCCGGCGTTCGCGATGATGCGTCCGGCCGGGATTGCACCGTGGCGCAATGCCCACAGGAAGCGTTCATACCAGTGCTCGCGCAGCTCCGGCGTCGCCTCGATGTCGGCCAACGCTCGGGCAACCCGCTTCCAGGTACCGTCGATGTCGCGATCGAGAATGGTGCCGTCCTTGGTCTTCAGGCGGTACTTCTGGTCCCAGATCTCGGTGGATGCGGTTTGCATCGGAACCTCCGGGGTCTCGATGGAGACGGCGTGCAGGTGCGTACTGCCTTGCATGTGCATGACATCCTTTGGTTTCTACTACCTGTTGGGTAAGATTGCCTGCCGACTACAAGATGTAGTGGCGCCCGAACAAGGCTAGCCGCAAAGGAAATCCTGGTCAAAGAGTTAATAGCAAAGATCACGGAGGGTTGCCGAAGGCAGCGACTATGGCTGTGGGGAGGATGCGCGGGACCACTGCGCAGCGCCGGCGTGTCTGGCGCCGCGATCTGACAACGAACTCTCCGCATGGCCCGTTCGTTCAGTCTCAGGCGGTCCGACGCGCCTGACAATGGGGAACACCACGCCCCTGACGGGACTCAGGTCACATCCGCGCGGGCCTGGGCACCGAGCGCGCCCAGGTCCATGGGTGTATCCAGTGCGGACAGCAGCCGTGCTAGACGGCCTTCGATCCGGTCGGCGCCGCCGCTGACCTCCGACTCGACGTTCAGCGGCAGCACTGGATCGTGCAGCGAAAGGCGCAGCAGGAACCACCCCTGCTCCCCTGATCCACGGCAGGCGACGCGCACACCTTCGTGGGTGTCCGGCACCACCTCCCAGTCGGGCTCGGCAGCGACGCGCTCCCGCAGCGCGTCGAGGATGCGCTCGCCCCCGGCCGCAAAGTCCTG
Source organism: Thioalkalivibrio sp. (assembly GCA_007692435.1). GTDB lineage: Bacteria > Pseudomonadota > Gammaproteobacteria > Ectothiorhodospirales > Ectothiorhodospiraceae > Thioalkalivibrio. Next base: position 7,435 of record RECA01000191.1, read on the forward strand.
CGCCGGCAGCCCGATCCGGTACTCGCGGCTCTCGGCCGGTTCCCGAAGCTCGGCGATCAGGTCACCCAGATCGCGACCCTCCCTGCGGGCCCGTGCCAGTTCGATCAGCAGCAATGCGATCAGGTAGGCCCCGTCGTCGAGCCAGTGGTTTTCCTTCAGGGCTGCGTGCCCCGATGTCTCGATCGCGAGCCAGCAGGGCTGGCCGGCCGCGTCCAGACGCATCGCCTCGTTGATCACGTTCCGGTAGCCCCGGCGGAAACGGTGGTGCACACCGCCGAGCCCTTCCTCGATGAATTCGGTCAGGCCCTCCGAGGTCACCGAGTCGGTGACGATCGTGGTCCCCGGATGCTCGCGCAGCACCACCGCCGCGGCCAGCGCCACGAGCCGGTTGCGATTGATCTCGCGCCCGGCGCCGTCCATCGCGGCGGCGCGATCCACGTCGGGATCGAAGGCGATGCCGAATTCCGCGCCGTGGGCCAGCAACGCCTCGCGCAGCGCGGCCATCGCGTCCGGGTGTTCCGGGTTCGGCACGTGATTGGGGAAGCGGCCATCGGGCTCCAGAAACCGGCTGCCGGTGGTGTCCGCACCCAGCGGCTCGAGTACGCGATCCACGAAGAACCCACCGGCCCCGTTGCCGGCATCGACGACGATCTTCAGCCCATCGAGGGGCTGGTCCGGCTGCTCCGGGTGCGCCGCGCCCTGTCGGATGCGCTCCACCAGCTGGCTGGTGTACACGGACATGAAGTCGATCTCCTCGACCGGTCCTGCCGGGCCTGCTCCCCGCCGGTCGCCAGTCGCGGCGAGTTCGAGCAATGTGGTGATGTCCTCCCGGTTCAGCCCGCCGCGGGCAGTGAAGAACTTGCAGCCGTTGCGGTGTGCGGGCAAATGGCTCGCGGTCAGCATCACCGCGCCGTCGCAGCGGTAGCCCGGCGTCACCGTGCTCATGAACATCGCCGGGGTGGAGGCCAGGCCGAAATCGAGAACCCGTGCGCCCTCCGCGGCGACTCCCTCGAACAGTGCGGCCGCCAGCGCGGGACCGCTGATCCGGCTGTCGCGACCCACCGCGATGGTCAGCGCCTGCGGCTCGCGTTCAAGGGTCTGTCCCAGCCAGCGCGCGAAGACCGAACCGATGCGCCGGACCACCAGCGGGGTCAGATTGACGTCGGCGTCGGTGCCGCCCTCCGGGGCCAGCGCAATCCCGCGGATGTCCGAGCCGTTCTGCAGCGCCTTCCAGTCCATGACGCCCATTGTCCCACGGAGACCGGCGCCACGCATCGGGCCCTCGCAGCGGGTCCTCCCGGCGGGCTCCGGGGCATACCGCCGGTACCGGCCCTGCTCTCGTCAAAATGATATGTTCCCGCATGAAGACCCGCGTCCCCGGAGCCGCGAGATGGACCCTACCGAGCTGTCCCTGCGCCAGTCGATCATCGATACCTGCCTGCGGATGAACCGCGAGGGCATCAACCAGGGCACTTCCGGCAACGTGAGTGCCCGCTGGGGCGACGGCATGCTGATCAGCCCGTCCGGGATCCCCTACGAGGAACTGAAGCCCGCGGACATCGTGTTCCTGGACGCCGATGGCGGGCATGCAGCGGGCCAGCGTCCGTCCAGCGAGTGGCGGCTGCACCTGGGCATCCTGCAGGCGCGCCCCCAGACCGGTGCGGTCGTGCACACCCATTCGGTGCACGCCACGGCCCTCTCGATGCGCGGGATGGGGATTCCCGCGGCACACTACATGGTCGCGGCAGCCGGCGGCCCGGACATCCGCTGTGCCCGCTACGCGACCTTCGGGACCCCGGAGCTGTCCGAGCGTGCAATCGAGGCCCTCGAGGACAGGAGCGCCTGCCTGCTCGCGAATCACGGCGTGGTGGCCACCGGGAAGGACCTGCGCAAGGCCCTCTGGCTGGCGGGGGAGATCGAGGTGCTCGCACGGCAGTACATCCTGAGCCTGATGCTCGGCGGGCCGGATCTGCTCTCCGAGGCCGAGATCGAGCGCGTGCGGGAGCGCTTCCGGGACTACGGGCTGCGCTGAGCGCTGCCCGGCGGGTTTGACCCCTGCACTGGCCGGACCGATACTCCTGGATGAACACGAAGAGGGTCGCCGCACGCGCGCGCCTGGACGCAGGGCACCCCTCCCCGATGAAGTGCCATGTGTGAACTGCTCGCAATGTCCAGCCTGGAGCCCGCCACGCTCTCGATCTCGCTCGAGGCCTTCTCCGAACGTGGTGGCCTGAGCGCCCCGCACAAGGACGGCTGGGGCGCGGCCTTCTATTCGGGCCGCGATGCCCGCCGTCTTCGCGAGACCGGGGCCGCCAGCGGCAGCAGCGGCATCCGCTTCCTGAACGAGCAGCAATACCGCAGCCATTTCGTGCTGGCCCACGTGCGCCAGGCGACCATGGGGGCGGTGTCCCTGGAGAACACGCAGCCCTTCGCCCGCGAGCTCGGTGGCAGGATGCACGTCTTCGCCCACAACGGCGATCTGATCGGCCTCGAGAAGGCCACTGCGGCCGACCTGGGCCGCTTCAGGCCGATCGGCGACACGGATTCCGAGCACGCCTTCTGCCTGCTGCTCGCCCGCCTTGAGCCGCTGTGGGCCGGCCCGGAGGTACCCTCGCTGGAGTCGCGTCTTGCAGTGTTGACGGCCTTCGCGGCCCTGCTGAGGCCCTTTGGTCCGGCCAATTTCCTGTACGGCGACTCGGAGTACCTGTACGTGCACGGCCACGAGCGCACCCAGGAGACAACCGGCCGGATCGAGCCGCCGGGTCTGTACACCCTCTGTCGCACCTGCCCGTCCCGGCGCGAGGGCCGCACACCGAAGCCCATCGAGGGCCTGACCCTCGGACTGAACGACGGCCGGCAGCGTGTGACCCTGGTCGCCAGCGTGCCACTGACCCGCGAATCCTGGGAGCCGGTGGAGTGCGGCGAGGTGCTGGCGATCAAGGGCGGGCAGATCGTCGCCCGCACCGGGGCAGCCGCCCCGCCGCAGCCGACCGCACGACCCGGCGCCACCGCCTGAATGCGGGCCGGGGCCGGCAGCAGGCTGCGACCCGGCGCCGGATCGCCGAGAGGGCTCGCCTCCCACGGGGGCCAGGTTCAGCACCGTAGGAGGCCAGCCCCCTGGGCGACATGCCCCGGCGCCGGATCGCCGAG
>RECA01000125.1 GCA_007692435.1 Thioalkalivibrio sp.
GGAGAGGGGTGGAGGTACCGGTCGGGGGTCACACCGGCGCCTGGCACCCGCCGCCGCCTGGCACCCGCCGCCGCCTGGCACCCGCCGCCGCCTGGCACCCTCGGCTGCGAGCTACCCCCCGAATGCAGCCGCTGTGCACAACACCGCTCCGGCCCTTGAAACGGCCGCACATACCCCCAACTTGTGTGTCAGATCAAACTTCTTCCCGAGGGGAACTCATCCATGCGTATGGATCGACTGACCACAAAATTCCAGGAGGCGCTGGCCGACGCGCAGTCGCTGGCCGTTGGCCGCGACCACCAGTTCATCGAGCCGGTGCACGTGCTCGCGGCGCTGCTGAACCAGGAGGGCGGTACCGTGCGGCCCGTGCTGGAGCAGGCCGGCGCCAACGTGAACCAGCTGCGTTCCGCGCTCGGCGAGGCGCTCGGGCGCCTGCCCCGGGTCGAGGGCACGCCCGGTGAGGTCCACGTCTCCAACGACCTGAACCGGCTGCTGAACGTGGCCGACAAGCTCGCCCAGCAGCGCAAGGACCAGTACATCTCGTCGGAGCTCTTCCTGCTGGCGGCGGCGCAGGATCGCGGTGCGGCGGCGGAGCTCCTGAAGAAGGCCGGCGTGACCGTGGCAAGCCTGGAGACGGCCGTCGAGAAGATGCGCGGCGGCGCCAGCGTCGATGACCCCAGTGCCGAGGACACCCGCCAGGCGCTCGAGAAATACACCATGGACCTCACCGAGCGTGCAGAGCAGGGCAAGCTCGATCCGGTGATCGGCCGCGACGAGGAGATCCGGCGCTCGATCCAGGTATTGCAGCGGCGCACCAAGAACAATCCCGTGCTGATCGGCGAGCCCGGCGTCGGCAAGACCGCGATCGTCGAGGGCCTGGCCCAGCGCATCATCAACGGCGAGGTGCCGGAGGGCCTGAAGGAAAAACGCGTGCTCGCGCTGGATCTCGGGGCACTGCTGGCCGGCGCCAAGTACCGCGGCGACTTCGAGGAGCGGTTGAAGTCCGTGCTGAAGGACCTGGCCAAGGAAGAGGGCCGCGTGATCCTCTTCATCGACGAGCTGCACACCATGGTCGGCGCGGGCAAGGCCGAGGGCGCAATGGACGCTGGCAACATGCTCAAGCCCGCGCTGGCCCGCGGCGAGCTGCACTGCATCGGTGCGACCACGCTCGACGAGTACCGCAAGTACATCGAGAAGGACGCGGCGCTGGAGCGGCGCTTCCAGAAGGTGCTGGTGGACGAGCCGACGATGGAGGACACCATCGCGATCCTGCGCGGCCTGAAGGAACGCTACGAGGTGCATCACGGGATCGAGATCACCGACCCCGCGATCGTCGCGGCGGCACAGCTGTCGCAGCGCTACATCACCGACCGCCAGTTGCCGGACAAGGCGATCGACCTGATCGACGAGGCCTCGTCGCGCATTCGCATGGAGATCGACTCCAAGCCCGAGGAGATGGACCGCCTCGACCGCCGCCTGATCCAGCTGAAGATCGAGCGCGAGGCGATGAAGAAGGAGACCGACGAGGCCTCGCGCAAGCGCCTGGCTGCACTGGAAGAGGAGATCGGGCGGCTCGAGCGCGAGTACTCCGACCTCGAGGAGATCTGGAAGGCCGAGAAGGCGGCGGTCACCGGTGCCGCGCAGACCAAGGAGGAACTGGAGCGGGCGCGCATGGAGCTGGAGACCGCGCGGCGAGCCGGCGACCTGACCCGGATGTCGGAACTGCAGTACGGGAAGATACCCGAACTGCAGAAGGCGATGGAACAGGCCTCCGAGCAGGAGGGCAGGGAGACGCGCCTTCTGCGCAACAGGGTCACCGACGAGGAGGTCGCCGAGGTGGTCTCGCGCTGGACCGGCATCCCGGTGTCCAAGATGCTGGAGGGCGAGCGCGACAAGCTGCTGCGCATGGAAGAGGCGATCTCGCAGCGCGTGGTGGGACAGGGCGAGGCCCTGCGCGCGGTCGCGAACGCGATCCGGCGTTCACGCGCGGGGCTGTCGGATCCGAACCGGCCGAACGGTTCCTTCCTGTTCCTCGGTCCGACCGGCGTCGGCAAGACCGAGCTGACCAAGGCGCTGGCCTCCTTCCTGTTCGACACCGACGAGGCGATGGTGCGCATCGACATGTCCGAGTTCATGGAGAAGCACTCGGTGGCCCGGCTGATCGGCGCGCCGCCCGGCTACGTCGGGTACGAGGAGGGCGGCTATCTGACCGAGGCGGTGCGCCGCAAGCCCTACTCGGTGATCCTGCTCGACGAGGTGGAGAAGGCGCACCCGGAGGTCTTCAACGTGCTGCTGCAGGTGCTGGACGACGGGCGTCTGACCGACGGCCACGGCCGCACCGTGGACTTCCGCAACACGGTGATCGTGATGACCTCGAACCTCGGTTCGCAGCTGATCCAGGAGATGGCCGGAGAGGAGAACTACCCGCAGATGAAGGCGGCAGTGATGGAGGTGGTCGGGCAGCACTTCCGGCCGGAATTCATCAACCGGGTCGACGACGTGGTGGTCTTCCACCCGCTGGGCCGGGAGCAGATCCGGGCGATCACCGACATCCAGCTCGGCATCCTGCGCAACCGTCTCGCCGAGCGCGATCTCGCACTGGAGATCAGCGAGGCCGCGGTGGATCAGCTGGGCGAGGCGGGCTTCGATCCGGTCTACGGGGCGCGGCCGCTGAAGCGGGCGATCCAGACGCAGGTCGAGAACCCGCTGGCGCAGAAGCTGCTGGCCGGGGAGTTCGCGCCGGGCGCCGTGGTGCACATCGACGCGGATGCCGGCGGCCTGGTCTTCCGGCCCTGACCGCCGGGGCCGGGACGGTGGGTCCGGGATGGCGGGCCCGCTGCGCTTGGCCCACCCTACGGCGGCTGGTGGGAGGCGAGCCCTCTCGGCGATCAGGCGCGGCCCTTGTGGGAGGCGAGCCCTCTCGGCGATAAGGCGCCGAGGAAGGTCGCCCAGGGATGTTGGCCTCCCGCGCTGTCCGCCTTCAGCCGATCCGCTTCTGACCGCCCGCGCGATGTCCCCTTTCACGGCCGCGGTTTTTGCCTGGAGCCGGTATCGCGTAGTCTTATGGGTGGCCCGAACTGACTGAATGGACTCCACGATGAGCGACGACAGCCTGCAATTGTCCGGAGACCTGATCCAGAAGCTCCAGGACGTACTGATCGAGGCCGACCCCCGGGCGCGCGAGCCGATCGTTGGCGTGCAGTACCTCGCCGCGGTGATCGGCTACCTGGTGGCGCAGATGCCCGAGCCGGTGGCCCAGCGCAAGGACTACCTCTCGCAACTGGCCCAGTTCACCGATTCGGTGTTCGTGGATGTCGAGAGCCGCAAGCAGTCCGCACCGCCTTCGCAGCCCCCGCAGGCCGCCTCCGGCGTCTGGCGCCCGGGCGATCCCTGAGCCGCACCGGCCCACGGCGTCTGGGCGGTTTCAACGGTCACTGCCCGCCGGACCCGATCACGAGGCGTGCCCAGTCCTCCGGCAGCCGCTCGGGTGCATGAGTGACCAGGACCGCGCGGCGGTTCTCAAGCCAGGGACGAATGCGCTCGAGAACGCGGCGCTCCAGTGCGGCATCCAGGCCGGCGAAGGGCTCGTCCAGCAGCACCACGGGCGCGTCGCGCAGCAGCAGCCACGCAAGGGACAGCCTTCGCGCCTGCCCGCCTGAAAACCGCCGGCCCCGTTCGCCGGTGCGGTAGTCCAGCCCGGAGCCCTCCCGCCGCAGCGGGTCCGCCAGTTCCACCGTATCCAGCGCCGCCCAGAGGTCCTCGTCCGACAGCTCCGGGAGTCCGAGCCGCAGGTTCGCGGCGACCGTGTCGTCGAGCAGCGTGTTCTGCTGCGGGAGGTAGCCGATCGCCCGGTAGCGCACGGGCTCCGGCCATTGGTCCAGAGGGCGTCCGGCCAGCGTCACCGACCCGGCCAGCGGCACGCGTTCGCCGGCGAGCGTCTCGAGCAGCGTGGTCTTGCCGCCCCCGCTTGCCCCGTGGATCACCAGCGGCCGCCCGACCTCGAGCTCGAACGCGAGTCCCGCCACCAGCGGCGCCTGTTCCACGAATCCCACGGCCAGTTCCTCGACCTGGAAGGTGGCGTCCGCGGGCAGGTCTCGGGACCGGCGGGACGGCTGCACCGGCGGTCCGTCGGCATCCGGCGGCGACACGCCGAGGCGGCGCAGCCGCGAGGCGGCCTGCAGGCTCTCGCCGCTGCGCCACAATGCGCCGGGCAGGCTGCTCAGGGCCTCGTTCAGCCCGAGGGTCATCAGCGCCAGCAGCACCGCGACCGGCGCACTGACCCGCCCCTCCGCATGCCATCCCAGCGCCAGCGCCAGCATCGCCAGTGCACTGAGCGCGACCACGGCCTGCACGGCCTGGTCCGCGCTCAGTGCAACCCGTTCCTGCAGGAGCACCGCGCCCGCCTGTTCGCGCTCGCGGCGCTGCAGGTCGGCCTGGTACGGCCTCGTGCGGCGATAGGCGAGCAGTTCGGGAAGGCCGCCGAAGTAGTCCAGCAACGCCACCCGCTCGCGGCTGCGCCGCTCCACCAGCGCACGGCTCCGGGCCTGTCCGAAGCGCGCGGCGAGTGCGGAGGCGGCCAGCGTCAGTCCGGCGGCGCCCGCAATCAGCAGGGGTGCCGGCCAGGGTGCCAGCCATCCGGCGAGCACCGCGGCGCCCAGCACGGCCAGTGCCGCCGCCACCAGCGGCCCGGTGATTCGCAGCGGGACCCCGTCCAGCGTGTCGATGTCGGCGATCAGCCGCTGCTGCAGGTCGCCGCTGCGCATCCGCCGCTGGTCCGCCAGCGGCAGCCGGGCAATGGCCGCGAAGCTGGCGCTGCGCAGGTCGGCGAGCACGCGCAGCACGGCCTCGTGCCCGACGATGCGCTCGCCGTAGCGCGCCAGCGTGCGCAGCAGGGCGGCGGCGCGGATGCCGGCGGACGGGGTGAACAGGTCGAAGCCGAGCAGCAGGCCCGCGCCGGCCAGCGCCGCGGCGGTAATGAACCACCCCGACAGCGCCAGCAGTGCGATGGCCGCGGACCAGGTCAGCGCCAGCAGCAGGTAGGCGAGGGCCGTCCAGACCCGACGGCGGCGGAACAGGCGGCGCAGGAAGGACAGGTCAGACATCGCTGTCCTCCTGCAGTTGCCCGTCCGCGAGACGGACGATCCGTCCGAGCCGGCGATAGACCGACTCCTGGTGGGTTGCCACCAGCACGGTGATGTCGTGTGTGCGCGCGTGCGCGAGCAGTCGCGTCAGCAGGTCGTCCTCGGTCTGCGGATCGAGCGCGCTGGTGGGTTCGTCCAGAAGCCAGAGCCGGCTTCCCGACAGCAGGGCGCGCGCGAGGGCCACGCGCTGTGCCTGGCCACCCGAGAGCCCGCGGCTGTCCTCGCCGATGGCGGTATCCAGGCCCTGCGGCAGGGTCGGATCGTCGAGGCGCAGGCCGGCCGCGGCCATCGCCTCGGCGAGTTCGGCATCGCGGGTGTTCTCCGGTGCGCCAAGCAGGAGATTTTCCCGCAGGGTCCCGTGAAACAGGTGGCCGCGCTGTCCGATCCAGGCGAAGGGGCGGGCGGCCGCGCCGATGGTGACCGACCCCGACTCGGCCTGGACGAAGCCCGCGCAGAGCGCCAGCAGCGTGGACTTGCCGCTGCCGGACGGACCGACCACCGCGATCTGCTCGCCGCGCCGGACCTCGAGTTCCAGGCCGGACAGTGCAGGCTGTGCATCCGCTTCGTAGCGCACGGTGACGTTGCGCAGTTCCAGCAGGGCGGTGCCGGAGGTCGTGGGCCTTGGTTCGGGCAGACGCCCGGTGACGGCCGGTGGCTGCAGCACCGGCGCCAGCTCGGCCGCCGCCGCGATGGCGCCGGCGCGGTCGTGGTAGCTCTGTGCGAACTGGCGCAGTGGCTGAAAGTACTCCGGTGCGAGCAGCAGCACGAACAGGCCGGAGAACAGCGTGAGTTCGCCGGCCGGCCCGAACTCCACGAAGCCGAGCAGTGCGAAGCCGACGTAGATCGCGACGAGCCCGATCGCGACCGCGCTGAAGAATTCCATCACCGCCGAGGACAGGAAGGCGACCCGGAGCACGCGCATGCTGAGCCGCCGGTAGTCCTCCGCCGCCGCGGCCACGTCGTGCCGCGTCGCCTCCAGGGCGAGGCTGCGGCGGAGCAGGTCCAGCGACCGGATCCGGTCGAGGAAGTGCCCGGCCAGCCGGTTCTGGCGCTCCTGCTGGGCCTGGTGGATCTGCTCGCTGCCCATGCCGATCAGCGCCATGAAGACCGGGATCAGCGGCGCGGAGAGCAACAGGAGCAGGCCCGCAACCCAGTCCTGGCTGAAGGCCGCTGCAAGCAGCAGGGCAGGTACCGCCAGTGTGAGGCCCAGTGCCGGGAGGTAGCGCGCGTAATACCCCGCAAGGGCATCGACCTGTTCCTGGTACCGGCTCGCCCACGATCCGGAGTGTCCCCGGTGCGTCAGATGCACGGGTCCGAGTCGGGTCGCGGTGGCGATCAGTTCCTCCCTGAGGTCGGCGCGGACCGCGAAGGCGAGCTGCTGTCCGCTCCAGTCGCGCAGGACCTGGAGCCCGTGGCGCAGCAGCACCGCCAGCACCGCCGCGCCCAGCCAGGGCCACGGCAGGTTCCCGCCCTCGCCGAAGAGCGCGAGGTGGATCGACCAGGCCACGGCCGCGGCCAGCGCAATGGTCGCAAGGCCTGCGGCGGCGCCGGCGAGCCAGGCCAGGAGCAGCCAGCGGCGATGCGGTTGCAGCAGCGTGCGCAGGAACGCCCGCGGCGGCGGGGGCGGCGGCGGGGGCGAGGAAGGCGAGTCCCGTATCAGTGATACCCCGCGCCCGCGCGCACCTTGCCGCGGAAGACGTAGTAGGTCCAGGCCGTGTACATCAGCACGAAGGGCACGACGAACAGCAGCCCGATCAGCAGGAAGAGCTGGCTCTCCGGCGCCGAGGCGGCATCCTGGAAGGTATAGCTGGGTGGGACCACGTAGGGCCACTTGCTGAACAGCAGTCCGGCGTAGAAGAGCGCGAACAGCGCGATGGTCGAGAGGAACGGCAGGGCGTCATTGTTGCGACCGAGCGAGCGCCACAGGCCGGCCGCGACCAGCACCGTCCCGACCGGCAGCACCCAGAGCCAGGTCAGGTTGTCGAACCAGCGGCTGCGCACGTAGGCGTCGACCAGCGGCGTCCACAGGCTCACGATCACGAAGAAGACCATCAGCGCCGCCAGCAGGCCATAGGCCCAGCGGCGGGCCCAGCGCTGGGTCTCGCCATCGGTCTTCAGCAGCAGCCAGGTCGCGCCGAGCAGGCCGTAGCCGGCCACCATGCCCAGCCCGGTCATCACCGTGAAGGGTGTCAGCCAGTCGAACGGGCCCCCGACAAAACGGAAGTCCTCGGTGGCAAAGCCCTGGACGAAGGTTCCGACCACCGCGCCCTGGGCGAAGGTCGCCAGCAGCGAGCCGCCGAAGAAGGCCCAGTTCCAGAGGCCGCGCCGGCCCGGGGCCGCCTTGAAGCGGAACTCGAAGGCCACGCCGCGGAAGATCAGGCCGGCCAGCATCAGGAACACGCCGATGTACAGTGCCGGCAGGAAGACCGTGTAGACCAGCGGGAAGGCGGCGAGCAATCCGGCTCCGCCCAGCACCAGCCAGGTCTCGTTGCCGTCCCAGACCGGGGCCACGGTGTTCATCATGATGTCCCGGTCCTCTTCCGAGCGCGCGAAGGGGAACAGGATGCCCACGCCGAGATCGAAGCCGTCGGTCAGCACGTACATCAGCACGCCGAAGCCGATGATCAGCACCCATAGAATCGTGAAGTCGTACATTTCGCGTCCTCCCTAAGAGGCCTGTCCGGCCGCTTCGTCGAGCGGGGTGTCGGCGGCGGACAGCGGCCGCTTCGGACGCCCCTGCGTGTCCGGAACCCCCTCGGGGTCGTCGGGCATGCCCTGGCGCACGATCCGGGTCAGATAGTAGATGCCGGCGGTGAAGACCACCGCGTAGACCGCGATATAGCCGATCAGTGTGAACAGCGCCATGCCGCCGGTCAGGCTCGGTGTCAGGCCGTCCTGTACGGTGATGACCTCGTAGAGCAGGTAGGGTTGCCGGCCGACCTCGGTGACGAACCAGCCTGCCAGCACCGCCACGAAGGGCAGGGGGATCATCAGTGTCAGCGTGCGGAGCAGCGCCGGGCTGTCCAGCACCCGCCTGCGGTAGAGCAGCCAGGCACCCCAGAGGGCCACGCCGATCATCACCATGCCGATCCCCACCATCACCCGGAATGACCAGAAGACGATCCCCACCGGCGGCCGCTCGTCGGCGGACCACTCCTTGAGGCCGAGCACCTCACCGTCCCATTCATGGGTGAGGATCAGGCTCGCCAGTTTCGGGATGCCGACCTCGAAGTGGTTGGTCTCGTTCGCCGCGTCCGGGATCGCGAACAGCAGCAGCGGCAGGCCTTCCTGGGTCTCCCAGGCGCCCTCCATCGCGGCGACCTTCGCAGGCTGGTGCTCCAGGGTGTTCAGCCCGTGGAAGTCCCCGATCACCAGCTGCGCCGGCGCGGCAATCGCGAGCATCAGCAGTGTCATCTTCAGCGCCCGCCGGCTGGCGGTGACCGCATGACCCCGGAGCAGGTACCAGGCGGAGACGCCGGCGACAACGAAGCCGCCGGTCAGCAGCGAGGCGACCGCCATGTGTGCGAAGCGGTACGGGAAGGAGGGATTGAAGATGGCCTCCAGCCAGCTGGTCACGTGCACCATGCCATCGCGCAGTTCGAACCCGGCCGGCGTGTGCATCCAGGAGTTCGCGGACAGGATCCAGAAGGACGAGATGAAGGTGCCCACGGCCACCATCACCGCGGCAAAGAGGTGCACGCCCGGGGGCACCTTGTTGCGCCCGAACAGCAGCACGCCCAGGAAGGCGGCCTCCAGGAAGAAGGCGGTCACGACCTCGTAGGCGAGCACCGGGCCGAGGAAGTTTGCGCTGCGGTAGGAGAACTCGCTCCAGTTCGTGCCGAACTGGAAGGCCATCACGAGTCCGGAGACGACCCCCATCCCGAATACCACCGCGAAGATCTTGATCCAGAACTGCGAGAGTCTCGCCCAGTTCGGGTCCCCCGTGCGGTAGGAAATCGCCTCCAGCAGCGCGATGTAGGTGGCCAGTCCAATGGTGAAGACCGGAAAGATCGCGTGGAAGGAGACGACGAAGGCGAACTGGATTCGCGAGAGGAGGAGCGGATCGAATTCCATGGGTGATCTCCGCGGAACATGTGGCGGCGCCGGTGCAGACGCACCGCGCTAACGGCCGTGCATTATCAGTTCGGAATATTCAGATTGCTACCGTACCCAACCGGAATGGTGTCTCCGATGATGCAGTTGCAAACAATTCGCGTTAGCGATACCATGGCAGCCAGTTCGATTACACGCTGGTTCGGCCATGTACATTTGTGTCTGCAAGGGAGTCCGGGAGCGAGAAATCCGGGAGCTCGCGGCAACCACCCCTCAGGTTCGCATGCGGGATCTGCGCCTGCGGCTCGGCGTCTGCTCGGAGTGCGGAAAGTGCGGCAAGCGCGCACTCGGTCTGCTGCGGGATCGATGCGAGACCGCAGTGAATCTGGAACTTCAACCGCAGGAATGATACTGAAGAACCGACAGCGGGACGCGCCCGAGCGTGCGCCCCGCGGTCTCGTCGCGCCTCCCGAGTCCTCGTGGGGGCTTCCAGAAAGACATTCCAGGAGTCCGGTATGAAGGGTGATCCAGAAGTTGTTCGCTACCTGAACCTTGCGCTAAAGAACGAATTGACGGCCATCAACCAGTATTTTCTGCACGCTCGCATGTTCCGCGACTGGGGGCTGAAGAAGCTGGATGAATACGAATACGGCGAATCCATCGACGAGATGAAACATGCCGACCTGCTGATCAACCGCATCCTGTTCCTGGAAGCACTGCCCAATCTCCAGGACCTCAAGATGCTGCGAATCGGGGAGAACACAAAGGAAATCCTCGAGTGCGATCTGGCGATGGAGATGGATGCAATCCCGTTGTACCGGGACGCGATCGCCCACTGCGAGCAGGTGAAGGACTTCGTCACCCGGGACCTGTTGCAGGGGATCCTGGAGAGCGAGGAGGAACACGTCGACTGGCTGGAGACCAATCTCGCACTGATCGAGCGGGTGGGTCTGCAGAACTACGAGCAGAGCCAGATGGGCAGTGCCGACTGAGGGTCGGTAACCATGCCGCTGACACCCATCCATGCCGATTACCGACACCCCGGCTTCGCGCTCTCTACGTCCGTCGAGACTGGCGACGGGGGTTGCGGTGAGCCTGCTGCTGCATGGTGCGGCGGTCGGCGGGCTCCTGCTCTGGCAGGCCGGCGAGCCCGAGCTGGAGTTGGGACGCGGTGGCATGGAGGCGACCTGGATCGAATTGGGGGAGTTCACGCTCCCCCCGGCGATTCCGGACGCGGTTCCGGCTCCGGAGCCGCTCGATCTTGCGGCCCTGGAGCCGGAGCCCGAACCGGAGCCTGAGCCGGAGCCCGAACCAGAGCCCGAACCAGAGCCCGAGCCCGAACCCGAGCCCGAACCCGAGCCCGAACCAGAGC
>RECA01000065.1 GCA_007692435.1 Thioalkalivibrio sp.
CGCTACGCTCTTCCGCCCTACCGGCTCCCGAGGCGCACGCCGAGTTCTTTCACGCCAACGGCCGGAGATCAGATCAGAGGGTCGACCAGCCGTCGCGAGGTGGGGGTCGTGCGTACGCGAAAGTGGTGGCCCTGCGTGAGGCAGAAACCGAGCCACTTGAACAGGAAGCGGTTGTGCCGCCACCGGCATGCCAGTCCGGATACGCCGGTGCGCATGTCCAGACTCACATCCTGGCCACTGCGGCGGCAGTGGCGGCCGACCACCTCGGCCTGCCTCGCGTCGTGGAACATCCGGATGGTCAGATCCGGCTGCCGCCGGATTCGCTCCCCGCTTCCGAATTCGTAGGTCAGGCGCAGTGTCGTCGTGTACGGCGTGCGCTCAAGAACCGTCAGATGCAGATCGGACGCACCCGCAACCCGGGAGACCTGCGCATCCGCGAGCGCATCCAGGTCCGGGCACAGGCGCCGCAGGCGAAGGTAATTGCTTTCGTACATCTCCATCAGCGCGGCGAAGCTCGCGCGGCGCGCATTCAGATGGATCGGCAGTGGTCGTTCCAGGATCATGCGCGGCAGTGTACTGCGTTGAAGGCCCCTGACGACACCGAGCCCCTGTCCGTGTCCGGTCAAATTGCAGAAGCCGGAACAGGCGGGTCTCCGCGAGACACCCATCCCCATTTCTGCTAATTTTACGTCCGCAGGTTGCGCGTCCGGATCACCGCACTCCGCCCAGGCCAGGGACTTGAAGCGAAGATGGAAATCAGCGTCGTATCGACCCGCCCGTTCACGGACCAGAAACCCGGAACCTCCGGTTTGCGCAAGCAGGTCTCCTCCTTTCGAAAACCCCATTACCTCGAGAACTTTGTCCAGAGCATCTTCGACAGCCAGCCGAAGCTGCGCGACAGCGAGCTGGTGCTCGGCGGGGACGGACGCTTCTTCAACCGCGAGGCGATCCAGGTCATCCTCCGGATGGCCAGCGCCAACGAGATCCGCAAGGTCACCGTCGGTCGCGGCGGCATCCTCTCGACACCTGCGGCCAGCCACCTGATCCGCACGCGGGGGGCGGCCGGTGGCATCGTGCTGTCGGCCAGCCACAACCCCGGCGGCCCAAAAGGCGACTTCGGGATCAAGTTCAATGTGGCCAACGGCGGCCCGGCACCCGAATCGGTCACCGAAGCAATCCACGCCGCGAGCCTCGGGATCGATCACTACCGGATTGCGCGCACGCCGCACGTGGACATCGACCACGTCGGGCACCAGCAGGCCGGCGACATGGAGGTCGAGGTGGTCGACCCGGTGCACGACTACTCGGAGCTGATGGAATCGCTGTTCGATTTTCCGGCGATGCGTGCCCTGCTCCACTCGGGATCCTTCCGCATGCGCTTCGATGCAATGCACGCGGTCACCGGACCCTACGCCGAGGAAATCCTCGAACAGCGACTGGGTGCACCGCCGGGCACGGTGATGCGCAAGGAGCCGCTGGCCGACTTCGGCGGGCGCCACCCCGACCCCAACCTGACCCACGCGCGGGAACTCGGCGAACTGCTGTACAGCCGCGATGCCCCCGATTTTGGTGCGGCGTCGGATGGCGACGGGGACCGCAACATGATCCTCGGGGCCGGCTTCTTTGTCAGTCCCAGCGACAGCCTCGCGGTACTGGCCGCCAACGCCCACCTGATACCGGCCTACCGTGACGGCCTGAAGGGCGTCGCCCGCAGCATGCCCACCAGCCAGGCGATCGATACGGTCGCCGACGCGCTCGGCATCCCCTGCTACGAGACGCCCACGGGCTGGAAGTTCTTCGGGAACCTGCTCGACGACGCGCGCATCACGCTCTGTGGCGAAGAGAGCTTCGGGACCAGTTCCGATCACGTCCGCGAAAAGGACGGTCTCTGGGCGGTACTGTTCTGGCTGAACCTGGTCGCCACGCGTGGCCAGTCGGTGGCGACGATCGTGCGGGAGCACTGGCAGCGGTACGGCCGACACTACTACACACGGCACGATTACGAGGAGATCGAGAGCCGGCGCGCGGACGCGCTGATGTCCCGACTGCGCGCCGCGCTTCCCGAATTACCCGGCAGGGCGTTCGGCAGCCTGCGGGTCCGCACGGCCGACGACTTCAGCTACCGGGACCCGGTGGACGACAGCGTCAGCACGGGTCAGGGCCTGCGGATCCTCTTCGAGGACGGGTCCCGGATCGTCTTCCGGCTCTCCGGCACCGGAACCATGGGTGCGACGCTGCGTGTCTACCTGGAGCGCCACGAGACCGCCAGGGACCAGCTGGACCAGGACAACCAGGCCGCACTGGCGGCGCTGATCGAGATCGCCGGATCCGTGGCCGACATCCGGGGGCAGACCGGAAAGGATGCGCCGGACGTCATCACCTGAGGTGCGGTCCGGCGCCACGCGCGCCCGCGCTCAGAAGGTGTTGGCCACCCGCTCGACGCCCGGCGCCCGGGAGCGCACCAGCCGCTCGACGACGTTCTTCAGATCAAGGGTCGAGCGCGGACAGCCGACACAGGCGCCCTTCAGGCGGACCTGCACGGTACGCCCCTCCAGCCCCACGTACTCGATGTCGCCGCCATCCTGCATCAGGATCCGGCGCGCCTCCTCCACCGCCTGACGCACCACCGTCTCGTCGATCGGCCCGTCCGCCGGCACGTCCGCCGCTTCGCGCTGGGCAAAGGTCTGGGCACGATCCAGGCGCAGGGCGAGTTCCGGGTCGACGGCCTCGATCGCGTCGAGTTCGTCCTCGGTGTAGACGTGGTCCGGGTCATCGCTCAGCAGGTGCTCGACCGCCGCCATCTGCCTCGGGCTGTTCATGCGTCGCACTCCGTGCCGGGAAACGGAGGCGAGTATAGCAACAGCCTGCCGCCCAACCGCCTGAAGCCGCGCGCCGAGACCGGGTTTCCCGGGCACGTCCAGCGGCCAGCGCAGGCGCGCGCGCAGGCGCCGGAAGTCCTCCGGTGCCATGCGCCACCAGGGCACCCAGAGCACCCCGCAGCGGCCATTGTCCGGGGCACTCCAGACCAGCACCACCAGCCAGGCGCCAACGCGACTGTCGGGGCCCACGCGGATCGGGAGGCGCCTCTCCTCCCGGAGACCGGCTCGCGTGGCCAGCCACCACTCGCCCTCGGCGTCGCAGCCCAGCCAGTCCCACTGCGGCATTCGCAACCGGTAGGTCCAGCCCGCGGCCAGGACCGCCGCGAACAGGGCCAGAATGGCCAGCCACGGCCCGCTGAAGAGGAATGTATGGACCACCACCGCGATCGCAATGCCGGCCAGGGCCAGCGCCGCGAGGGCGGTCAGTACACGGTCACTCCCAAGTGCGAGCCGCAGCGGCGGCGCGGATGAGCGGGACAAGCCGGGCTATGCCCGCATCAACGGTCTGTTGTCGGCCCAGCACCAGGTCCAGCAACAGATTGTCCGGGTATCCCAGCAATCGATCGAAGGCATCGCGACCCTCCTGGTCAAGCTCGTCATATCCATATTCGAGAAACGCGCGGAGCAGCAGATCGTTCTCCAGCATCCCGCGGCGGCAGCGCCAGCGCGTCTGTGTATCGGGCAGGCTCATCGTTCAGCCACGGGCCGCCCCGGGCTCATATCGAGCGCTTGAGCATGGCCTTGCGGATATCCCCGATCGCCTTGGAGGGATTGAGGCCCTTCGGGCAGACCTGGGTGCAGTTCATGATCCCGTGACAGCGGTACAGGCGATAGGCATCGTCCAGCCGCTCCAGGCGCTCTTCGGTGGCCTCGTCGCGAGTGTCCTGAATGAAGCGTGCGGCCTGCAGCAAGGCAGCGGGCCCGAGAAAGCGGTCCGGGTTCCACCAGTAGGAGGGGCAGGCCGCGGAACAGCAGCCACACAGGATGCACTCGTAGAGACCATCCAGCTTGTCGCGGTCCTCCGGGCTCTGCAGCCGCTCGACTTCCGGCTCCGGCGAATCGTTGACCAGCCAGGGTTCCGCCTCGCGGTACTGGTGGTAGAAGTTGTCCATGTCCACGATCAGGTCGCGGATCACCGGCATGCCCGGAAACGGGCGCAGCACGATCGGCGTCTTCAGGTCCTTCAGCGGCAGGATGCACGCGAGGCCGTTGGTGCCGTTGATGTTCATCCCGTCGCTGCCGCAGACACCGTGCTGGCAGGACCTCCGGAAGGACAGGCTGTCGTCCTGTTCCTTCAGCAGCAGCAGCGCGTCCAGCAGCATCATCCCGGGTTCGACCAGGTCGTCCCCGAGCGTGAAGTCCTGCATGTAGGGTGCGCTGTCGGTTTCCGGATTGAAGCGGTAGATGGAAAATTCCATGCGGTTTTCTCCCGGCGGCGGTTCAGTAAACCCGTTCCTTCGGTGGGAACGATTCGACCGTCACCGGCTGCGTGCGCACCGGCTTGTAGTCCATCGCGTCGTCCTGCAACGAGTAGAGCGAGTGCCTGAGCCAGCGCTCGTCGTCCCGATCGGTGAAGTCCATCCGGCTGTGCGCGCCCCGGCTCTCCTCGCGACCCAGCGCGGAGACGATCGTGGCCATCGCACAGTCCATCAGGTTTTCGAGTTCCATCGCCTCGACCCTGGCGGTGTTGAACGTGCGGCTGTGATCCCGGATCACCGCGTTGTCGATCCGCTCGCGCAGTTCGTGCAGCCGGGTCACGCCCTCCTGCATCACCTCCGCGGTGCGGAAGACCCCGCAATGATCCTCCATGACCTTGCGCAATTCGCGCCGCAGCGGTTCCACCGCCTCGCCCTCGCCCTTCCTGTCCCAGCGCGCCAGCCGCGCCAGGGCCTGGTCCACCGACTCCTGGTGCAGCGGACGGTGTTGGCGGTTGTCCTTCAGGAAGTCGAGGATGTGGTTGGCGGCCGCGCGGCCGAAGACCAGGATGTCGAGCAGCGAGTTGCCACCCAGCCGGTTGGCCCCGTGCACCGACACGCAGGCCGCCTCGCCTGCGGCGTACAGCCCCGGCACCGGATCCTCCGGCGTGTCCTTCACCGGCACCACGACCTGTCCGTCGCGGTTGGTGGGGATCCCGCCCATGCTGTAGTGGCAGGTCGGGAAGACCGGAATCGGTGCCTCGATCGGATCCACGCCGAGGAAGGTCATGCTCACCTCGCGGATGCCGGGCAGCTTCTTCATGATCGTGTCCGCGCCCAGATGCCGCAGATCCAGCAGCGTGTGGTCCTTGTTGCGGCCGCAACCGCGGCCCTCGCGCACCTCGATCGCGATCGCGCGACTGACCACGTCGCGCGAGGCCAGGTCCTTCGCGTTGGGCGCGTAACGCTCCATGAAGCGTTCGCCCTGGTCGTTGATCAGGAACCCGCCCTCGCCTCGCGCGCCCTCGGTGATCAGCATCCCCCGACCCGCGATTCCGGTGGGGTGGAACTGCACGAACTCCATGTCCTCCAGCGGCACTCCGGCGCGCAGGGCCATGGCCATGCCGTCCCCGGTGTTGCTGAGGGCGTTGGTATTGGTGCGAAAGATCTGCCCGGCCCCGCCGGTCGCGATCAGGGTGGTCTTGGCCTCGATCACGATCGGCTCGCCGGACAGGATGTCGAAGGCCACGACGCCGAGCACGTGCCCGGTCTCGTCCTTGATCAGGTCGATCGCGAAATACTCGTCAAAGAAGTGCGTTTGCGCCCGCAGGTTCTGCTGATACAGGGAGTGCAGGATGGCATGGCCGGTACGGTCGGCCGCGGCGCAGGTGCGTGCCGCCTGCTCCTTGCCGAAGTGCTGGCTCTGGCCGCCAAAGGCGCGCTGGTAGATGTTGCCTTCCTCGAGCCGCGAAAAGGGCACGCCGAAGTGCTCGAGTTCGTAGACGACCTTCGGGGCCGCGCGGCACATGTACTCGATGGCGTCCTGGTCGCCGAGGTAATCGGAGCCCTTCACCGTGTCGAACATGTGCCAGTGCCAGGAATCCGGCAGCACGTTCGCCAGTGCCGCGTTCACCCCGCCCTGCGCCGCCACCGTGTGCGAACGCGTGGGGAAGACCTTGGACACCACCGCCACACGGGCCTCGGCATTGGACAGCTGCAGCGCGGCACGCAGTCCGGCGCCGCCGGCCCCGACGATCAGTGCATCGAATTTCCGTGTCGTCAGTGTCATCGCAGCGCTGCCTCGATCAGAATCCAGAGGGCCCAGAGCCCCAGTAACAGGAAGAGGATGGCCACGGTCGCGAGGGCGGTCAGACGGACGCCAAAGGGCCGCACGTAGTCCAGGATCACGTCACGCAGGCCGATCCACGCATGCAGCAGCATCAGCACGGCGAAGGTGGCAGTGGCCATCCCGATGACCGGGTGGGTGACCAGCGCCAGCCAGGCGGCATGGTCGGCCGGCGGGCGCGCCAGCAGCAGCGCAACGGCCAGGAAGACATAGATGCCGGCGTAGACGGCGGTGATGCGTTGCAGCAGCCAGGCGCGCTGCCCGCTGAGCACACTCACAGGAACACCGCCCAGAGCAGGATCGCGGAGACGATGCCCGCGATCAGGGCCGACCAGGCCGTGTCCCGTCCGCCCTTGCGCGACTCTCCGACACCCACCTCAACCAGCAGAAACCGGATCCCGACGAAAAAGTGGTGCATCAACAGCCAGAGCCAGCCCAGCAGCAGCAGGAGTCCAAACGGGTGACGCAGCAGCCCCACGGCCTGCTCGAAACCCTCCGGACCCGCCAGGGAGCGCTGGAACAGCCAGAACACCAGCGGGATCGAGAGGATCAGCAGCACCCCGGTGATCCGATGAAGAATGGAGACCAGCGCGTTGATCGGAAGACGGATCTTGGTCAGATCGAGGAAGATCGGTCGGCCCTGGCTGGTCATGCGCTTCTCCTCAAGGTCTGGGACCATCTGTCGCCCGTTTGGCTCTTCGTCTACTATGGCGCCCGTTGGTTCCACAGTATAGCCAGTGTGCGAGGTAGCAAGCGATGCGGGATGACTGGAAGAAACACCTGCTGAACATTGGCGCGGAGTTCGAAGGGGATCGCCTGCGCGACTATGGGAACGCCGAGCGCGAACGGAGCATGGCGGTCAACGGCGACGTGATCTGCGATCTTTCGCACCGCGGTCTGCTGGAGGTGCGCGGCAAGGACGCACAGGCCTTCCTTCAGGCGCAGCTCGGCAACGACGTCCGCGAGGTCAGCGACACGCGCTCTCAGCTCTCCAGCTACTGCAACCCCAAGGGTCGCGCCTACGCGGTCTTCCGCGTGTTTCACGACCGCGACGTCTACCTGCTGGAGATGAACCCCGAGCCGGTGGAACCCGTGCGCAAGCGTCTGACCATGTTCGTGATGCGCGCGGAGGTCGTGATCGAGAATGCCGAGGACTCGCGCATCCGGTTCGGACTCTCGGGTCCCAGCGCCGCACAGCAGCTGGAGGAAAACCTTGGCGCCTTCCCGGCCGGGATCGACGAGGTGGTCAAGCGCAAGGACCTGTCGATCGTGCGGGTACCCGGGATGGTTCACCCGCGCTTCGAAATCGCCGGCGAGATCGATGCCTGCAGCGCGCTGTGGAACGACCTGAACGTGCACAGTGCGCCCGTCGGTCCGGAAGGCTGGCGTCTGCTCGATATCCTCGCGGGCATTCCGGCGATCTACCCCGAGACGAGCGAGTCCTTCGTGCCGCAGATGGTCAACCTGCACGCGCTCGACGGTATCAGCTTCAACAAGGGCTGCTACCCGGGACAGGAGGTGGTGGCGCGCATGCACTACCTCGGCAAGCTGAAGCGTCGCATGTACCGGCTCGCGATCGAGGGGCAGGAGCGGCCCCCTCCCGGCAGCCCGGTGTACCGCGCCGGCGGTGATCCGGGTCAGCCCGACGGTGAGATCGTCGATGCCGCGCTGCATCCGGACGAGCTCTACGCGGCCCTTGCGGTCATGCAGGTCGCTTCGGCCGATCAACCGCTGCGCTGGGGCGCCCCTGACGGCCCCGAGGCGCACGTGATACCGCTTCCCTACACCATGCCCGGGAGTGCCTGACGACCATGCGGTTCCTCTTCTTCTTCTTCGTGCTGATCCTGCTCTCGCTCTGGGCGGCCTATTTCAGCCGCCCCAACAACCCGGCCCTCTCCAACATCCTCTACGTGGTCTCCGGCGTGCTGGCACTGCTGTTCCTGATCGGCTACCTGCGACTCGACGGGTACCTCTGAGGCGCCAATGCGCCGTTCGATGAGGCCATTGTCAGGGAGCGGTCGGCGCGCCAGACTTCACATGAAATTCACCCAAACGGAAGCGCGTGATGACACCGACCGCAGTACAGGACATTCGCAACGTCGCCCTGCTCGGACATGCCGGGAGCGGCAAGACCACCCTGCTGGAGGCCCTGCTGGCCGCCGCGGGTGAGATCGAGAGTCCCGGGCAGGTTGAACGCGGCGATACCCTGAGCGACCAGGACCCGCTGGAGAAGTCGACCGGACACTCGTTGAACACCGCCCTGACCCACATGGAGTGGGCGGGCCACTGGATCAACCTGCTCGACACGCCGGGGCTCCCGGACCTTCTCGGCCGCTCCCTGCTCGCACTGCCGGCAGTGGAGACCGCTGCGGTCGTGGTCAACGCCTCCGCCGGCATCGAGGCGGTCACGCGCAAGGTGATGGAGGCGGCCACTGACAAGTGCCGCATGATCATCGTGAACCAGATCGACGACGGAGAACCGGACCTGGCCGCACTGATGCAGTCCGTGACCGATGCCTTCGGCCCGGAATGCCTGCCGATCAACCTCCCCGCCCCCGGCGGCCCGGCCGTGATCGACTGTTTCTTCAATCCTGATGAGGGCACTGCCACGGCCTTCTCCAGCGTTGCCGACGCCCACGAGGCCATCGTCGATCAGGTGGTGGAGCTCGACGAAGAGCTGATGAACCGCTACCTCGAACAGGGCCAGTCACTGGACCCGGAGCAGCTGCACGATCCCTTCGAAAAGGCCCTGCGCGAGGGTCACCTGATTCCGGTGTGTTTCGTCTCGGCGAAGACCGGCGCCGGCATCCGGGAGCTGCTGGACATCCTCGGCCGCCTGATGCCCGATCCCAACGAGGGCAACCCGCCCCACTTCGTCAAGGGCGAGGGACCCGCCGCCACGCCGGTCGAGGTGGCTCCCGACCCGGACCGCCATGTGATCGCCCACGTCTTCCAGGTTCAGAACGATCCCTTCCGCGGTCACCTGGCCCTGTTCCGGGTGCACCAGGGCACGATGACGCCGAACACCCAGCTGTTCATCGGTGACGCGCGCAAGCCCTTCAAGCCGGCGCACCTCCTCCGCCTGCAGGGCCGTGACCAGGTCGAGACCCCGCGTGCGGTGCCCGGCGACATCTGCGCGGTTGCGCGCATCGACGAGATCCACCGGGACGCGGTGCTGCACGATTCCCATGACGAGGACTACTACCACCTGCTGCCCCCACCCTACCCCAAACCGGTGTTCGGCCTGGCCCTGCTGCCACGCAAGCACGGCGACGAACAGCGGCTGTCGGAGGCGCTGCCGCGCATGCTCGACGAGGACCCGTGCCTGGAGGTCGGCTTCGAGGCGCAGACGCGCCAGACCGTCGTGCGTGGCCTGGGGGCACTGCACCTGAAGCTGCTGCTGGAACAGCTGGCCGGACGCTGGAACCTGGAGCTCGACACGGCCACGCCCCTGATCCCGTACCGCGAGACGATCACCGGGACCGCCGAGGCCCGCTACCGGCACAAGAAGCAGAGCGGCGGTTCCGGACAGTTCGGCGAGGTCGCGCTGCGTATCGAGCCACTGCCACGCGGCAGCGGCTTCGAGTTTCACGACGAGGTGAAGGGCGGCACGATCCCCGGCAACTTCATGGGCGCGGTGGAGAAGGGGGTACAGCAGGCGCTGGAGGAAGGCGCGGTCGCCGGCTACCCGCTGCAGGATGTACGCGTGACCGTCTTTGACGGCAAGCACCACGCGGTCGATTCCAACGAGATCTCCTTTTCGCTGGCGTCCAGGAACGCCACGCTCGAGGCCGCACGCGGTGCGGGTCCGGTGGTGCTCGAGCCACTGGTGAGCGTCAGCGTGAAGGCGACGGACACCCATTTCGGCGAGATCAGTTCCGAATTCTCGACCCGGCGTGGTCGGGTCACCGGAACCGACAGCCCGGCGCCGGGCTGGA
This sequence comes from Thioalkalivibrio sp., assembly GCA_007692435.1. Taxonomy (GTDB): domain Bacteria; phylum Pseudomonadota; class Gammaproteobacteria; order Ectothiorhodospirales; family Ectothiorhodospiraceae; genus Thioalkalivibrio. Next base: position 10,079 of record RECA01000065.1, read on the forward strand.
TGGTGATCCACGCACTGGTGCCAGTCGCCGAAATGGAGGGCTTCGAGGCTCGGCTGAAGTCCATCTGCGCCGGTGACAGCGAGTTCGTGCTCGCCGGCGGAGAGTACGAACCCGCGCCCAAAGACGTCCAGTCGCGCCTCGTGCAGGCCCACAACGGACGGGCCGAGGTGCACTGAGCCCGGCCCTCTTCAGCTGTCTGGTGGGCACACTTCGTTTTCCCACCCTGCGGTCCTCCGTCATCGTCGGAGGAGGTGACCGCTTCGGCGTAGGGTGGGCCAAGCGCAGCGGGCCCACCATCCCTGGCCGTGGCGGTCTCTGGTGGGCACACTTCGTTTTGCCCACCCTACGGTCCTCTCTCATCGTCGGAGGAGGTGACCGCTTCGGCGTAGGGTGGGCCAAGCGCAGCGGGCCCACCATCCCTGGCCGTGGCGGTCTCTGGTGGGCACACTTCGTTTTGCCCACCCTACGGTCCTCTCTCATCGTCGG
>RECA01000035.1 GCA_007692435.1 Thioalkalivibrio sp.
TCCAGGACATCGCGATCGCCGCATGGCGGATGACGCTACGCTCTTCCGCCCTACCGGTTCCCGAGGCGCACGCCATGTTCTTTCACGCTAACGTTCGGGTCGGGGTGCAGCGTTCCATCCGCTACCGCCCGCGATTCGCTCAGCGCCGGCGCCGTCACCTCGGGGGTCCGGCCGCGGTCACTTCACCGTCGATTGAGGTAGCTCGTCGGATCGACAACGCCGGCCGCCGCGAATGCGGCCTGTCGGGCCTCGCACTGCGGACAAACGCCGCACTGCCGGGGGCGATCGAGCAGGCAACTCCAGGTCCGGCTCCAGTCGATGCCGGTGGATTCAGCGCTGCGGATCACGCCCGCCTTGTCCAGATCGTGAAGCGGCGCCAGGACCTCGAGCCCCGGCAGCAGCGTTCCCGCGAGCTCGGCGAAGGCCTGCAGGAACTCCGGCTGGCTGCCGGGTCCGTGTTTCCGATCGTCCCGATTCAGCGCAAGCAGAATGCGCCCGGCACCGAGATGCTGGGCCAGGTTCACCGCAAGGGCAAGTACTGCCAGATTCCGCTGCGGCAGCGGGACATGGCTCACCCATTCGGAAGCGCGGGTGAAGTTGGCCCGCAGTCCCGAGAGGTCCATGGCATGCAGCGGAGTCTCACAGGCCTCGGCAAGGCTCTCTGCTGCCGCCCGTTCGCGCCGGGCATTGCGCTGGCCATAGTCGACCCAGAGGGCCTGCACGGGCTCCCCCTGCTGCCGGAGCCGATACAGCAACGCAGTACTCTCGACCCCGCCGGAGAACAGCAGCAGCGACGGGGCGGACGGGTTCGGCAACGACATGGAACGAACCATACGTCATCGTCCCGCGAGCGGTCATCTCCGCGCGCCTGTGCTCTATTGGAAATGTGTTGAAACCGGTGCACGTCGCTGGCCGTGGGGATGCTTTGGCCCTTGTGGTGTCCGGACGCAGGATGCTGCGGGGCGAGAGCCTGACTCCTCTCGGCGGACACAGGGTACAGATTCGACAACTCGTCACCGTTGTAAAAACTCATGGACTACAACAGCGGAAGGCACGCCGTCCGTGGCGCGCCCTCAGCAGCTCCGCTTGACCTTCAACCTCGGCGCTACGGCGACCAGCGCATGTGGCGATGATTCACCTTTTCACCAAGTATTTCGAACTTGTGGTACCCGGCCTCGATCGTCGCATCATCGTCTTCGATCAGGCCGTTTACCTTGTCATGCAGCGCATCGATCATGCGAATCATGATCTGGCTCTGTTCCGCCATCACCATCGCCGTTTCGTGCAATACCGCGTCGTATTCGCCGCTTGAAGCACCCTCGAGCTTATCAAGCTGCATCTGTAGATCGCTGAGCATCAAGCCGTAGGTCGTGCCCTCGAGATCGGGCAGCGACTCCTGAGCGGAGGCGGCCACGGGCATCAGCAAAGACACCGAAAATGCCAGTACAGCGCCCAAGCCGAGCTGTTTGGCAAGAGAGATCATTTTCATTGCAACCACCGTTTCCGTTGAGTGTGCTTCCAATATAGGAAGCGAGTCCGGCAGCAACAATGTGGAAAACACCTAACGAGGGACTGGCACTGCGCAGAGCGGCCTGCGGCCACTCGGAGCCCTATCACGGGTGTATAGCACCCGGCCGAAGACGAGGCCCGGCCGGGTTGGCATCAACACTCCGGATCAGAGGCTATCAAACTCGATCGGGTTTGCAGGGAAGCTAGCCGGACGGAACTGCGGCTGAACCGGTCCTTTCTCCGGCCATTCGCCAAAGGCCAGCGTGCCATCCTCAATGCGGAAAATGTCGTAGACATTGGTGCTGCCGGGCGCTTCGCGATTGAGCAGGTCAATCTCGTAGGCACCGGCCACACCGGAGACCGCAGCGCCAATCACGAAATCGAAATCGCCGCTCGCCTGGTCCACAACAGACCCGCTGCACTGGTCATCGCTGAACGATGCAACGGCCTCACTGCCCCGACCGCTGCTCGGATCGCCAACGGCAGTAAATGTCATGGACACCTGACCCCAAAGCGTTGGGCCGCCCAGCGGGGTCGGACCAAGCCAACCGACTGATTCATCGAATAAAACAGGCGTTCCGACACCCCAAATCGACCCTTGGACGGCCATTTTTGGTGATAAAAATGGCGTGCTACGCGAAACAGGTGACTCGTAGCCCGCCGGGCGGACATTCCTGCGCAACGAAGACGACCGCGGATCGCCGTCACTGCGCTTATCGCGCCATTTGTGGCATCAAAAATGGCCGTTCAAGGTCCGTACTCGGCCCGGTACACCCGCTTTTTCTCTCACGAACAGACACTTGGCTTGGTCCGACCCCCTACCCTACTCGGCCACGGTCACGCTGGCTTCTTCGACCAGTACGGGATAGAAGTAGCCGAAGCCCAGGTCATGGTCCACGACCACCGTACCCGTGACATGGACGCTATCGCCGACGGCCGCAACGTCCTGCGAGGTGATCACCAGATTATTGGTCTCATGGAGGACGTCACCGGAACCGTCCTGCACGTGGATGAAGTTGCGTTGCATGATGCCGGCATTCACCTTTACCACTTCGCCTTGGACCATCACCTGCTGGCCCTCCAGCGCCGCCCGCTCCTCGTACACCTCGCCGACGGTCTTCGTGGTTGCATCATCGGCATGCAGAGGCGCTGCGGCAGACAGGGCCAGCAGGCTGGTCAGAATCAGGGCGTTCGTCTTCGTCATGGAAGTCTCCGAATGGAGTGTGGCTGAGGGCGCAGACGGGCAGCGGTGGGATGTGCAGGCCGCGTCAGGCGGTAATGTCTCGGCTTTAGACTAGCAGCTTTCGTCGTCTCTGCCGCAAAGCCCCGCCAACCTGGTTTCGTGCATGCCAAGGAGGGTCGGACCAGGCCCGGCACTCGAAATCCTGGAAAAAGCGACACGCCTTCGACAACGCGCCCCGAGACCTCGCTCGAGCCGGCCCCGTGCTTTCGCGGGTTCGAGTTCGAGAGTTGAACCGTTGCCGTATGGCGTGGTCCCTAGCGCGGAAGAAACTCAACGGAGGTATGTCATGCGCGCTCTACTGATCGATCCGGAAGCCCGCTCCATCGCGGACGTCGACATCGAGGGCCGCGAAGACATCGCGCGGCTGATCGGCTATGACACCCTGGAGTCGGACGAAGTCGGTCCCGAGGGGGACCGCCTGTTCTTCGACGAGGAGTGCTTCCTGCGCGGGACATCGGGGCGTTTCCAGATCGACAAGGTCGTGCCGGTCTCCGGCAAGGGTGTGGTGATCGGTGCGACGGCCGATGGCACGGAACTGATGGATGTGCACTCGAGCGCGGACGATATTCAGACTCGGCTGAAATATCTCTGACCGCGAAGCGCTGGCGCGGCCCGAGAATCCGGGACGCGCGGGCAGGCAGGCTGCGAGGGTTCCCTGCATCCGGCGTATCACGACCTCGGCCGTGTCCCGCGGACCTCAGATTGGCAACATGCGCTTGCGCCGCTACCCGCGGTCCGTTTCAGCCTCCCCTGCATTGCCATGAACGATAGAAGCACCGACTGGGCCCTGCTGTCCGGTGCCAGCTCCGGGATCGGCTCTGCCCTCGCCCGCGCGCTGTCGGCTGCCGGCATGGGCGTGGTGGTGAATGGCCGGAATGCGCAGCGGCTGGAAGCTGTCGCCGCGGATTGTCGTTCGAAGGCACCCACCTGGTTGTTGGCCGGCGACCTCTCAAGGGCCAAAAGCACCCCAAAAATGGCCGTTCAAGCCCTGAATTCGCGCCATTCAAGCCATGTTTTCAACGCTCAAACAACAACTTGGCTTGGTCCGACCCCCGGGTTCCCCCGGTTTCCGTGTAACCGCGTACAAATTGCGCGGATGCTTTCCGGAACATTAGACGTCACTAATACTCCAATAGCCGTTGACCGCGCCTGAGGCGAACGGCGGGTCTTCCACATCATTTTCTGACTTTCCGGAGGTAGCAATGAAGAACGAATCGGTTGGCGAGGGCACCCTCGAAATCTGGACGCCGCAGGAGGTCGCCGCGGCATGCGCGGCTGGAGAGGTGGTGGTGATCGACGTGCGGACGCCCCAGGAATACATGCTGGAGCACGTGGAGGGCGCGATGCTGATGCCGCTCCCGTTCTTCAAGCCCGAGATGCTCCCCGGGCAGACGGACAAGCGCATCATTCTTCACTGTGGATCCGGGGTGCGGTCCGGAATGATGGGGCGTCTCGCCCTGAAGCATGGCGTGGAACGGATGGCGCACATGGAAGGCGGATTCTCCGCATGGAAGGCGGCCGGGCTACCGTACATCGGCACGAACATCTCAACGGGGGGCCCGGAGCGGATGGCGGCTGCGGCCTGAGCACGTTCCGGATCGGGCCTCCGATCCGGGACCGCCTCGCGCGGGCAGGCTCGATGCCGGGGATGCCGCAGCGTGCAGCGGCGTCCCCGGCATCCGGTGGGCCCGTTGCGGGTTCACCCCGCTAACGGCTCTGACCGCCGGCACAGCGGGAAACGGGCAGGGTGCACGCGACCGGGTCCGAGCGTTGGCCATTTTGGTGCGGGCGCACCAGACACGACGGGTGCACCGAATACGGACGGCCATCATATGCAGTCTGACCCGCGCGCCTGTAGAGAAATAACAGCTAAAAACCGACCGATACACGCTTCTTCTGCAAACTGTTATTAAGTTGGCATGGCTTGTGCTTGTTTTTACGGTACGCAACTCGAAACACAGATGAACCCTTGGCACACGATCCACGCTGGAGAAGAACGTGAGAATTCTCGTCGCATCGGGCATGGCCTCGCTGACCATCGTCGGCGCCATGTACCTCGCCTACTCCGTCTGATTGGCAGGCCGCCCGGCAGGGGCGGAGTGTCCGGCGACAATAACGTTGGCCGGTTGGCCGGGGGGGTGGCGGTGAGTGGCCGCATGGTCTATATTCCATCATTACATGGAATATCGGACCATTAGATGACCGGCTGTGACCATCAAACGGCCAGACTCCCGGAAGCACCGGCAACCCGACAGTTGAATGACGCCGCTGAGCTGTTCCGGGCCATGGGAGACCCGGAACGGCTGCGCCTGCTGGCGATGCTGGAAGGCGGCGAGCGCTGCGTCGGCGAACTGGTGGGCGAACAGGACAAGCTCAGCACCGTGTCTGCGCGGCTGCAGGCCCTGTACCGCGCACGGCTGCTCCACCGGCGGCGTGAGGCTCGGCACATCTATTACCGGCTCGCCGACGCGCACGTCGCGGGTCTGTTGAAGAATGCACTGGAACACGCGGCGGAGCACCGTGCCCCGCCGCCGCAATCCGAGGAGGACCCGCTCGATGAGCTGCCAGAAACACCCCCATCACGATCATGAGCACGGCCCGGGCTGCGGACACACCGCCGTTGAGCACGACGGCCACGTGGATTACCTGCACGACGGTCATCTCCACCACCCGCACGGGGATCACGTCGACGAGCACGTGATCCCCGTGGGTGCGAGCAATCCCGATCAGTGCACGCCCGCTCACGACTGCGGCGGTCACGAGGCCGGCCACGTGCACGGCCCGGGCTGCGGACACGAAGCGGTACCGCACGGCGATCACGTCGACTATCTGGTCGACGGGCACCTGCACCACCCGCACGGGGATCACTGCGACGATCACGGCCCGCTGAAGGTCGTCAGCTAGTCGTCAGCCGGGGCAGGTGGAGGGCACACTTCGCTTTGCCCACCCTGCGGGCGTGCTGCAGACGCGGAGCAGACGACTCCCCGGGAGAAGCACCGGTGCCGAACGAGCCGGGCCTGCAGGGAACGTCCGCACCGCCGATCGATCTCATGCACATGGACATTCCCCTGCTGATCATCGGCGCCCTGCTGATCGCCACCCTGGCCGCGTTCTTCGCCGGAGTCCTGCCCTATCCAATTGGCTGGATCATCCTCGGCGGGGCCTTCATCGCGCGACTGTTGTACCTTAGATCCCGCTGAGGCGCGTTCAGGGCCGGGCCCGGCCCGATGCCGCGAGCCCGCCCCAACCGGTACTCCGGGCAGCCTGCCCTCCACCCTTCGGGCCCGCAAGCGGGGTGGGGGATTTTCAGTGTCGGGGGTGGCGCAGGGCCATGACAGTTAGCGTGAAAGCAGGCCGCAAGAAAAAGGGCGCTCGCAGACCGACGATCATCGGCTGGCGGGAGATCGTCTCGCTGCCCGATCTCGGCCTGCTCCGGATTCGTGCGAAGATCGATACCGGCGCGCGCACATCGGCGCTCCATGCGGACAGCATCGAACCGTATGAGCGGGACAGCGGGCACTGGGTGGCCTTCCACCCCTGCCACCCGGGGATGACCGAGATCGGAATCTGCCACTGGCCGGTGCACGATCGTCGGAGCATCCGCAACACCAGCGGGGTTCCGGAGGAACGCATCATCATACGCACGCGCATTCACCTGGCGGGGCACCGTTTTCTCGTCGAACTCTCGCTTGCCGACCGCAGCGACATGGCGTTTCCCATCATCATCGGCCGAAGTGCCATCCGGCGTCACGGCCTCCTGGTCGACGGCGCCCGGTCATGGCTGACCTCGCCCGAAAAAGGAGCATCCCGATGAAGCTTGCCATGCTGGCACGCAATCCGAGCCTCTATTCGCACCAGCGCATCAAGGAGGCGGCGGAGGCACGCGGGCACCAGCTCGACATCATCAACACCACCCGCTGCTACATGAACATCGCCTCGCGCCGGCCCGAGATCTACTACAACGGCGCCAGGCTGCCCGTTTACGATGCGGTCATCCCGCGCATCGGTGCGTCCATCACCTTCTACGGACTGGCCGTGCTGCGCCAGTTCGAGATGATGGGTGTGTACCCGGTGAACGAGAGCGTCGCGATCGGACGGTCGCGCGACAAGCTGCGCTCGATGCAGCTGCTCGCCCGCGACGGGATCAGCCTGCCGGTCACGACCTTCGCCCACGACCCGAAACACACCGAGGAGGTGATCAAGCTCGCCGGCGGCACGCCCGTGGTGATCAAGCTCCTCGAGGGCACGCAGGGCATCGGGGTGATGCTGACCGACACCGACCGATCGGCCAAGTCCGTGATCGAGACCTTTCGCGGCGCGAACATCAATATCCTGGTGCAGGAATTCATCAAGGAGGCCGGCGGCACCGATATCCGCGCCTTCGTGATCGGCGGCAAGGTCGTCGCGGCGATGAAACGCACCGGTGCGGCCGGCGACTTCCGGTCCAATCTGCACCGTGGCGGCAGCGCCGAGACCATCCGGATCAGTCCCGAGGAGCGCTCCACCGCAATCCGGGCGGCCAAGTCCATGGGGCTGAACGTCTGCGGTGTCGACATGCTGCGCTCCAATCACGGACCGGTGGTGATGGAGATCAACTCCTCGCCCGGACTCGAGGGCGTCGAGAAGGCCACCGGCAAGGACATCGCCGGGATGATCGTCCAGTACATCGAAAAGAACGCGAAGCCCGGCAAGACCCGCACCAAGGGAAGCGGCTGATGGCACGCCGCGCCGATTTCGAGATCGGGACGGAACGCATCGCCGCCGGCACGCGCCGCACCGTGGATCTGCCGGTCAGCGTGCTGTCCGACCACACCCCGGTGACGATGTCGGCGCACGTGGTTCACGGACGCCGCGCCGGGCCGGTGGTCTTCGTGAGCGCGGGGATCCACGGCGACGAGATCATCGGCATCGAAATCGTGCGGCGCCTGCTCGGCCACTCGGCGTTGCGCTCCCTCCGGGGCACGCTCGTGGCCGTGCCGATCGTCAACGCCTTCGGTTTCCTGAACCACTCCCGCTATCTGCCGGATCGCCGCGACCTCAACCGCTGCTTCCCCGGGAGCCGCAGCGGTTCACTGGCCTCGCGGCTGGCCCATCTCTTCCTGAACGAGATCGTGGTGCGCGCGGACCTGGGGATCGATCTCCACTCCGCCGCGGTACACCGAAGCAACCTGCCCCAGATCCGCGTGTCGCCGGACCAACCCGGAACCGTGCGCCTGGCGCGCATCTTTGGCGCACCGGTGATCCTGCTGTCGAAGTTGCGCGACGGGTCGATGCGCGTAGCGGCCCGAGAGGCCGGCGTCGACGTCCTGCTCTACGAGGCCGGCGAGGCGCTGCGCTTCGACGAGACGGCGGTGCGTGCCGGGACGGTCGGCATTCTGCGTATCCTGCACAGCCAGGGCATGATCCCGGCGAAGGGCGTCAGCCAGCCGCGCCGCAGGCCGCTGCTGTGCCGATCGAGCCACTGGGTCCGGGCGGCGCAGGGGGGGCTTCTGCGCAGTTTTCGTTCCGAAGGGGACGTGGTCAAGGAGGGCGAGACCCTCGCCATCGTCTCCGACCCCTTCGGCCAGACCCAGGTCCCGGTCGTCGCCCACACCGGCGGCATCATCGTCGGACGCACCGTCTTCCCCAGCGTCAACGAAGGAGACGCCCTCTTCCACATCGCCGGGATCGCCTCGCTCGACCGGGCCGAAACCACGATCGAAGCCTTTGCCAGCCAGTGGGAGGAAGAACCGCTGGAGTACGGGGACGAGATCATCTGAACCGGACACGGCGCCGCGCCGCCCCCACCCCCGACCATTCCGCCCTCCAGATCGCACGCGTCCAGATCACACGCGTCGAAGGCCGTGTTCTTTCACGCTGACGGGGCTCCGCTCTGCACCGCCCTGATGATCAGGGTTGTGACGCCGGATAGGGCGCGAGCGACGAATACTCCCGGCTCACCCAGCCGACAACGCCGTCATCGGAGCGCACCTGGTAGAAGTCCTCTCCAATATCGAGCAGCTCCAGCTCCGTGCCGGGTTCGAGTATGCGCAGCACCGGGCTGGCCAGTGATGGATCGGCACGCAGGTTGACGCGCGTATCCGGCGGCAGAAAGACCGCCGAGGGCTCCGATTGCGCGCTCTCGGGCATCCTCAGGCTCTCCGGGACGAACGGCTCCCGCGCGGGCAGCTCCGCGGGTGGGGATTCCTCTGCGGGTGGCTGAACCACCTCCGGTGCTACCGGTTCCGGCGCAGGCTCCGCGACCTGCCGCTCCCGCGATCCCGGCGCCGCCTCGACAGGCAGCTCGGGCACCTCCACCGATTCGGGTCCGGCATCCGCGGACGCCGGCGCCGGATCCGAGAGCCACGCACGGATGCCGAGGCCCAGCAGGCCGACGATCAACACCAGCACGACCACCGCCGCGATGATGCGATTCCAGTGGTAGATGTACTCGGTTTGGGGCGGGGTCGGCGCGGCCCCGGAACCGGTCCGTGTCTTGCGCTGGCGTGGTGGGGGCTGGTTGTCCATGGCTCCTCCGAAAACGGACCCAGTATAAACGATCCCGTCATCGAACCGGCCCGGCTCCCGGGGGCGGGTTCGATGGAACTCCTCGTGCCCGTTGCAGCCGAAACGCCGAACCACGAAGGCCCATCGACAAGGTGCCGGCCCGGAGGCAGGACCCATGACGCAGATCGCGATCGTCGGCGCCGGCATGGCGGGACTCGCTGCCGCACGCCGGCTCGAGGACGCCGGGATCGGCTGCACGATCATCGAGAAGAGCCGGGGCCTCGGCGGGCGGATGGCGACGCGCCGGGTCGATGGCCTGCAGTTCGACCACGGGGCGCAATACTTCACGGCGCGAGGCGCGCGCTTTCAGTCCCGGGTGACGGAGTGGCAGAGCCGGGGCGCCGTGGCCCAGTGGATGCCCGGGAGGTGGGTCGGCACACCCGGCATGACGGCGCCGGCACGGTCGCTCGCGGAAGGGCTTCGCGTGATCGGTGGCTGCCGGGCCACGGGGCTCGAGGGCGAACCCGGGCACTGGAGGCTGGCCACCGACTCCGGGGGTCTTGTGGAGGGCGAGTCCTTCGATGCCGTGATCCTGGCCATTCCGGCTCCCCAGGTGATACCGCTTGCCGCGTCGGCGGGCGCTCGCTTCCCGGAACTCGAGCGCGTCCGCTACGCCCCCTGCCTGACGCTGATGCTGGCCTTCGAGCAGGCCACCGATGTCCGTGAAGACGCGCTGACCCCGCCAGAGGGGCCCATCGCCTGGATCGCACGCAACGGCACCAAGCCTGGCCGGACCGGCGCCCTCGAGACACTGGTGGCACACGCAAACCCCGAGTGGTCCCGCCGGCATGTCGATGCGGAACCGGAGAGCACGGCAGAGGCCCTGCTCGACGCGCTGCGTCCGCACATCGGCGACGCCCGGCCGGTATTTCGTTCGCTGCACCGGTGGCTTTACGCGCGGGTGGAACAGACGGCCGGGGCCCCCTTCCTCTGGGACCCGGCGCGCACGATCGGTGCCTGCGGTGACTGGGCCGGAGGCCCTCGCGTAGAGGCCGCCTTCGACAGCGGAGAGGCACTGGCGGATGCGATGATCAAGGCCCTTCCCTGAACGGATCACCCGCACATGGAGTGCGGCGGCTTGCCGCCGCTTTGCCCTGCAGGAGGCTCGCCTCCTGCCGCGGAAGCAGGCTCAGGCGCGTGAAAGCGGAAGCAGGCTCAGGCCGCATGAAAGCTGAAACAGGCTCAGGCGCATGAAAGCTGAAGCAGGCTCAGGCGCATGAAAGCGGGAGCAAGCTCCCGCACTCCATAGCGCGAACGG
>RECA01000096.1 GCA_007692435.1 Thioalkalivibrio sp.
GACGGGCTTCGCCCTCTTCCGCCCTACGCTTCTTTCATGGTCGGGGGTGGCGCAGGGCCATGGGAGTTAGCGTGAAAGTCGCGCATTGCTCCCCTCTCCCGCTTGCGGGGGAGGGGGACTTTTATGGTCGAACAACGCCATCCAGGCCATCGAAACCCGAAAGGAGGACGTGAATCATGAGCGACAAAGCACTGATTTTCCGACTATCGGAGCTGACACAGAAGGACTCGGATGACGTCGGTGGCAAGAACGCCAGCCTTGGCGAGATGATCGCGACCCTCGAGGCGCAGGGGATCCGTGTGCCCGGGGGCTTCGCGACCACGGCCGCGGCGTACTGGCGCTTCATCGACGAGAACGAGCTTCGTGACCCGATCGCCGAGGCCATGGGCAAGCTGAAGTCCGACCAGTCCAACCTGAAGACCGTCGGCGCGAAGGTGCGCGGCATGATCGAGAAGGGACGCTGGCCGGAGGACCTCGAGCACGCGATTGTCGAGGCCTACGACGAAATGCGCCGCGAAACCGGCAAAAAGGAGCTGGATGTGGCGGTCCGCTCCTCGGCCACTGCGGAGGATCTGCCCAGCGCCAGCTTCGCGGGCCAGCTCGAGACCTTCCTGAACATACGCGGGCACGATGCGCTGCTCGACGCCTGCCGGAAATGCTACGCGTCGCTGTTCACCAATCGCGCCATCGCCTATCGGGAGCGGCAGGGCTTCGATCACCTGCAGATCGCGCTGTCGGTGGGCGTGCAGCAGATGGTGCGTTCCGACAAGGCCGGATCCGGGGTGATGTTCTCGCTGGACACGGAGACCGGGTATCCCGGGGTGGTGCTGATCAATGCCGCCTGGGGCCTGGGCGAGACGGTGGTGCAGGGCAGCGTGGATCCGGACGAGTACCACGTCTTCAAGCCACTGCTGTCGCAGGCGAAGCCGGAGGGTCCGCTGCTGCCGATCATCGAAAGGCGACTTGGCGGCAAGGAGACCAAGATGGTCTATGCCCGCAAGAAGGGGGACGACAACCCCGCACGGACCGTGGAGACCACGAAGAAGGAACGCGCCGCCTTCGTGCTTTCGGACGCGGAGATCCTGACGCTGGGCCGATGGGGCGCGATGATCGAGGCCCACTACGGCAAGCCGATGGACATCGAGTGGGCGAGAGACGGCGAGAGCGGGGAACTGTTCATCGTGCAGGCGCGACCGGAGACCGTGCACTCCCGGAAGGCCAGCGAACCGTTCCGCTCCTGGAAGCTGTTGTCCAGGGGCAAGCAACTGGTCGAGGGCGTGGCCGTCGGCGACTCGGTGGCGACCGGCACCATCCGCGTGCTGAAGAGCCCCGACGAGAGCGACAAGCTTCAGGAGGGCGACGTGCTCGTCACCGGCATGACCGATCCCGACTGGGTGCCCGTGATGAAGAAGGCGGCGGCAATCGTCACCGATCAGGGCGGGCGCACCAGCCATGCGGCGATCGTCTCCCGTGAACTGGGCCTGACGGCGGTGGTCGGTGCCGGCGATGCCAGTTCCAGTCTCAAGGACGGGCAACAGGTCACGGTCTCCTGTGCCGAGGGGCAGCGGGGATTCGTCTACGAAGGCGAATCCGAGGTGGAGGTCAGCGAAACGGATCCCGACGAGATCGAGGAGACGCGGACCGACATCATGATCAACCTCGCGAACCCCGGGGCGGCCTACCGGTGGTGGCGGTTGCCCGCGAAGGGAATCGGGCTGGCCCGGATCGAGTTCATCATCGGCAATGACATCAAGGTGCATCCGCTGGCCCTGATGCACCCGGATCAGGTCGAGGACAAGGCAGCGAAGAAGGCCATTGCCGAACTGACCCGCGGCTACGAGGACGGGTCCGCCTTCTTCGTCGACCGCATGGCGCGCGGCATCGCCCGGCTGGCGGCGGCCCAGTGGCCCAACCCCGCGATCGTCCGGCTTTCGGACTTCAAGACCAACGAATACGCCGGCCTGATCGGCGGCAGTGGCTTCGAGCCGGAGGAGGCCAATCCGATGCTCGGCTGGCGCGGAGCGAGCCGTTACGTCGACGGACCCTATGCCGAGGCCTTCGCGCTCGAGTGCGCCGCGGTGCGGCGTGCCCGGGAGGAGATCGGCCTGGAGAACATCCGGGTGATGATTCCGTTCTGCCGCACGGTCGACGAGGCCGACCGCGTACTCGCCGCGATGGCGGAACACGGGCTGGTGCGCGGCAAGGCCGGACTCGAGATCTACATGATGGTCGAGATCCCGTCGAACGTGATCCTGGCGCGGGATTTCGGGGCCCGGGTCGACGGATTTTCCATCGGGACCAACGATCTGACCCAGCTGGTGCTGGGGGCCGACCGCGACAACGACTTCCTGGCGTCGCTCTTCGATGCCCGCGATCCTGCGGTGAAGGCCGCGATCGCGGAACTGCTGGAAAAGGCCCGTGATGTCGGCGTGAAGACCGGTCTCTGCGGCCAGGCCCCGAGCGATTATCCGGAGTTCGCCGCGTTCCTGGTGGAACAGGGGATCGACAGCATGTCGGTGAGCCCGGACAGCTTCATGGCCGTGAAGCGGATCGTTGCCCGGGCCGAGCGCGAAGCGGAACGCGCGCCGGATCAGTGAGACGCAACGCCGTGTCCCGGGTGTGTGACGCGTAAGAACCCGGACGCCTACAGCGGAGGAAATGCCATGCAACCGATCGTCACGCTTACGATGAATCCCGCCCTCGACGTCAGCACCTCCGTGGACGAGGTGGTCAGCAAGCACAAGCTGCGCTGCTCGGGTGCCCGCTTCGATCCCGGTGGCGGCGGCGTCAATGTCGCCCGCGTGATCGAGCGCCTGGGAGGCGCGGCCACGGCCCTCTATGCCCTGGGTGGCCCCATGGGCGAGGTATACCGGGGTTTGCTGGAGGCGGAACTGGACGGGGCGCAAGCAATCGAAATCGGGGGCAACACCCGCCAGAGCTTCAATGTGAACGAGGATTCGACCGGCAAGGAGTACCGCTTCGTGCTGGAGGGTCCGGAATGGCAGGAAACGGAGTGGCAGGCGGCCCTGGAGCGTATCGAGGAGGCCCTGTCGGAGGGCGGGTACCTGGTGATGAGCGGCAGCCTGCCGGAGGGGGTCCCCGATGACTTCACTGCCCGGGTGGCCCGGCTCGCGAAGCAGAAAGGGGCCCGGTGCGTCGTCGATGCCTCTGGCGCCTCTCTGGAGGCGGCACTGGACGAAGGCGTCTTCCTGGTGAAGCCCAACAAGCGGGAGTTGCGCGATCTCACCGGGGCAGGCCTGGACTCGCGGGAGGAGCAGGAGGACGTGATCCGGCGGATTGTCGACGAGGCCGGGTCGGAGGTGGTCGCGCTGAGCCTCGGCGCCGAGGGGGCGCTGTTCGCCTCGAGCGAAGGCGTCTTTCACGTCGCCGCCCCGGAGGTGGAGGCCCGCAGCGCAGTGGGTGCCGGCGACAGCTTCGTGGCCGCCCTGGTCTCGCGCCTCGCCGATGGCGGGTCACTCGGGGATGCGGGCCGCTACGCCGTCGCGGCAGGCGCCGCCGCGCTGCTGAGCGGAGGCACCGAGATGTGCCGGGCGGAGGATGTGGAGCGGTTGTACCCTAAGCTCTCGTCCTGAGGCGAACGCACCGGTATGCCCTGCGCCGCAGCTTTTCGGCCTGATGTATGGAGGACTCGGATGGATGATGCGAAAACGGTGATCGTGCTGGACGATGACAGGGCGACACTCCGTTCCCTGACGCTGGCCCTCGAACTTGCCGGTTACCGGGTGCGGAGCTACGCATCGGCGGAAGCGATGCTGGAGGATATCGACCCGGCACAGTCGGGGTGTCTGTTGACGGACCTGATGATGCCCGGCATGACCGGACTGCAGGTCCAGGAGGTGTTGAACGCGCGCGGATGCACGATGCCCGTGATCTTCATGTCGGCCTTCGCGGACGTTCCCGCGACCGTGCGGGCGATGAGGGGTGGCGCAATCGATTTCGTTGAGAAGCCGTGCTCGACAGAGGTCCTGATCACGCGCATCGAGGCCGCCCTCGAGATTGATGGGCATCAGCGTGATGAACGGAACCGGCAGATGGACGTTCGCGGCCGCGCCGGTGACCTGACGCGGCGTGAAGCGGAGGTCCTGCAATTCGTCACCGAAGGGCTCAGCAACAAGGAGATCGCCCGACAGCTCCGCATCAGTCCGCGGACCGTCGAGAAATACCGTGCCCGCGTGATGGAGAAGATGGAGGCGGACACCGTGGCTGACCTCTGCAGCATGGTTTCGCTGCTCTCTGATCCGAATCCGGGCCCGCGCCCCTGACCGACCTCCGTCGCGAGCTCCACGCAGCTGCGCCTCCATTGCTGCAGCCGCTCATGTCGGCGCGGTTCTCATCGGTTCCCGGCGCGGGATGCCTTCTCGGTCCATCAGGGTTCCCACGTGCAGCACGAAGTTCGCCGCCTGGCTGATCACTCCGGTGTGCCGGTGCACGCGCAGGGTCGGGTCGCGCAGTGCGGGATGCACCGCGACGTAGGCACGCATCGCCTCCAGTGGACGTCCGGTGCGCGCAACGGCCTGCTCGAACTCCCGCCTGCATTGCGCCTTCGCTTCTCCCAGCGCCATCTGGACCCTGGAGTACGCATGCGTGTCGCCGTCGCCGGAGGTCTCCACCGCCAGGTAGTTGAGCTCCGGATAGCGGGACATCACCGCCACCTGTGCGCCGTCCGATTGCGTCGAGGGCATGCATCCGAACGGCTTCAGCGAGAGCGTCATGTGCGCGAGGCGACGGTTGTAGTAGTAGATGTTCTTGGCCACCTCGAGGTAGCCCTCCCCGCCGCCAGCGCGGATGTTGTAGAAGGGGTGGCCCATTCGCTGCATCTCGCGCTGGTCGGCCAGGGGGTGAACGGTTCCGCCCAGGGCCTCGCGCATGCGGCGGTACTCCCGTGCCAGCAGACGCGCACCCATCGTCAGGACAGCGCGGTCGCGGGCGGAATGAAGGCGGTGGCGCAGGCTTGCCAGGCGCCCCCCGCCGGCCAGGCCGGCGCGGTCATCCAGCGCCACGCGTCGGTAATGCAGGAGATAGTCGACCCATGTGGCCAACGGCTCGACCAGGACCTCTGCGCCCTGCTGCTCGAGGAAATCGAACATGTGGAAGTTGCCGGCGCCCTCCGTGGTCTGCGCCCAGAATTCGCCGGTGATCTTCACAACGGGT
The DNA here is from genome assembly GCA_007692435.1 of Thioalkalivibrio sp. Classification (GTDB taxonomy): domain Bacteria; phylum Pseudomonadota; class Gammaproteobacteria; order Ectothiorhodospirales; family Ectothiorhodospiraceae; genus Thioalkalivibrio. The sequence goes on from RECA01000096.1 coordinate 5,173, forward strand.
TTCGGGCGCGTGTAGTCCAAGTCGAGATCGGAGGCGACGATCGCCCGGCAACGGCGCAGTGCAGCGAGGTGGCGGTCACCGAGCACGCGGTCGAGCACCCGCTGTATGTCCCCGGTGCGACTGATCGGCAACAGGACCCGCAGCCCGAGGGCGGCAAGACCGGGGCGGACCTGCGAAGCTGCCTCGCGCAGCGCCGTCTCGCAGACCGACAGGCACCGCTCCCGCGTCTTTGCGACGGCCTCCGGATCGGTGGCGTAGGGCCGGATCTGAAAGAAGAGCGCGTTCAGCAGGTCGCCGGTGAAGACGGCCTCGAGAAGCATGGTGATGAACTGCAGATTGACCTCGAGGCCATTACCGGCGGTGTCCTGCTCGCAGGCGCCGGTCTGGTCCAGCACCAGAATCCGGAAGCCGTCGAAGCCCGCGTTGCACAGGGCGAGACGATATTCGGCCTCGTACATGCCGAATCGACACGGGCCGCAGGTGCCCAAGGTGACGAAGGCATGGCCGGAAAGGATGTCTTCGGTGGGGATTCCCTCTTCGTCGCGCAGCCGTGTCAGCTCGTTGATCAGGTTGCCCACGGTGAAATAGGTGGGATTGCACTGGCCGTTGTTGCCGTACTCCCTGCCGGTGCGGAAATCCGCCTTTTCCGGCACCCGCAAGGGCCGGGCCCGATACCCGAGTCCTTGCAGACCGGCGGCCATGAGCCGGTCGTGGGCAGTCGTCGCTCCGTTGAAGAGCAGCGTCACCCGCTCGCGCTCGCTGCGGTTGAAGGGTTTCTCGACCGGCCGTTTGTAGTGTCCTGTGGTGCTCTTCATGTCGGGAGCTTGCCGCAAAAAAAGGCGCGCCCTTGAATCGGAGGAGTGGTCTCGGTGTTGCCGTGCGGGGTCCCGGGTTCCCGCAGGCATGTCAGACGTGTTCGCGGGCACCCTCCATCAGCGGCGGCCCGGCGCGCATCAGCATTTCCGCCGACGAGAGGAAATTGTTCCGGAAACTGACCCACACACCGTCCGGCCAGCAGCGGGTGACGGTTCCGAACAGATGGTGTCCGTCGCCGTCGGAGTAGGGTTCGGGGAAGATGACCTCCACCGGCTGATCCGCAACCAGCCCGGCATGTTCCAGAAACACGCCATCCTGGCAGAGCTTGCGGGTCTTTACGTAGGCCGGAGGCTTGTCTCCCGTTCCCAACAGAACACTCGTGCGCACCCAGATGCAATCGTCGGCCTGTTCGCTCATCCTTTCCGTCTCCAACGAGGTTTCGTTAGAAGCAGCAACGTATCGTAGCCGCGATTGATTTACCGAAAAGCTTAGCAATGAGGCGAATGGGCCGGTAAGATAGGGAAGCACCTAGGTAAAGCTACCCATGTCCCCATGGTCGTCGAGGCCGGCAGCAGGCCAGCCTATGGGCGACCCGATCCCCAAGGGCCGGATCGCCGAGAGGGCTCGCCTCCCACGGGGGTCCGCCTCCCACCGGGGTCAGGGCCGGGTCTGTAGGAGGCCAGCCCCCTGGGCGACCCGATCCCCAAGGGCCGGATCGCCGAGAGGGCTCGCCTCCCACGGGGGTCAGGGCCGGGTCCTCTTCATGGCGTATTCATCCCCATTTACATGACGGAATCCAGAGTTTTCCCTTGAGCAAGGAGGCCGGCCTTCAACCGCCGACGCCAAGCCCATCCCTCAAGGAATCAGAATTGATGCATTTCTGGATCACACTGGTGCCGTTCGTGGCGCTGTTTGCGCTCCTGGTCCCGTTGCGTCGGCCCGCCTACGAGGCGGCACCGATCGCCTATCTGAGCACCCTGCTGATCGCGCTGGCGATATGGCAGGTGTCGGGCACGGTCGTCGCCGCGAGCCTGCTCGAGGCCCTCATGGTCTTCGTGGAGGTGCTGCTGATCGTGGCGATGGCGCTGCTGTTGTTGAACGTCACCATCGAAACAGGGCAGATGGATGCCATCCGGTCCCTGATCGGGACGGTCTCCAGGGACCAGCGTGTGCTGGCCATGCTTCTGGGATGGGGGCTGGTCGGCTTCATCGAGGGCATCGCCGGGTTCGGGACGCCGGCGGTGCTGGCGGCCCCGCTGCTCGTCTATTTCGGAATGCGGCCACTCAAGGCCGTTGCAGTGGCGCTGATCGGCAACAGTACCGCGGTACCTTTCGGTGCGGCGGGCACACCGGTGATCATCGGGCTCGCGGGCCTGGGCCTGGACCAGGAGACGGTCTCTCAGGCCGTGCTCCTCGCTGCCGCACTGCACGGCCTGTTTGCCCTGTTCATCACCACATTCATGGTCTACGTCGTCACCCTGGACCAGGAGAAGGGCCGTTTCCGCGCATTCCTGCCCTTCGCCATCTTCTCGGCGCTGGCCTTCAGTATCCCGTACGTGCTGGTGGCCTGGCTGGTGGGTCCCGAGCTGCCGTCCATCGTGGGCGGGGCATCCGCAATGGTCATCATCGCCTACGCCGCGCACCGCGGGTTTCTGCTACCGGACCACGAGCCTGCGGACGCGGCGGAGCACGGTTCCCTGGGCCGGGTCGCCTACGCGTTCGTGCCGTTCGCGGTCATGGTCGTCGCGCTGATTCTGTCGCGGACCGTGATGCCGCTGCGCGAGATGCTGGAGTCGGTGAGCGTGTCGCTCGGTACCTTCCGGGGCGTGGAACTGAGCCAGGACCTCACACCCCTGTATACGCCGTATTTCTATTTCGGACTGGCGCTGATCACCGCGCTCCTTCTCTTCGATGTCAGTCGTCAGACCCTCGGGAAGGCCGCGGCCTCGACCTGGCGGAAGCTCCGCGTTGCGGCGGTCGTCCTGGTGTTCATCATCGCGATGACCCAGCTCCTGCTGCTGTCGGGAAACAACGAGGCGGGCCTGCCGTCGATACCGGAGGTCATGGGGCAGGGACTGGCCGCGACCTTCGATGACATGTTCGTGCTGGTCAGCGCCTTCGTCGGGGCACTGGGTTCATTCATGACAGGGAGCGCGACCGTGTCCAACCTCCTCTTCGGAGGATTGCAGCTGGATACGGCCAGGGCGCTGACGATGGCCGTACCGTCAATGCTGGCCCTGCAACTGGTGGGCGCGGGGATGGGCAACATGATCTCGCTGCAGAACATCGCGATGGCAGCGGGAGCAGCAGGGCTCGAGGCGCGCGAGGGGCAGGTGATCCGGGAAACCATCATCCCGATGGTCGTGGTGTGTCTGGCCGCCGGTCTGCTGCTCCTGTTCTGGTAGAGCGGCAGGATGGCCGTCCGGTTGTGGGCAAGGCTGCGACGCCGGAACGCTCTCCGCGAGGGGGGCCTGCGCGGAGAGGCGAAGCCGGCGCCGTCTTGGTCTGATTTACTGCGGAACCACGTGTGCGGCGGTCGGACCCTTTGGACTCTGCTGGATCTCGAATGACACCGTCTGGCCCTCGGTCAACGACTTGAAGCCGTTGGACTGAATGGCGCTGTAATGGACGAAGACATCCTTGGAATCACCCTCGGGGGTGATGAATCCGAAACCCTTCTGGTCGTTGAACCACTTCACTTTGCCAGTTGTCATCGAAGATCTCTCCTATCGCTCTTGTGCGTCCAGATCTAGCCTTCCACTGGTGGCTCGCTTTGCGTCTCCCTGCCATTCCGGCTGGCAGAGGAACGCGGATGCCTTTGACGGCGGTGCTGCGATCCACACAGGCAAGAGCTTAGTCGGGAGACGGCGCAGCGGGTAAGGGAGGCAATTCCCTAGGGATGATTACCCATGTTTCCATTTTCTCCCTTTGCGTCTTCGCAAGCGCCTCTGTTCGGACAACGCAGTCGCAAACGGTGATCGGGGAGGCTTTGCAATCGGTGAGCCTGCGATCCCGGCGGCTTGGCGTGCCTGCCGGTGCAGGAGGCAGACGGAAGGCAGACGGGGAGTTTCCGTGCGAAGATGTTGCCATGGTTCCCAGGATACCTCCCGTATTGCAGCCGCTTGTGCCCGCCTGCCAGTGCAACTGCCGGTGGCCGCCGGATGCCCCCATGACAGGCGCATGACCGGCCCATGACCGGGGCTCGAAAAACAGGCGAAGCACTTCGGCGTGGCGCACTGCCGCCCCGCGAGGGTCTGCCCGTCGCCACCTATTCCATCGTTGCGCGGGATCCGGAGACCGGGGAGATGGGCGTGGCCGTCCAGTCGTATTATTTCGCGGTCGGGAGCATCAGTCCCCACGCGGCGGCGGCTGTGGGGGCGGTGACCATCCAGTCCTTCGCCAAGCCCAGCTATGGAACGGAGGGGTTGCGCCTGATCCGGGAGGGGGCCTCGGCGCAGCAGGCGTTGGATACGCTGCGCGGGAGTGATCCCCATGCCGGATATCGCCAGTCCGCGATGATCGACGCGCAGGGACGGGTCGCGGCCTGCACCGGGGAGCGCTGTGTCCCGGAAGCGGGTCACCGCGTCGGCGAAGGATATGCCTGTCTCGGCAACATGCTGATGGAACCCGATATCTGGCAGGAGATGGGCGAGGCCTTCGAGGCGGCAAAGGGGGAGCTCGTCGATCGGCTGCTCCTGAGCCTGGAGGCCGCCCAGGCGGCGGGAGGGGATCTGCGCGGCCGACGCTCCGCCGCAGTCATCGTGGTGGATGCGGCCTCTTCGGGCGACCCGGGTCGTGACGTGCTTTTCGATCTGCGTGTCGAGGATCACGAGGAGCCGCTCCGTGAACTGGATCGGCTGATCACCCTGAAGAGGGCCTTTCACCTCAACAGCCGGGGCGATCACCATCTGCGGAATGGCGATCTGCGGGCCGCGTTGCGCGATTTCTCCCTGGCCGTTTCCATGGCACCCGCACACGAGGAGCTCGTATTCTGGCAGGCCGTGGCCATGGCGGTGGCCGGTTACCCGAGCGAGGCCGAGCCGTTGTTTCGGGAGCTGTTCGATACCTCCGAAAACTGGCGGCTGCTGGCAACACGCGTGGCGGAATCGCGCTACCTGCCGGAGCGGTCGCAGCAGGCGCTGATCGGGATTCTCCGGGCCCTGGGCTGACGGTGATGGCGCGCAGCGACCCCCCTGACCACGAAAGAAGCGTAGGGCGGAAGAGGGCGAAGCCCGTTATCCGCCATCCGGCGCCAGGGTAG
>RECA01000141.1 GCA_007692435.1 Thioalkalivibrio sp.
CCCCGGCGCCTGAATCGCCGAGAGGGCTCGCCTCCTACAGCGGGCCGGGGCGAGCACCGTAGGAGGCCAGCCCCCTGGGCGACCGTCCCCGGCGCTGGGTCGCCGAGAGGGCTCGCCTCCTACAGGGGGCCGGGTCAATCGGCGTTTCCTCAGATATCGGCGTAGTCCGCGTAGGCGGCCTCGATCTCGTCCCGGAAGCTGTCCGCGATGCGCTCGCGCTTCATCTTCAAGGTGGGGGTCAGCAGACCATGATCCACCGTCCACGGCTCGCGCAGCGGGATCAGGCGCCGGATCCGGGCGTAGCCCGGGAAGCCGGTGAGCTGGCCATTCGCCCGTGCCAGCAGGCTGCGTTCGACGAAACGGCTGCGCAGCTCCTCGTCACTGGAGGGATCCACGTCGAGTTGCGCGGCGACCTCGCGCCACGTGTCCGGATTCAGCACCACGAGCGCCGACAGGAAGGGCCGGCCCTCGCCGACGATCATCACCTGTTCGAAGAGGCTGTCGAGCTGGATCGCCATCTCCATGTCCGCCGGCGGGAGCTTCTCGCCGTTGCCGAGCACGATGATGTCCTTGATCCGGCCGGTGATGAAGATGTGCCCCTGTTCGTCGAAGCGCGCCTTGTCGCCGGTGTGGAGCCACCCGTCTTCGTCGATCGCGGCCTTCGTGGCCTCGTCGTTCTGCCAGTAGCCCAGCATCACCGAGGGGCTGCGCGTCAGCAGCTCGTCCTTCGGTCCCACGCGCGTCTCCACCCCCGGCAGGGGCACCCCGATGGAGGCGGGAAGGTTGTCGTCCGGCCGGTTCGCGCTGACCACGGGGCTGGACTCGGTCAGGCCATAGCCGTGATAGACGGGCAGGCCGAGGCCGATGAAGAAGCGGGCGATCGGGGGTGGCAGGGGCGCGCCGCCGCAGACCGCGTACTGCATGCGCCCGCCCAGACGGGCGCGGACCTTGCGGGCCACGAGCCGGTCCAGCAGGGGCCAGAGCAGCGAGCGCGGGGACCAGCCCGCACGTCCCTGCTCGTGTTCGAACCGGGCCCAGCCGGTATCGACGGTGAGCCGGAACAGCGCACGCGCAAAGGCGGACTTCTGCTTCAGCCCGGCCTGGATCTTCGCGTACACGCTCTCGTAGATGCGGGGCACGGAGATCAGTACCGTGGGGCGGACCACCGTCAGGTCCTCGCCCAGCTGCGGGATCGAACGGGCGAAGGCCACCTCCGCGCCGATCATCATCGGCAGGTAGCAGCCGGCGGTCCGCTCGAGCGTGTGCGACAGCGGCAGGAAGGACAGGAAGACGTCATCCTGGTTCAGCGGCCCGCACTGCGACGCGGCATGGGCATTGAACAGGATGTTGCGGTGCGACAGCATCACCCCCTTCGGCCGGCCGGTGGTGCCGGAGGTGTAGACGATGGTCGCCAGTGCATCCGGTTCGACGGAGCGGGTGATCAGTTCGCCGTCCAGCCCGAAGAGCCAGTCGGGGGCCATCTTCAGGCGCGGATCGCCGGGCAGGTCCTCGTCCTCGATGCTGTGCAGCGAGATGATGCTCTTCACTGTCGGCATCCGGTCCCGTGCCGGGGTCAGCCGGCGCCACTGGATCTTGCCCTCCACCAGCAGCAGCTTCACGCCGGCCTGTTCCAGGATATAGGCGATGTTGTCCGCGCGGTCGTCGGTGTACAGCGGTATGGTGATCAGCCCGAGACCCAGCGCCGCCTGGTCGAAGGTGACCCACTCCCGGCAGTTGCGCAGCATCATCGCGACGCGGTCGCCCGGCTCGAGCCCCTCCCGCCGCAGCGCGAACTGCCAGCGCCCGACCTCCGCCGCCATGTCCGCCCAGGTGCACTGGACCCAGCCCCCGCGGGCGTGGTCGTACTGCCGGTAGGCGACCTTGGTGGGGTTCGCACGCACCCGCTCGCGGAAGAGGCCGGCGAGGCTCTCGGCCTGTTCCGGGGTTATCAGGGACGTGGTCATGGTGCTCCTGAGATGGCGCGGCGCCCGCACGGGCGGTGTCCGGTTTTTACCGGTTGGCGCGCTGGAGTGCAACCGTGGCCCGCGGCGGCACCCACCCTTGCCCCCGCCCCCTACAGCCCCAGCGGGTGCCGCACCGGGGCCACCGCGAGGGTGCCCTGGAAGAGAGTCCAGCCGACGAAGAAGATCACGCCACCTCCCGCAATGCCCACGGCCGGGCCGGCGTAGCGGAGTCCGCTCAATGGCGTGGGCCGCAGCAGTCGGCGTGTCCAGTCGCGGGCCTGCACGGCCAGGATCGCAAGCACGGAGACGGTGATCGCGGTTCCCAGCGACATCGCCAGCACCGCCGCGATGCCCGCGAGCCAGATGCCGAGCAGATAGGAGACCGCCATCACCAGCACCGCACCGGAACAGGGCCGGATACCCACCGCGAGCACGGTCGCATACCACGGTCCGCGCTGGTTCGGGTTCACGTGATGCGGGGTGCCGCAACCGCAGTCCGGCCCCTGCGAGTGGTTGCCGGTCGCCGGCTGCGGCCCGCGGATGGCGAGGTGGTTGCCCGCTGCGACCGGCGTAAAGGCACCCGGTGCCGAGAGCGGTCCGCGTGCGGTGGCGGGCGGGACCGCGACCGGTTCGGCGCCCGGCTGTGCCTCGTCGAGGCCCTGCCGCCGCAGCCGCCAGATCGACCGCAGGCCCCGCCAGATGAGCCACAGTCCGAGCAGCGCGACCAGCAGGAAGCTCGCGAGCTCGAGGTGGCGCACCTGGCCCATCGTGTCCCGGGCCAGCCACCCGAGCACCCCGATCAGGATCAGCACCGCGGCAATCGCGGTGACGCCCTGCATCAGGGAGGCGGCGGTGGAGAGCCAGATCCCCCGGCCCAGGCTCTGCCGGTGGGTCAGCAGGTAGGTGCTGATCACGGCCTTCCCGTGGCCGGGTCCGGCCGCATGGAAGACGCCGTAGAGGAAGCTCGCGATGATCAGGACCGCGGCCGTCCGCGCGGTCGGGGTCTCGTCGAGTTCGTGCAGGACCGTGGTCAGCTGTCGGTGCAGGTCCCGCTGGGTCTGCACGATCCAGGCCGAGGCGCGGTCCATCAGGCCCGGCTCGGCGGCCTCGCTGGCGGGTGCCGGGGCGAAGGGGCTGGAGGCCGCCACCGTCGGGGCCAGCAGCAGGGCCAGCAGGGCCAGCAGGGCCACGGAGCGCAGCAGGGTGGAGCGTCCCCGTGCCGGGGGCGTGTGCAATGGATGCAGAAGATCTCCCATGGGTGCCTCGACGTGGGTGCCTCGACGATCTATCGCGGTTTGCATTCGATGGAGACGACCTCGGCGAAGCGTCTGCCGAGATCCTCGATGGGTGCACGCTGGTCCCGCTCGAGCGTGGCCGCGTAGGCCACCAGCCACGGTTCGGGCCGCGCGGGCTGGATACGCGTACTGCAGCCGCCGCCGTCCGCAAGGTGGATGACGTCATCTTGATCGTGCAGGATCTCGATCCAGTAGGTCGGGTCGTACACGCGGTAGTTCAGCGGCCGCGTGGCCTCCGGGCGCGCCGCCTCCAGCGGCAGCTCGAACTGCAGGTGCAGCCGCCGCTGGCGCAGGTCCAGCGAGCCATTGCGCGCCGGCCCCGGTTCAAGGCGCCGTTCGCCCACCTCGATCTCCGTGAAATAGCCGTATTCGCTCAGGTTCCCGAGCATGCGCCCGGTCATCAGCTCCAGGGCCGCATCGAGGTCCAGGTCCGGCTGGTCGACGGCCAGGTCCTCCAGCAGCAGGTGGCTGTAGGTGGGGTCGAAGGCCCACTCCTGCCGCAGGGCCTTCACGTCGCCATCCGCGTTGAAGAGCACGCTGACACGCAGGTCGATCCACGCGTGCGGATGGGCACTGAGGGTGCCACCGAAGAGCAGCAGGGCCAGGATTGGTAGACCACGCTTCATGGTCCGTCGTTCGGCGCCGTCTCCGCCCGTTGCCATCGCGTGCCCTCGGGCGTGTCCTCCAGCAGGATTCCGGCGGCGGCCAGCTCGTCGCGGATCGCATCGGAGCGCTGGAAGTCGCGGGCCTTGCGGGCCGCCTGGCGCTCGGCGATCCGTGCCTCGATCCATTCCGCGGAGACCGCGTCCGTCGCTCCGGCCTGGAACCAGTCCACCGGATCCTGCTGCAGCACGCCCAGCACGGCGCCGGCCGCGAGCAGTTCCGCCTTGCGCGCAGCCACCTCCTCCGGAGCACGCGCTGCGGCCAGCTGGTCGGCCAGCTGGTGCAGGCCCGCGATCGCACCCGGCGTGTTGAGATCATCGAGCAGCGCATCGAAGACCGCGGTGTCCTGGGGATCGGCCGCGCCGGCCGGAACGTCGGCGTGGTCGCGCAGCACGCGGTAGAGGCCGTTCAGGCCGTTGCGTGCCTGCTCCAGGCTGCGCTCGGAGAAGTTCAGCGGTGCCCGGTAGTGACGGGCCAGCAGCGCGAGCCGGAGCACCTCGCCGGGATAGACCTCCAGCAGGTCCCGCAGCAGCCGGAAGTTGCCCAGCGACTTGGACATCTTCTCGCCATCGACCGTGACGTGGCCGTTGTGCACCCAGAAGCGGGCGTATTCCGTCCCGTGTGCCGCGCAGCTCTGGGCGATCTCGTTCTCGTGATGCGGAAAGACGAGGTCGTGACCGCCGCCGTGGATGTCGATGGTGTCCCCGAGGTGGGCCTCGGTCATCGCCGAGCACTCGAGATGCCAGCCGGGCCGGCCCGGGCCCCAGGGGCTGTCCCAGGCGGGTTCCCCCGGCCGTGACGGCTTCCACAGCACGAAGTCGGCGGGGTCGCGCTTGTAGTCCGCGACCTCGACCCGTGCCCCGGCGCGCATGTCGTCCAGGCTGCGCCGGGACAGGCGGCCGTACTCGGGGAAGGAGCGCACGTCGTAGAGCACGTGCCCGCCGGCGACATAGGCGTGGCCGCTGGCGATCAGATGCTCGATCATCGCGATCATCTCGGCGACGTGGGCGGTGGCGCGCGGCTCCAGGGTCGGGGGCAGGGCGCCCAGGCGGGCGACGTCCTCGTGGAAGGCCTCGGTGAAGCGCGCGGTCAGCGTGCCGATGTCTTCGTTGTTGGCGGCTGCGGCCTGGTTGATCTTGTCGTCCACGTCGGTGATGTTGCGGGCGTAGATCACGTGCCCGGGTCCGTACAATGCCCGCAGCACCCGGAACAGCACGTCGAACACGACCACCGGGCGCCCGTTGCCGATGTGCACGTAGTTGTACACCGTCGGCCCGCAGACATACAGGGTCACGCGGTCCGGATCGGCGGGGGCGAAGGGCGCGGTCTCGCCCCCGAGGGTGTTGTGCAGGAACAGGGTCTTCATTGCGGTTCTTTCGGGGGCTGGCCGCCGGCGCCGGATGCGCCGTGGCTGCCGTACAGGGCCTCGGGATCGATCAGCGGGTTCGCGGTGATCGCCACCTCGTCGCCGTCCACCCGGAAGAAGAAGCAGTTGGAACGGCCGGTGTGGCAGGCCGGTCCCGTCTGGTCCACGCGCAGCAGCAGCGTGTCGCCGTCGCAGTCGATGTACAGCCCCTTCAGGTGCTGCACCTGGCCCGAGCTCTCGCCCTTTCTCCAGAGGCGGCCGCGCGAACGGGAGAAGTAGCACACGCGTCCCGTCGCCAGGGTCTCCTCCAGGGCCTCCCGGTTCATCCAGGCCATCATCAGGACCTCTCCGGTGTCGTGCTGCTGGGCGATCGCGGGGATCAGGCCATCGGCGTTCAGCCGCAGCCCGGCAAGGACCTCCGAGCGCGGAAGTCGGCTCCCTCGTGGCAGATTTTCGATATCCTTCAGCATGTGCGGGCCTCCTGTCCGGCCACTGGTTTCGGGTCGGGACGCCAGCTGTTACACAGTAACATCAACGGGTCCGGACGCGCCGGATGCCCCGGCCGGATGGCGCAGGCGCAGTGTAATGCCTGTGCCGTGTCGAATCATGTCGGGGGGCTCCGGGAGCGGTCTTCGCGGCCTGCCCCCGGGGCGGCCGCGTCACGGGCATCCGGCAACCGGTCACGGAGTCTTCGAATGTCTTCCAGCCCCATCCCCGGCGACCTGCCTACGGCGCTGCGCAGCATCACCTATCACGGACTGGCGCCCGGGCCGGGCCTGATCGTGCTCGGCGCGGTGCACGGCAACGAGACCTGCGGCACCGAGGCCATCCTGCGCCTCGCCGGCGAGCTGGAGCGTGCCGAGCGGCAGCTGCTGCGGGGCACGTTGACCCTGGTGCCGATCACGAACCCGCTCGCCTTCCAGCGCGTGCAGCGCATGGGCGAGCGCAACCTCAATCGCAATTTCCGGATCACGGACGCGCCGCAGGACTTCGAGGACCGGCTGGCCAACCGCCTCTGTCCGCTGCTCGCGGCCCACGACGTGCTGCTCGACCTGCATTCCTTCCACACCCCTGGAGAGCCCTTCGTGATGCTCGGGCCGGAGAACAACGACCACGGTCTGGAGGCCTTTCAGCGGGCACCGGAAGAGGAGGCGCTGGTGCGTCGGCTGGGGCCGCGGCGCATCGTCGAGGGGTGGCTCGACACCTACGCGGTCGGAGTGGCGCGGCGCCTGCGCAATCCGAATGCGACGCTGCGTGCGCAGATGCTCAGCACCGATCCCAGCTACGGCATCGGCACCACCGAATACATGCGCAGCCAAGGCGGCTACGGCGTCACCCTCGAATGCGGCCAGCACGACGACCCGGAGGCGCCGGAGGTCGGGTATCGAGCCATCCTGAACACCCTGGGGCACCTGGGGCTGATGGAACTGCCGCCCCCGCCTCCGCGTAACGATCTGGAGGTGCTGCGGCTGGTGGAGGTGGTCGACCGCGACGACCCGCTGGATGCCTTCTCCCGGCCCTGGCAGAGCTTCGACCGGATTCGAGCGGGAGAGGAGATCGGGGTGCGGGCGAACGGCGTGTCGGTGCGTGCGCCGGCTGACGGCTTCATCGTCTTTCCCAATCCCAATGCGCTGCCGGGGAACGAGTGGTTCTACCGGGCGGAGATCAGCTCCCGCAGCGTGGACGGCCTGAAATCGCGGGAGCTGCCATCCTGAGCGCGCGGCCGGCCGGCGTGGGCGCGGCCGGCAATCACGCCCTCAATCCTCGCACTGCGTGGTGACGAAGGCCTGTTCCACCGTGAAGTTGCCGACACCCTTGTAGTTGGTCATGGTCCAGCCCTGTTCCTTCAGGTGGGTGGTCATCTCCTTGTTCATCTGCGGGTTGCCGCAGAGCATCACGCGGTCCAGCTCGGGGTCCGGGTCCGGCAGTTCCAGCATCCGCGAGAGCTCGCCGCTGCGGAAGAGGTCGGCCCCGCGACCGGTGATGTCGTGCGGCTCGCGGGTGACGGTCGGCACGTAGCGCAGCCGTCCGCCGGCCCGCGCCTCGAGCTCCTCCCGGTAGCTGAGCTCGGGGGCGGTACGCACGCTGTGGACCAGGATCACGGTCTCGAAGCGCTCGAAGATCTCCTCGCCCCGGATCAGCGAGATGAAGGGGGCGATCCCCGTGCCGGTGGCGAGCAGGTAGAGGTTGCGGCCCGCCTGTACGTGTTCGAGCGTCAGCGATCCGGTGACCTTGCTGTTGATCCAGATGGTGTCGCCCACGCTGGCCTGCGCGAGCTCGCTGGTGAGCGAACCGTCGGGCACGTGGATGCTGAGGAACTCGAGGTCCGGCTCATCGGGGTCGGAGACGATCGAGTAGGCGCGCGGCACCAGCTTGCCGCCGCAGCGCAGGCCCAGCGTGACGAACTGTCCGTTCTTGAACCGGAATCCCTCGGGCCGCGTCGCCTTGAAACTGAAGGTCTTCGGCGACCAGCGGCGGATCGAGGTGATGCTCTGTTGGTTGTATGGCAAGTCTCTGGCTCCAGTGTTGCGTGCGCGGACAATAACAAGAAGCCGCCCTCTCGTTCACGAACGGCACTGCGGCATACGGAAATACCGTTCGCAGGTCCCCGCTTGCGCGCCGCCGGCTGCACGCCGATCATTGCGCCTCGCCACGGCCGATCAGGCGGGCCCGGTGCCGTTTCGCGGCGATATCCGCGGCCCGTTCCCGGCCTCGGGCCGGGCATGCAGTGAATGGAGAGCGGCATGAACAAGTCTTTTCGCGACTGCGTGGAACACTTCCCGCTGTCGATCTTCGCGATGGTGATGGGAGTCGCCGGGCTCGGCCTGGGATTGCGCGCCTGGGGCGAACACGGCGCTCCGGCGTGGCTTGGCGAGCCGGTGCTGATGCTCGCGTGGATGATGTTCTTCCTGCTCGGGATGCTGTTCATCTTCAAGGCGGTGCGCTATCCGGCGGAGACGATCATCGACCTGCGCCATCCGGTGCGGCTGAACTACCTGGCAGCGATCTCGATCTCCATCGTGTTGATGAGCATGGTGTTGCACCCGCACGAAACGCTGCCGGCAAAGGGCATCTTCGCGCTGGGTGCCAGTTTCCACCTGATCGTGACCATCCTGGTCGTGAATTTCTGGATGCACCACGCGCGCTTCGCGATCACGCAGGTGAATCCGGCGTGGTTCATTCCCGCGGTCGGGAACGTGCTGATCGCGATTCCGGCCGTCGCCTTCGGCTTTACGGAGATCGGCTGGTTCTTCTTCAGTGCCGGCCTGCTGTTCTGGGCGATGCTGATGACCATCGTCTTCTACCGGATCCTGTTCCACGAGCCGCTGCCGACCCGCGCGCTGCCGACGCTGTTCATCCTGATCGCGCCGCCTGCGGTGGGCTTCATCGCCTACGTGGAACTCACCGGCGAGCTCGATGCCTTCGCGCGGATCCTGTTCTTCATCGCGCTGTTTTTGACCATCCTCCTGTTCACGCGCATCCGCGGTCAGGGGCAGATCCCGTTCTCGCTGGCGTACTGGTCCTACACCTTCCCGCTGGCCGCGATGAGCATCGCGCTGATGGAGATGGCACATCTCGCCGGTGTCCGCTTCTATTTCTGGGCCGGGATCGCCCTGCTGCTCTTCGTCGCCGTGCTGGTGCTCGTGTTCCTGGCGATGACGGTGCGTGCCGGTTTCCGCGGCAGCTTCTGCCGGGCCGAGGACCCCTGACGCCGGCATTCCGCCGGTATCGTGCCGTAGGGTGGGCCAAGCGCAGCGGGCCCACCACTCTGGCCGTGTCGGTGTCTGGTGGGCACACTTCGTCTTGCCCACCCTGCGCCCTCGTTTCATCGTCTCGGGTGGCGCCCGTGCGCAATGGCATGCAGGTGAGAGAAACACACCACGGTTTTCCCCTCGGGCGCGGGCCCAAACGCCTGATTCTCCGTTGCCCATTTACAACATCTGTTGTTTTTAACCGAATGTTCATCCGAGCGTGACCTCGCCGTAACGTCTGTCCTCCAGTCTGCGTTTCCGATGTGAAGCACATCGACGGGTTTCCCCCCGACCACGCACAGACTGGAGAATCGCGAATGACAGCGACAACGTCGACGGCGTGCGGCTCGTGGCGGCATACAAGCTCACCCCGATGCTCGAGGTCGGTGCCCTCTATCAGAACACCGAGGCCGACGGTCGTGACAAGGCCGATACCTTTGGCGTTGCAGCGCAATACCAGTTTGCCCCCAACTGGTACGCCCGCGGCCACGTCTTCCTGCTGGACTCCGATGCGGACGATTCCGACGCGACGCTGTTTGCCGTTGGCCTCGAACGCCGGATCGACCGGGATCTGCGGATCCAGGTGAACCTGGGCGTGATGGACAACGACGACAACTCGGCCCTCACGCCATGGGCTCAGGGCGGCGGCCCAAGCGAGGGCGATGCGACCGGCGAGACCGCAACGGCGCTCCAGGTCGGCATCCGGTACGACTTCTAGACGCACGTAGAAGATCTTTCTCCTCCTCACCGGCCGCAACAAGTCTCCCAGGACTTCGCACCGGTGTCTTACGGGCGCATCTGCGCCCTTTTTTTGGGATTCCCCGGCAGTGCCTGCTCATCCAAAGGCCCGCCACGGAAACACACGGGGAATAGGCTTGATATCTTTCGTTTCCGCGCCTTCCGTGGCTGTATTTTCACGCTAACTCTCATGGACCAGGGCCACCCCCGAGGGATGAAAGCGCAGGCCTGTGGAGTGCGGTGGCTTGCCGCCGCTTTGCCCTGCAGGAGGCTTGCCTCCTGCCGCGGAAGCAAGCTTCCGCGATTGAAAGCGGGAGC
>RECA01000030.1 GCA_007692435.1 Thioalkalivibrio sp.
TTCAACCTGGAAGTCCTCTTGATCAGCACCGTAGGAGGCCAGCCCCCTGGGCGACCCGTTTCCCAAGCGCCGGAATCGCCGAGAAGGCTCGCCTCCCACAAAGGCCCGGGCAAGCACCGTCGGCGCACGATCATCCAGCCACATCCGGCAAATCCAGAACCCGCCGCGCATTGGCAGCGGTCTGCCCCGCCAGTTCCGTGCCGGAGACACCGCGCAGTTCGGCCACGCAGGCGGCGATCTCGGGCAGGAAGGACGGCTCGTTGCGTTCGCCACGGTGGTTCACCGAGGGCTGGTCGGGGGCGTCGGTCTCCAGCACCAGCGCATCACTCGGCAGGTCGGCGACCAGCCTTCGCAGCCGGTTGGCCCGCGGGTAGGTGACCGGGCCCCCGAAACCGAGGCAGCAACCCTGGCCCAGCGCCTGGTCCGCCTGCTGGCGGCTGCCGGAGAAACTGTGGATGATCCCGGTCAGTCCCGGCCGCTGGCGCAGCGCCTTCAGCACCTGATCGAGCGCGCGCCGGGCGTGGATGATCACCGGCAGGCGGTGGTTGAGCGCCACGTCGAGCTGCGCGGTGAACAGCTGCCACTGGCGCTCCCAGGCGGCACCGCTCGCGATGTCGTCCACGTAGCCGTCGAGGCCGATCTCGCCCACGGCCACCGCGGGATGTTCCGCGAGCCAGGCGTCCAGCGCCCCGACATCGGAGTCGGCGTGGGACTCCAGATAGACCGGGTGCAGGCCGTAGGCGGGAAAGAGATCCCCGTGCCGCCCGGCGAGCTCTGCAAGGCCCTGCCAATGGGCGCGGGTGATCGCCGGGAGCACCTGTGCGACGACGCCGGCCGAGCGGGCACGCGCGAGCGCCTCGTCGCGATCGCGCCCAAACTCGTCCACGTCGAGGTGCACGTGGGTGTCGATCAGGGGAATCGGTGCTGGTGCGGGCTGCATGCCGGAATTCTAGCAGGGGGCTTGAAGCGGCGCGGGCGTCAGGAGCTGCACCGGCGCGAGGGGGACAACTGGCTGCTGCTCGAATCCGACCAGGGCCGACCGGCGCTGAACCTCGAGAGCGTCGGGGTGTCCATCGACGCCGCAGGCCTGATCCACCAAGGCATGGGGACAGATTCGCAAATCTGTCCCCGGGGGCACCGCCTTCAGGGACAGGGGTAGGTGTAGCGGGCGTGAATCGCCTCGATCGCGCTCAGCACGTCGTCGTTCAGCTGCACCTCCACACTGGCGATGTTCTCGGCGAGCTGATCCAGACGGGTCGCTCCGACGAGGTTGCTGGTCACGAAGGGCTGGCGGTTGACGAAGGCCAGCGCCAGCTGCGCCGGGGTCAGGCCGTGTTCCCCGGCCAGCGCCGCGTAGGCCTCGGTAGCGGCAACCCCCTGCGGATTGCTGTAGCGGGAAAAGCGTTCGAACAGCGTCAGCCGTGCCCCTTCCGGCTGCACGCCGCCCAGATACTTGCCGCTCAGCATCCCGAAGGCCAATGGTGAGTACGCGAGCAGCCCGACGTCCTCGCGGATCGACATCTCGGCAAGACCGGATTCGAAGCTGCGGTTCAGCAGGCTGTAGGGGTTCTGGATACTGACGATCCGGGGCGCGCCGCCCTGTTCGGCGGCACGCAGCCACTGCATCAGGCCCCATGGCGTCTCGTTGGAGATCCCGATGGCCCGCACCCGGCCGTCGCGCACGAAGTCCCCGAGCACCGCCGCCGTCTCCGCGATCGGGGTCGCGTCCTCGTCGGGCACGTGCTCGTAGCCGAGCTGGCCGAAATAGTTCGTCGACCGCGCGGGCCAGTGCACCTGGTAGAGGTCCACGTAATCGGTCTGCAGCCGCTCGAGGCTGCGCTGCAGCGCCTCCTCCATCTGCTCGCGAACGAGCCGCGGTCCGCCCCGCAGCCACGGCATGGAGTCGGCCGCGCCGGCCACCTTCGTGGCCAGCACCACCTGCTCGCGGCAACCACGCGCGCGCAGCCAGTTGCCGATGTAGGTCTCGGTGCGGCCCTGTGTCTCGGCCCGGGGCGGCACCGGGTACATCTCCGCCGCATCGATCAGGTTGACCCCGCGCTCCAGTGCGTAATCGAGCTGTTCGAAGGCCTCGGCCTCGGTGTTCTGCTCGCCCCAGGTCATCGTGCCCAGACCGATCAGGCTGACATCGATGCCGGTGCGTCCCAGCGGACGGTATTGCATGGGGTCCCCTTCCTCCGTGAACTCAGGTGAACAGCGTCAGCACGCCGGTGTAGCCATAGAGCCGGTTCGCGAAGATCTCGCCGTTGGCGAAGAATCCAACCAGCGGGACATCGCCCAGCGCGTCCTGCACGATGCCGACCTCGGTGCCTTCATCCCCGAACTGGTTCCGCCCCCGCCCCACACAGCTCACGTAGACCGCGCCGCGGATTCCGCCGGGGTTCCGGCTCCGGACCTCGGCCACCATCCGCTCCAGGTCCTCTCGGGCCGCCTGGCCGTCGCGCCGCACGAAGAGGATGTGCTGCCCCTGCTCCAGCATCTCGCCGACCGCCAGCAGGTCGCGGTCCAGGTCGATGCCGATGATGTTGCGGACGCGATAGTCGCCGGTGTCGGAACCCGGGATGGGCAGGCCGATGTGGATGTATCCGAGCGCCCGGCGCAGGTCGCGGGCCAGTACGTCCCCGATGACCTCGCGGAACACCGGGAGCGCGGGACGCTCGTCCAGCTTCACGATGATGTTGCGCCAGGTCTCCGTGAGGTGGTGCTGCCCCGGCAGCGGGGAACATCCCTGGGTGTGGCGCGCCGCCAGCGGCACGCTGTCGCGCAGGGCCAGCCCGGATACCCCACCCGACAGTACGGTGTCGGCGAACTGGACCACCTCGCCCTGCCCCGAGCTCACGCCACCGGTGGTGAACCACGCGGTCTCGCGGTCGATGCGCGTCAGCAGGTCCTCCAGCCCCGCGAATGCGGGATCCGCGTGCAGGATCAGCCGACCGGCCTGGCCGGGTTCCAGGAAACCCGCCAGCTGCTCGCGGAGCGACTCGAAGGACTCGACCGGACCCCGGATCAGCCGGAAATCCTCCGGGTCCAGTTCCGCGATCATCGCCACGGCCGCCGGGGTCTCGTAGAACTCGTCGCGCCCGCCGATCAGCGCCATGCCCGCGCACCCGGTCCACATCCAGACGCCGGTGGCGGCACGCAGGGAGTCCAGCAGCTGCGCTCCGTGCCGGGCCATCGAATCCGACAGGTACAGGAGCCCGACCGAG
This sequence comes from Thioalkalivibrio sp., assembly GCA_007692435.1. Classification (GTDB taxonomy): domain Bacteria; phylum Pseudomonadota; class Gammaproteobacteria; order Ectothiorhodospirales; family Ectothiorhodospiraceae; genus Thioalkalivibrio. Next base: position 3,225 of record RECA01000030.1, read on the forward strand.
GACCCGGAGGGCTGTCCGGTGCCCTCCAGCGCCAGACCGGCTGCCAGCTCCCGCGCGAGGCTTGCGGGATCGCTGCCGCTTGCCGATGCGAATCGGAATGCCGGTGACGCCGTCATCCTGCGATGTGCTCCAGCATGCTAAGTGCCTCGTTGTCAGTCACGGATATGCCCCGGAGGACCTCGATCCGGCCCGGGGGGTTCCCGAAGCGCAGACGGGCGTGATGCCGATCCTCCAGTTCCTCGAGGAACCAGGCGATCTCCGAGGGATGGACGGTCACGCTGCCACGCGCAAGGTGCCGCAGCAGGATGTCCTCTTCGCGGATGCAGAGCAGCAGAGGCTGCGGGAGATCCAGCGGCAGCACGTGGGTCTGCACCAGCCATTCGACCGGCGTTGGCCGCGGCATCGGCAACCGGCGCGAGTCGAGCCGGAAGTGACCGCCCCCGCCCGGCTGCTTCAGCAGCTCCTCCAGCCACTCCTCCGGGAAGCCCCGGTGCACGATCAGGCTGCGCCCGGTGAAGCGGGCGCGAAACTGTTCCAGGTGTCTTGCCGGACGCCGGGCCAGGAAACCGAACACCATCGATCCTCCGGGAATACGGTGGGCCGCATGCTAGCCGACCCGGAGCGAACACGAAAAAAAGCCCCGCTGAAGCGGGGCTTGGGGAGAACGCGGTCAGCCGCGGCGGGCGAGCATCTCGTGGATGATGGGTGCGAGGATGATCTCCATCGCCAGCACCATCTTGCCGCCGGGAACCACCAGCGTGTTCGGTCGCGACATGTAGGAATCGTGCAGCATGTTCAGCAGATAGGGGAAATCCACGCCGAAGCGCTTCGGATCGCTGAACCGGATCACCACCAGGCTCTCGTCCGCAGTGGGGATGTCGCGCGCGATGAAGGGGTTGGAGGTATCCACCGTCGGCACCCGCTGGAAGTTGATGTGGGTGCGGGAGAACTGCGGCGTGATGTATTTGACGTAATCGGGCATGCGCCGGAGGATGGTGTCGACGATGGCCTCCGCCGTATATCCGCGCTCCTCGTTGTCGCGGAAGATCTTCTGAATCCACTCCAGGTTCACGATCGGCACCACGCCGATGCCGAGATCCACGTGCCGCGAGATGTCGATATCCCCGTGCGCCGCCAGGCCGTGCAGACCCTCGTAGAACATCAGGTCGGTGTCCGGCTCGATGTCCTCCCAGGGAGTGAATTCGCCCGGACCCAGGCTGGTGCCCAGGCGCTGGTTGTGGAACTCGGCCTCTTCCTCGGAGTGGAGGTAGTACCGCTTCTGCCCCTGGCCGGTCTCGCCGTAGGTCTGGAAGAGCTCTTCGATGCGGTCGAAGAGGTTCGCGTCGGGGCCGAAATGGGAGAAGGAACTGTCTCCCTCGGCCTCGGCGGCCTGCATCGCGGTGCGCATCGCCTTCCGGTCGTAGCGGTGGAAGCTGTCGCCCTCGATCACCACCGGCTTGATCTTCTCGCGCTGGAAGATGTAATCGAAGGATCGCTTGACCGTGGACGTGCCGGCGCCCGAGGACCCGGTGACGGCTATGACGGGATGTTTCTGTGACATGGTCTATCTCCTCGACAAATGGGGCTGGGGCCCAGGATCATCTCGAACCGCGCAGCCCCAGTACGCAAAATCGGGCGCGCATCACCGTGACCGTTCCATCTCCCCGGCCCGGTACGCAGGGGATCCGGCGCGCGCATTGCGCTGGGTTCCCTTCAAGCATAGCTAGAAAACCACATTGAGCATGATCATGGCCACGACCATGAACAGGATGGTCATGATGCTACCGGCCTTCAGGTAGTCGATCACCCGGTATCCGCCCGGACCCATGATCAGGGCGTTGACCTGGTGCGTCGGGATCAGGAAGGAGTTCGAGGTGGCAATCGCCACGGTCAGCGCGAACACCCGGGGGTCGGCCTCCATTCCCGCCATCTGCGCCGCGAGCGCGAAGTTGATGGACAGCGGAACCAGCAGCACGGTGGCGCCCACGTTGGACATCACGAGCGTGAAGAACGTCGCCAGCGCAAAGATCGTCCCCTGGAGCACCCAGGGCGAGACCTCGCCCAGGATGTCCAGCGTGTTCTGCGCGATCCATGCGGCCGTCCCGGTGTTCTCCACCGCGGCGCCCAGCGGGATCAGGCTCGCGAGCAGAAATACCGTCTTCCAGCTGACCGCGCGATAGGCGTCGTCGATCGCGATCACCCCGGTCAGGATCATGCCGAGGGCACCCGTCATCAGCGCGGCCGACAGCGGGAGGTCGGTGAACAGGATCAGGCTCAATGCAACCACGAGGAAGAACAGTGCGTGCGGAACCTTGCTCGGCCGCAGCTGCTCGCGCGGGTAGTCGCTGGTGACCACGACGAAGTCCCGGTCATCCTCCAGCCGCGCCAGCGAGTCCCAGTCGCAGTGCGCGATCAGGGTATCGGTGGACTGCAGCGGCACGTCACGCAGACCCTCGCGGATCGGTTCCTCCCCGCGTTGCAGGCGCAGCACCGAGAGGCCGTAGGTGCGGCGCATCGCCACCTCGGTGACGGTCTTCCCGATCAGCCGCGAGCCGGGTGCGATCACGATCTCCGCGATGCCGGACTTGCTCGGCGCCATCGCGTTGGCGAAGACCTGGAGTTCGCGCCGCGGCCGCACACCGGTGTGGTCCACGAAGCTCGCCAGTGCATCCGGCGAGCCCAGCACTGCGAGGTCCGCGCCGCCCTCGATCTCGTAGGCGCTCCAGGGCCCGATGCGCAGGTCGTCTGCGACGTAGCTGCCGATGATCACCACGCCGAACTTCTGCTCGGCCTCGGCCACCGTCAGACCGACGAGGGCACTGTCCCGGGTCACGCGGACCTCGCGGATTTCGTAGTTCAGCCCGTAGACCCGGCGGAAATAGTCCGCGGTGGTCTCCCCGCTGCCGGACAGGCTCGGGGCCGAGGGCAACACGAACCGGCCCAGCACCACGAAGTACACGATCACGCTCGCGAGCAGCGCCAGGCCGATCGGTGTCACGTCGAAGAGGCCGAACGGCTCCATGCCGTCGGGCAGCAGGTCGTTCAGCAGGATCAGCGGGCTGGATCCGACCATGGTGATGGTGCCCCCGACGATCGCGGCGAAGCCCATCGGCATCAGCAGGCGCGAGATCGGGATGTTCAGCCGGTTGGAGATCCGGCTCATCACCGGCATGAACAGGGCCGCCGCGCCGATGTTCTGCATGAAGCTGGAGATGATGCCGACCGTCCCCGAGACCGTGGGGATGATCTGCTTCTCGGTAGTGCCGCCAAACCGCATGATGAAGCCGGCGACCTGGTGCATCACCCCGGTCCGGTCCAGCCCGGCACCGATGATCATCACCGCGATGATGGCGATCACCGCATTGGAGGCAAAACCGGCGAAGAGCTGATCCAGTTCCGTGATGTCTGCAAGCCCGGGCACCAGGCTCAGCAGCCCGAGCAGGACCATCACGGAGATGGCGGCGACATCGACCCGCACGATCTCGGACACGAACAGGAAGATCGTGAAAGCCAGCAGCGCGAGCACCACGATCATCTCCGTGGTCAGCGTGAGATTGTCCATGATCTTCCGGTTTCCTGGCTGGCCCGGTCCTGCAGGCCGCGGGCGGGTTCGGCTGGACGTTCCCCTGCCGTGGCGGAAACGGGGCGGCGGCCAGATGAGTGAGGCGGCAGGGCTGTCCCGCGTCCGCCGCGGCCGCCGGAGGCAAGCCCCCGGCACCCACCGTCACGGTCCGCGGCCCCGAACAAACCGCCGGCAAACCGGTGATTATTTCATCAGGCTGGCCTCGAAGCAAAGCGCCGGCCGCGGCTGCCGGGGGCGGCGGCCCGCCACCGGGCGCCGCGCGGGTGCCGACGCACCGGGCCTCAGGTATTCTGAAGACATCCCGGCGAAACATGGAGACGCGTGATGACGGAGGAGCTATCGCCCGTTGGGCGTTTTGACACGATTGTGCTGGCCACGGACGGTTCCGAGTACAGCGCGGCCCCGGAGGCCGCGGCCCTCGAAATGGCGCGCCGGTGCGGTGCACGCCTGCTGGTGACCCGGGTCGTGCTGACCAACCCCGAGTACGAGGCGCTCGTGCCGGACCGGGTCCAGAAGGCCGAGGCCGAGGCGCAGAAACAGATCGAACGGATCGCGGAAGACGCAAGGGCCGCGGGTGTCCGCGCCGAGACCGTGCTGCGACAGGGCTCCGACCCGTATCACGAAGTCGTCCGCGTCGCCAACGACCGGCACGCCGACGTGATCGTGATCGGGCGGCGGACCCGCAGCGACCTCGCCCGGATGATGGTCGGCGACTCCACCGCCAAGGTGATCGGCCTCGCCAGCTGCAGCGTGCTGGTGGTTCCGCGGGACACCAAGATGCCGGAGAAGGGAATCCTTGTCGCCACGGACGGCTCGCGACTCGGTGATGCGGCCGCGTACTCGGCGGTGCGCCTGGTCGAGAAGTGCGGACTGCCGCTGACGGTCATCAGCGTCGTAGGGGAGGACAGCGAGGCCGAGGAGCGGTCGGAGGCACAGGCTGCGGTGGAACGCGTGCAGAAGGAGGCGTCGAAGGAGCAGGTCGAGGTCGACGCGATGCTTCAGGAGGGCCGTCGGCCGGACACGGTGATCATTGCGACCGCGAAGCGCAGGGATGCCGACATGATCGTGGTCGGCAGCCACGGCCGCACGGGTCTCAGCCGCCTGATGATGGGCAGCGTGTCGGAACGCGTGATTGGCAGTGCCGACTGCCCGGTGCTGGTGGTGAAGGCCTCGATGTAGCGCCGGCGCGCGTCCCGGTCCGGGCCGCGCTCACCGGCTGACGGCAACCCCCGTGCGCCGGTAGAGCAGGTCGCTGACCCGATGCCCACGGCGCTCTCCGCGCCGTTCGAAGCGCGTGGCGGGCCGGGCGGGGGGCCGCGAGTCCAGCGGCTGCGGGCCCTCGGGGGCAAACAGGTCCGCACACGCCGCCATCACCTCCAGCATCTGCCGCGCGTAGTCCTCCCAGTCGGTCGCGAGGTGGAGGCGTCCGTCCGGCCGCAGCCTCGAGGCCAGCAGCCGCACGAAGTCGGGTCGGATCAGGCGCCGCTTGTGGTGCCTCTTCTTGTGCCAGGGATCGGGGAAGAAGACCTGAACGGTGTCCAGGCTCGCCGGCGGAATCCGGGTTTCGAGGACCTCGACCGCGTCTTCGTTGAAGACCCGCACGTTGCGAAGACCGCGGCGCTCCAGCTCCCCCAGCAGGTGGCCGACACCGGGCCGATGCACCTCGATTCCGATGAAGTCCCGTTCCGGCATCCGCTCGGCCTGCCAGGCGAGGCTCTCGCCGTTGCCGAAGCCGATCTCGAGTGTCAACGGGGCATCGCGCCCGAACAGCGCCGGCAGGTCCACGGGCCCCTGCCCCGGATCCACGCCGAAACGCGGCCAGAGCCGTTCCAGCGCACGCTGCTGCCCTGCAGTGATCCGTCCACCGCGGCGCACGAAGCTGCGCACCCGCCGACTTCCGCCAGCGGGGCCTTCCGGCAGGGCGGGGTTCACGGCCTCAAGTGAAGAAGTAGCCGGTTTCCGGAGACGACGCGCTGGCATGCCGCCGCGGTGCCATGCGTCCCGCCAGATAGGACTGCCGCCCGGCGATGATCGCGTGCCTCATGGCGCCGGCCATCAGCACCGGGTCACGTGCCGCCGCGATCGCGGTGTTCATCAGCACGCCGTCGCAGCCCAGTTCCATGGCAATGGCGGCATCGGACGCGGTGCCGACGCCGGCGTCCACCAGCACCGGCACCTTCGCGTTCTCCACGATCTCTCGGATGTTGTAGCGGTTCTGGATGCCGAGGCCGGAACCGATCGGCGCGGCCAGCGGCATCACCGCCTTGCAGCCCGCCTCCTCCAGGCGCTTCGCCAGCAGCGGGTCGTCGGTGGTGTAGACCATCACATCGAAGCCCTCCGCAACCAGGGTCTCCGCAGCCGACAGGGTCTGGAAGACATCGGGGTACAGCGTCTTCTGGTCCCCCAGAACCTCCAGCTTCACCAGGTTGTGACCGTCGAGGAGTTCCCGGGCCAGCCGGCAGGTCCGGATCGCCTCCTCGGCGGTGTAACAGCCGGCCGTGTTCGGCAGCAGCGTGTAGCGGTCCAGCGGGACCACGTCCAGGAGATTGGGCTCCCCCGGCGTCTGCCCGATATTGGTGCGCCGGATCGCGACGGTGACGATCTCGGCGCCGCTGGCCTCGATGGCCAGGCGCGTCTGCTCGAGGTCGCGATACTTCCCCGTGCCCACCAGCAGACGTGAGGAGAAGGTGCGGTCGCCGACGCGAAAGGTGTCGGCGTTGTCGGTCGCAGCAACTGGGTTCATGCCGGTCCTTGCCGTTGTGGAATGGGTTTCAGCCGCCGCCGATGGCCTGCACGATCTCCACGCGGTCCCCCGGCGACAGGCGGAACGACGCGTGCTCGCTGCGCGGCACCAGTTCGCCGTTGACCTCGATGGCGAGGCGACGTCCCTCCAGGTCCAGTGCCGCCACCAGATCCGCGAGTGCCGGCGGGCCGTCACTGCCCGGTGCCGCTTCGAGGTCGTAGGCTTCGCCATTCAGGTGAATCTGCATGGGGATCTCCAGCGCATTGAGTGCCGGGCACCGAGCGCATACAATCGAGGCGCGCAGCGGGTGTAGTTCAATGGTAGAACGGGAGCTTCCCAAGCTCTTAATGTGGGTTCG
>RECA01000101.1 GCA_007692435.1 Thioalkalivibrio sp.
TCGACATCATCGTCTGGAACGAGAATCCGGCCCAGTTCGTGATCAACGCGATGTCGCCCGCCGAGGTGCTGTCGATCGTGGTGGACGAGGAAAAGCAGAGCATGGATATCGCGGTCGCGGAGGACAAGCTCTCCCTGGCGATCGGGCGCGGCGGGCAGAACATCCGCCTGGCGTCGCAGTTGACGGGCTGGGATCTGAACGTGATGACCGAGGCGCAGGCGGCGGAGAAGAGCGATGCCGAGGCGCAGGTGGTCCAGCAGCAGTTCATGGATTCCCTGGACGTGGACGAAGAGGTCGCGGCGATCCTGGTGCAGGAGGGCTTCACCACGCTCGACGAGGTGGCCTACGTCGACGAGCAGGAACTGCTGGGAATCGAGGAATTCGATGCCGATATCGTCGCGGAACTCCGCTCACGCGCAGGCGACGCACTGCTGACGCGGGCGATCGCGGCGGAGGAGGAGCTCGAGGGTGCACAACCCGCGGACGATCTGGTCAACATGGAAGGCATGACGCCGGCGCTGGCGAACAAGCTGGCGGCCCACGGCATCTGCAGCATGGAAGACCTGGCCGAGCAGGCGGTCGATGACGTGGTGGAGGCCACCGGGATCGACGCCGAGCAGGCGGCCGAGCTGATCATGACGGCGCGGGCCCCCTGGTTCGCGGCCGACGCCTGAGGTCGCACGTGGCCGGTGAAACCAGGCGCGCTTCGAGCGTGTAGAGCGCTTAGAGCGCACAGAATTGGACAGGAGGTAGGCGCAATGTCGCAGATGACGGTACAGCAACTCGCGGAATCGGTCGGTACGCCGGTCGAGCGCCTGATCGGCCAGCTGAAGGAGGCCGGTGTCGAGGTGGAAGGCCCGGCGGCCCGAGTGACCGACGCGCAGAAGCTGCGTCTGCTGGCGCACCTGCGCGAGACGCACGGCGGTGCCGAGAAGGACGACGGCGGGCGCGTCACGCTGAAGCGCCGCGCCACCACGCAGACCCTGAAGGTCAATGCCGGGCAGGGGCGGACCAAGACCGTCAACGTCGAGGTGCGCAAGCGCCGCCAGGTCCTGCGCAAGCCGCCCGAGGCCGCTCCGGAGGCGGAGCCGGCCGCGGCTCCCGCCCAGGAGGCGGTGCCGGAACCGGTCGTGGAACCACACGTTCCGGAGGCGCCCGCGCCCGAGCCCGTCCCCGAGCCCGTCCCCGAGATGCCGGCGGCCGAGGCCGCACCGGCCCCCGAACCCGAGGTCCCGGTGACCGAGGTGCCCGCCGAGCCCGAGGCCCCGGCGGCGCCCGAGCTGGAGGTCGAGCCTGAACCGGCGGACACGCCCCCGGCACGCCCGCTGAGCCGCACCGAGCAGCTCGCCCGCCAGGTCGAGGTCGAGCGCGATGCGATGCGCCGCGCGGTCGAGCAGCGTCAGCAGGAGCAGGAAGACCGCCGGCAGCGGCAGGAACAGAAGCAGCGCGACGAGGAGGCCGCGGCCCTCGCGAAGGCCGAGGAAAAGGCGCGCATGGAGCGCAAGGAAGAGGCCCTCAGGCTGCTCGCGGACAAGGAGGTCAAGGCCAAGCAGGAGGCCGCAGCCAAGGGCGAGCCGGCGAAGAAGAAGGGTCGGCGCGGTGGTCGCGACGACGCGGGCGGGCGTCGTGAACTGCACGTCACCGGCGAGCGCCGCGGGCGTCGCGAGAAGGGCCGGAGCCGCGTCGCGCAGACTGCGGCCGCGGCGGCGGTGGCCAGCAAGCACGGCTTCGCACGGCCCACCGCGCCGGTGGTGCGCGAGATCGAGATCCCGGAGACCATCACCGTGGGTGAACTGGCCCAGGCGATGGCGATCAAGGCCCCCCAGCTGATCAAGGCACTGATGGGCATGGGCGTGATGGCCACGATCAACCAGAGCATCGACCAGGACACCGCGGTGCTGGTGGTCGAGGAGATGGGGCACAAGGCCGTCCCCGCCGAGGCCCGGAGCATCGAGGACGAGATCACCCTGGACATCGAGCAGAGCCTCGACATGAAGCCCCGCCCGCCGGTGGTCACGGTGATGGGTCACGTGGACCACGGCAAGACCTCGCTGCTGGACTACATCCGCAAGGCCAAGGTCGCCTCGGGCGAGGCGGGCGGTATCACCCAGCACATCGGGGCCTACCACGTCCCGAACACGCGGGACGGCATCACCTTCCTCGATACCCCGGGGCACGCCGCGTTCACCGCGATGCGTGCCCGGGGTGCCAAGGCCACGGACATCGTGATCCTGGTGGTCGCGGCGGACGACGGCGTGATGCCGCAGACCATGGAGGCGATCGAACACGCGAAGGCCGGCGGCGTGCCGCTGGTGGTTGCGGTGAACAAGGTCGACAAGCCGGATGCGGACCCCGACCGGGTGATGAACGAGCTTGCCCAGCGCGAGGTGATTCCGGAGGCCTGGGGGGGTGACACGCAGTTCGTCCAGGTCTCGGCGCTGACCGGCAAGGGCGTCGACGGGCTGCTCGAGGCGCTCGGCCTGCAGGCCGAACTGATGGAGCTGAAGGCGCCCGACGAGGGCCCCGCGCGCGGCGTGGTGATCGAGTCACGCCTGGACAAGGGGCGGGGTCCGGTCGCGACGGTGCTGGTGCAGTCCGGTTCCCTGAAGCATGGCGACATCCTGCTCAGTGGCCAGGAATACGGCCGCGTGCGCGCGATGTTCGACGATACCGGCTCGGCGGTCAGGGAGATCGGGCCGTCGATGCCGGTGGAGGTCCTCGGCCTTTCGGGGGTGCCCAATGCCGGGGACGAGGTCCTCGTGGTCGCGGACGACAAGACCGCGCGCGAGGTGGCCGCGCACCGCGAGACCCGCCAGCGCGAACACAAGCTGGCCGCGCAGCAGGCCGCGAAGCTGGAGAACATCTTCAACCAGATGCAGGAAGGCAAGGTCGCGACCGTGAACATCCTGCTGAAGGCGGACGTCCAGGGCTCGGCCGAGGCACTGCGCGATTCGCTGATCAAGCTGTCCACAGACGAGGTGCGGGTGAAGGTGGTGTCCACCGGGGTCGGTGGCATCTCGGAGTCCGACATCAACCTCGCGATGGCCAGCCAGGCGATCATCATCGCGTTCAACGTGCGCGCCGACGCCGGTGCGCGCCGCCTGGCCTCGGACAACGAGGTCGACATCCGCTACTACTCGGTGATCTACGAGGCGATCGAGGACGTGAAGCACGCGCTCTCCGGCCTGCTGTCGCCCGAGACGCGGGAGGAGATCGTCGGGCTGGCCGAGGTGCGCGACGTCTTCAAGGCGTCGGGATTCGGCGCGGTTGCCGGCTGCCTGGTGGTCGAGGGCACGGTCCGGCGGGGCAACCCGATCCGCGTGCTGCGCGACAACGTGGTGATCTACGAGGGCGAACTGGAAAGCCTGCGCCGCTTCAAGGAAGACGTCAGCGAGGTTCGTACCGGCACCGAGTGCGGGATCGCGGTGAAGAACTACAACGATGTCCGCCCGGGTGACCAGATCGAGGTCTACCAGCGGGTCGAAGTGGCGCGGACCCTCTGATGACGGCCCGTCGGGACTACCAGCGCAGTGATCGCGTCGGCGACCAGATGCAGCGTGAGCTGGCGGAGCTGATCCGGCAGGAGGTCAAGGACCCCCGGGTCGGGATGGTGACGCTCTCCGGGGTCGAGGTCTCGCGCGACCTCGCGTATGCGAAGGTCTTCTTCACCCAGCTCGGTGGGGAGGCAAAGGGACGCGAGGCGGAGCAGGGGTTGAACCACGCGGCCGGCTACCTGCGCCGCGAGCTCGGAGCGCGCATGCGGTTGCGGGCCGTGCCGCAGCTGCGCTTCATCTATGACGACACCCCCGAGCGCGGCGCGCGCCTCTCGGCCCTGATCGACTCGGCGATTGCGGAGGACGAGGCCCACCATTCCGGTGAGCCGCCGCCGGATGACACCGGCGGCCGGGACGACCGCTGAGGCGCGGGGGGTCACCCCAGCGGTGTCCTCCGCCCGCCTCAAACGCATGCCGATCCAGCGCCGCGACATCGATGGCATCATCCTGCTGGACAAGCCCCGGGGCTGGACGTCAAACCAGGCACTGGGGCGGGTCAAGTACCTGCTGGCCGCGCGCAAGGCGGGGCACACCGGCAGCCTCGATCCCCTGGCGACCGGCCTGCTGCCGCTGTGTTTCGGCCAGGCCACGAAGGTCTCCGGCTGGCTGCTGGACGCCGACAAGCGCTACGAGGCGGAGGCCCGGCTGGGGCTGGTGACCACCACGGGCGACATGGAGGGCGAGGTGATCCGGGAGGATCCGGTGCCGCCCCTGTCCGCCGATGCGATAGAGCGGGCCTGCGCGGGCCTGCGCGGCGAGATCCGGCAGGTGCCCCCGATGTACTCCGCACTGAAACACGAGGGACGGCGCCTCTACGAGCTCGCGCGCGCGGGTGTCGAGGTGGAGCGACCGGCCCGCAAGGTGACGGTGCACAGGCTGACCGCTGCGCGGGTCGCGCCGGATCGGATTCGCCTGGAGGTCCGGTGCAGCAAGGGCACCTACATCCGCACCCTGGTCGAGGACCTCGGCCGGGCGCTCGGTTGCGGTGCGACGGTCTCGGAGCTGCGCCGTACCGGTCACGGCAACTTCGAGGCGGCCGACATGGTGACGCTGGAGACCCTCGAGGCCGCGGCCGCGGAGGCGGGGCCGCAGGGTCTCGAGCGCTGGCTGCTGCCGGCCGACCGGGCGCTGGCGGACCATCCCGCGATCCGGCTGGACGCCGCGAGCAGCCGATTCCTGCGCCAGGGGCAGCCGGTCTTCGTCCCGGGGGTGCGCGAGGCCGGGCCCCTGCGCCTCTACGATGCCACGGGTGTCTTCATCGGCATCGGGTCGCTGCAGGACGACGGCAGGGTCGCGCCGCGCCGCCTGTTCGTTTCGGCTGTTTCCTGTTAATTCATGCCGCTGGCATGCTACTATTTCGCGCCTTTACCGGAGCGCGCGCGGTGAAGGGTCGTCCGCGCGCGCACCGGAAACGCCCCTCCCCCGCGGCTGCGGGGCGGCACCGGTCTGGACTGCGCCAGGTCGCGTGATCCGCGCGCGCCGCGCCGGGGGCAGACAACAGGTTTTCCGTTCTCAGGAGTCGAGCAAGACATGCCATTCAATACCGAAACCAAGACGGCCATCGTCGAGGAACACGGCCGGGGTCCGACGGACACCGGCTCGCCCGAGGTCCAGGTTGCCCTGCTGACCGCGCGCATCCAGCACCTGATGGGGCACTTCGAGAACCACAAGAAGGACCATCACTCGCGCCGCGGCCTGCTGAAGATGGTCAATCAGCGTCGCAAGCTGCTCAGCTATCTGAAGGGCAAGGATCAGGAGCGTTACCAGGCACTGGTGCAGAGCCTCGGGCTGCGCCGCTAAGTCCACCTCGAAGCGGGAAGGAAAGCGTGTCATACAAGAAGACATTTGAGTACGGAAATCACACGGTCGTGATGGAGACTGGCGACATGGCTCGCCAGGCCAGCGGGGCCGTATTGGTCAACGTGGCAGATACCGTGGTGCTGGTCACCGTGGTGGCACGCAAGGAGGCCGACCCTGGCCGCGACTTCTTCCCGCTGACGGTGAACTACCAGGAGCGGACCTATGCCGCCGGCAAGATCCCCGGCGGCTTTTTCAAGCGCGAGGGGCGCCCGAACGAGAAGGAGACGCTGACCAGCCGGCTGATCGACCGGCCGCTGCGGCCGCTCTTCCCGGAGGGCTTCAAGCACGAGACGCAGGTCGTCGCGACGGTGATGTCGATCAATCCCGAGGTGGATCCCGACATCCCCGCACTGCTCGGCGCCTCCGCCGCGCTGGCGGTCTCCGGCATCCCCTTTGCCGGTCCGGTCGGTGCCGCCCGGGTCGGTTACCGCGACGGCGGCTATCTGCTGAACCCCACGGCCAGCGAGTTGGCGGAATCGGGTCTCGACCTGGTGGTCGCGGGCACCGAGAACGCCGTGATCATGGTGGAGTCCGAGGCGCACGAGCTGCCGGAGCAGGTGATGCTGGGTGCGGTGATGTACGGCCACGAGCAGATGCAGGCCGCGATCAACGCGATCCGCGAACTTGCGGCCGCGGCCGGCAAGCCGGCCTGGGACTGGACGGCCCCCGCGGGCGCCCACGGGCTCGAGGAGCAGGTGGCCGCCGTGGTCCGCGACGACCTGATCAGTGCCTACCAGATCGCCGAGAAGCAGGCCCGGACCGAGCGCCTGAACAGCCTGCGCTCGGCCGCCGTCGAGCGGCTCGCGACGGGTGAGGAGGGTGCGCCTTCCGCCGACGCGGTGAAGCATGCCTTCCACGATCTCGAGTACCGGATCGTCCGGGACCGCATCCTCGACGGCAATCCGCGCATCGATGGCCGCGATACCCGCACCGTGCGTCCCATCACGGTGCAGACCGGCGTGCTGCCGCGTGCCCACGGTTCGGCCCTGTTCACGCGTGGCGAGACCCAGGCGCTGGTGGTCGCGACCCTCGGCACCGACCGCGACGCGCAGGTGATCGACGCGATCGAGGGCGAACGCCGCGAGCGCTTCATGCTGCACTACAACTTCCCCCCGTACTGCACCGGCGAGACCGGCATGGTCGGGTCGCCGAAGCGCCGCGAGATCGGCCACGGTCGCCTGGCGAAACGGGGTGTGCACGCGGTGATCCCGAAGGGCGACAGTTTCCCTTACGTGGTCCGCGTGGTCTCCGAGATCACCGAATCGAACGGTTCCAGCTCGATGGCCTCGGTCTGCGGCACCAGCCTGGCGCTGATGGATGCCGGCGTCCCGCTGAAGGCCCCGGTGGCGGGCATCGCGATGGGACTGATCAAGGAGGGGGACCGCTTTGCCGTGCTGTCCGACATCCTCGGCGACGAGGACCACCTCGGCGACATGGACTTCAAGGTGGCCGGCACCCGGGACGGCGTGACCGCGCTGCAGATGGACATCAAGATCGACGGCATCACCCGGGAGATCATGGAACGGGCACTCGACCAGGCGCTCGCGGGCCGGCTGCACATCCTGGACCGCATGAGCGAGTCGATCAGTGCGCACCGCACGGAGATGTCGACCTACGCGCCGCGTTTCATCACGATGCGGATCAACCCCGAGAAGATCCGGGACGTGATCGGCAAGGGCGGTGCCACCATCCGGGCACTGACCGAGGAGACCGGTACCTCCATCGACATCACCGACGACGGCACCGTGAAGATCGCCTCCACGGACCAGGCCGCCGGTGAAGAGGCGCGTCGCCGGATCGAGGAACTGACGGCCGATGTCGAGGTGGGTCGCGTCTACAGCGGGCGGGTCGTGAAGATCATGGACTTCGGGGCCTTCGTGTCGATCCTGCCGGGCCGCGACGGGCTGGTGCACATCTCCCAGATCTCCAACGAGCGGGTGGAGAATGTCACCGACTTTCTGACCGAGGGCGACACCATCACCGTGAAGGTGCTGGAGGTCGACAAGCAGGGACGCATCCGGCTCAGCATGAAGGCCGTAGAAGCCGCCTGATGTTCCCGGCGAAGGCCCTCTCCGACCTGGCACCGCGTCGTCGGGCCAGGTCTCTCTAGAAGTTGCGGGTGGTTCGTGGATCTGGTCAGCATACGGAAGAGTTACCGGCGCTACGCACGGCACTATGACGTGATCTTCGGGCGCGTCTTTGCCCCGGGGCGCCAGCTTGCGCTGGAGACCCTCGCGCCGGTCTCCGGGAAGCGGGTGCTGGAGGTCGGGGTGGGGACCGGGATCTCCCTGCCGTTCTACAAGCCGGACGCCGAGGTCGTGGGCATCGATGTCAGCCGCGAGATGCTCGACGTGGCCCGCCAGCGCCTCGCCGACGGCGACTGCGGGGCCGTGACCGGCCTGGTCGAGATGAATGCCGAGCAACTGGCCTTTGCCGACGACAGCTTCGACGCCGTGGTCGCGATGTATGTCGCGTCGGTGGTCCCGAATCCGGAACGGCTGTTTTCCGAGATGTGGCGCGTCTGCCGGCCCGACGGGCAGATCCTCGTGGTGAACCACTTTGCATCGCGACAGTGGATCCTGCGCACCCTGGAACGCAGCCTGCGGCCGCTGTCCCGGGCGGTCGGCTTCCGCCCCGACATGGAACTCGACGACTTCGTGGCGGTGGCCGGCCGCACGCCGGTGGCCATCGAGCCCGCGAGCCTCTTCGGCTACTGGAAGCAGGTGCAGTTCACCAAGTCCATCTGAAGCCGGGGCACCCTTCGGCCACCCTTCCCGTCCCGCAGGAGCGGCGTCCAGCCGCGATGCCCTCGGCAGGCCTGAGGCCCCGGCAGCCCCTGGCCCCGATTCGACCGGCATCTAAATCCTTCGATGGGGTCCTTCTTTGCCGGGGGTGCTCTGGAGTAGAGTAGCGGAGTCTTCGCTTCCGCCTCAGGAGCCTGGCCCGGATGTCCATCGACTGGAAGTCCTACGACCCTTCGCCCTTCTACGACGAGCTGATCGCCGCGCCGGGCAAGCCGCGCCCGGTGGCGCGCAGGCTGACCGAGTACCTCAGTTCCCTGGGCGACCAGGAGCTGCAGGCCCGCAAGCAGGCCGCCGACCACGCGATTCTCGAGATGGGCATCAGCTTCACGGTCTACAGCGAGGGCGAGAACATCGACCGCGCGTGGCCCTTCGACATCGTCCCGCGGGTGATCCCGAAGCGCGAGTGGGAGGAGGTGCAGGCCGGCCTCGTGCAGCGCCTGACCGCACTGAACCTGTTCATCGACGACGTCTACAACGACCAGCGGATCTTCCGCGACAAGGTCATGCCCAAGTATGTACTGAACAAGTCCCGGAACTTCCGGGAGCAGTGCCGGGGCATCAAGCCGCCGCACGGCGTGTGGGCGCACATCTGCGGTTCCGACCTGGTGCGCGACCGTGATGGCACGCTGTACGTGCTCGAGGACAATCTCCGGGTACCGTCGGGGGTGTCGTACATGCTCGAGAACCGCGAGGTGACCAAGCGGGTCTTCCCCGAGATCTTCGAGAACTCGAGCATCCTGCCGGTTGACGAATACCCGACGCAGCTGTTCGACATGCTGGCCGCGATCTCGCCGCGGCCCCAGGACTACCCCGAGATCGCGGTGCTGACGCCCGGGATCTTCAACTCGGCCTACTTCGAGCACTCCTTCCTGGCCCAGCGCATGGGCGCGGAGCTGGTGGAGGGTGCGGACCTCGTGGTCGGCGACGACGACTGCGTGTACATGCGCACCATCGAGGGGCTGGAGCGGGTGGACGTGATCTACCGCCGGATCGACGACGACTTCATGGATCCGGAGGAATTCAATCCCGATTCGCTGCTCGGCGTGCCGGGCCTGATGCGCGCCTGGCGCAACGGGAAGGTGGGGCTTGCGAATGCGCCGGGCGCGGGCGTGGCGGACGACAAGGTGATCTACGCCTACGTGCCGGCGATGATCAAGTACTACCTGGACCAGGATCCGATCATCCCCAACGTGCCGACCTATCTCTGCGTGAACGAGAAGGACCGGGCCTACGTGCTCGACCACCTGGACGAACTGGTGGTGAAGCCGGCGAACGAGTCGGGCGGCTACGGGATGCTGGTGGGCCCGCACGCGTCGAAGAAGCAGCGGGCCGAGTTCGCCAGCCTGATCAAGAAGGATCCGCGCAACTACATCGCGCAGCCGACACTGAGCCTGTCGGTGGCGCCGACGCTGTGTGACGACAGCCTGGAGCCGCGCCACCTGGACCTGCGGCCCTTCGTGCTGCAGGGCGTGCGCACGGACGTGACCGCGGGTGGCCTGACCCGGGTGGCGATGCGCAAGGGCTCCCTGGTGGTGAACTCCTCGCAGGGCGGGGGCAGCAAGGACACCTGGATCGTGGACGAGGAGGACTGAGATGCTCTCGAGGGTCGCGGAACGCGTGTATTGGCTGGCCCGGTACATCGAACGCGCGGAGAACACCGCGCGCATGGTGATGTCCTTCCACCTGGTCTCCCTGGACATGCCGAGGTCGGTCCCCCTGACCTGGAAGAACCTGGTCGCGGTGACCGGCAACGACGACGTCTTCGAGGAGCACTACCAGCGCGAGGACGAACGCAACTGCGTGAAGTTCCTGCTCGCGGATCACTACAACTCCAGCTCGGTCGTCAGCTCCCTGAAGGCGGCGCGGGAGAATGTGCGCACCACCCGGGACCTGGTCCCGTCGGAGGCCTGGGAGATCGTCAACGAGCTGCATCTCTTCGCTCGCGACAACATCGACAGCGGCCTCGGGAAGCGCGGGCGCTACCAGTTCCTGACCGAGGTGGTGCAGCGCTGCCAGACCCTGACCGGACTGCTGGCGGGCTGCATGAGTCACGACCCGGCCTACGACTTCATCCGTCTGGGGCGCAACCTGGAGCGCGCGGACATGGCCTCGCGCCAGATCGACGTCGGCGCCTTCCGCCTGCTGAAGCGGCCGGAGGACGAGTCGGCGGGCCCCTACGAGGGGCTGTTGTGGACCAGCATCCTGCGCTCGCAGAGCGGCTTCCAGATGTACCGCCAGCACGTGAAGCGACGCATCAACGGTGTCGACGTGGTCCGCTTCCTGCTGCAGGACATCCCGTTCCCCCGCGCGGTCGCGCACTCGCTGGACTACGTGCGGGGCGCGATCGAGCGGCTGCCGCGCAACGAGGTGCCGCTGCGGCTGGCGATGCAGACGCGGCGGCACGTGCTGAAGGCAGAGGTCGAGCAGCTGATCAAGGAGGATCGCCTGCACGCCTTCATCGACACGCTGCAGCTGGAGATCGCCGGGGTTCACGACGCGCTCGCCGACAACTGGTTCGCCCTGGACAAGGCGGCCTGAAGGGCCGGGGTCCGGCCGGCCGCCGGCGCGTGCGCGCGCCGGGCCCCACGCGCGATCGATTGGCCGCCGCCGCATTCCGCGTGCACATGGAGAACAGCAGATGGCGATACGCGTAGGACTGACCCACCACACCCGCTACCAGTTCGATCGCCTGGTGCGGGTCTCGCCGCACCTGATCCGGTTGCGGCCGGCGGCGCACAGCCGTACGCCGGTGCCGGCCTATTCACTGAACATCGCGCCGGAACCGTTCTTCATCCACTGGCAGCAGGACCCCTTCGGGAACTGGCTGGCGCGGGTGACCTTCCCCGAGGCGGTCCCGTTCATCGAGATCAACGTCGACCTGGTCGCCGAGATGACGGTGATCAACCCCTTCGACTTCTTCGTGGAGGGCTACGCCGAGCGCTATCCCTTCCGCTACGACGGCATCCTCGCGCAGGAGCTGGTGCCCTATCTCGAGACCACCGAGGACGGGCCCCTGCTGCAGGCGTGGCTTGCGGAGGTGCCGGCCGAGCATCACAGCACGGTCACCTTCCTGGTCGAACTGAACCGGCGGCTGAACCAGGACATCGCCTACAGCGTGCGCATGGAGGCCGGGGTCCAGTCCTGCGAGGTGACGCTCGAGCGACGCATCGGTTCCTGCCGCGATTCCGCCTGGCTGCTGGTACAGATCCTGCGCCACAAGGGCCTCGCCGCCCGCTTCGTGTCGGGATACCTGGTCCAGCTGAAGGCGGACCGGAAGTCCCTGGACGGTCCCTCCGGCCCGGAAGAGGACTTCACCGACCTGCACGCCTGGGCCGAGGTCTATGTGCCCGGCGCCGGCTGGATCGGGCTGGACCCCACCTCGGGACTGATCGCCGGCGAGGGGCACATCCCGCTGGCCGGCACCCCCGACCCGATCTCGGCGGCGCCGGTCACCGGCTACACCGAGGCCTGCGAGGTCAGCCTGGTGCACGACAACCGCGTGCAGCGGATCCACGAGGACCCGCGCGTGACGCGTCCCTACAGCGACGCGCAGTGGGCGGCGATCGACGCCCTCGGCGAGCGTGTCGACCGCGAACTGCAGGCCATGGACGTGCGCCTCACCATGGGCGGCGAGCCGACCTTCGTGTCCATCGACGACATGGATGGCCCGGAGTGGAAGACGCAGGCAGACGGGCCGGACAAGCGCCGCCTCGCGCGTGAACTGGCCCGGCGTCTGCAGGAGCGCTTTGCGCCTGGCGGTTTTCTGCACTTCGGGCAGGGCAAGTGGTACCCGGGCGAGCCGCTGCCACGCTGGGCGCTCGGGATCTTCTGGCGGCGCGACGGCGAGCCCGTGTGGAGTGATCCCCGCTGGCTGGCCGACTTCAGCCGGGATTACGGGCACGGCGTCGAGGATGCGCGCCGGTTTGCGGAGGCGCTGGTGCAAGGGCTCGGGCTGGGGGCGGACAACCTGGTCGCGGCCTTCGAGGATCCCTTCCCGGCCTGCTGGGCCGAGAACAACCTGCCGCCCGGGGTGGATCCGGAGGCGGTCGATCTGAAGTCGGACAGCGAGCGGCAGCGACTCGCCCGCGTACTCAGCCACGGGCTCGACCGGCCTGCCGGCTTCGTGCTGCCTTTGAAGCGCGAACACGAGAGCTGGCGCAGCGGCCGCTGGGCCTTCCGCGACGGCCGCCTGCGCCTGATTCCCGGTGATTCGCCGCTGGGACTGCGCCTGCCGCTGGACCGCCTGCCGCGGTCGCCGTCGGGCGAGGTGGCGTTACCGCCGCAACCGCGGGATCCCTTCGACACGCCGGGGCCGCTGCCGGTCTTCACGCCGGGGACCGCTGCCCGGCCGGCCCGCCCGGGGCCGCCACCGCGCGCGCAGGCGGTCGATCTCCCGCACACCGCGATGGCCTTCGAGGCCCGCAAAGGCCGCGTGCACGTCTTCATGCCCCCGCTGCCCCTGCTCGAGGACTATCTGGCCCTGCTCGAACGGGTCGAGGCAACCGCCGCTGCGCTCGACCTGCCGGTGGTGATCGAGGGCTACGAGCCGCCCCGGGACTCGCGCCTGCTGCGGCTGACGGTGACCCCGGACCCGGGCGTGATCGAGGTCAACATCCATCCGGCGGCGGACTGGGAGGGGCTCAAGGAGAACATTACCGCGCTGTACGAGGAGGCCCGGCGCTCCCGGCTCGGCGCCGAGAAATTCATGCTCGACGGCCGCCACACCGGCACCGGGGGCGGCAACCACGTGACCCTGGGCGGATCCACCGCCGCGGACAGCCCGCTGCTGCGCCGCCCGAGCCTGCTTGGCTCGCTGCTCACCTTCTGGCAGCACCATCCGGGCCTGTCGTATCTCTTTTCGGGCACCTTCATCGGGCCGACTTCGCAGGCCCCGCGCGTGGACGAGGCGCGTCACGAGAACCTCTACGAACTCGAGATCGCGCTGGCGCAGATGCCCGACGGCGAGTGTGCGGAGCCGTGGCGGGTGGACCGGCTGTTCCGCAACCTGCTGGTGGACATCACCGGAAACACCCACCGGGCCGAGTTCTGCATCGACAAGCTCTACTCGCCGGACAGCGCGTCGGGCCGCCTCGGCATCCTCGAACTGCGCGCCTTCGAGATGCCGCCGCACGCGCGCATGAGCCTGGTGCAGGCGCTGCTGCTGCGCACGCTGGTCGCCCGCTTCTGGAGCCGGCCCTACCGCCACCGCCTGGTGCGCTGGGGCACCGCGCTGCACGACCGCTTCCTCCTGCCGCACTACGTTGAGAACGACCTGCGCGAGGTGATCGAGGACCTGCAGCGCGACGGCTACCCCTTCGATCTCGAGTGGCTGGCCCCCTTCTTCGAATTCCGTTTCCCCACCTTCGGGCGGGTGCGCATCGGCGAGGTCGAGATCGAGCTGAAGATGGCGATCGAGCCCTGGCACGTGCTCGGGGAAGAGGTCACGCAGTCGGGCACCGCGCGCTTCGTGGACTCCTCGCTGGAGCGCCTGCAGGTCCGCGTCACCGGACTCTCCGGGGACCGCTACGTGCTCACCTGCAACGGGCGGCGCGTGCCGCTGCGGTCCACCCGGATCCAGGGCACCAAGGTCGCCGGGGTGCGCTATCGCGCCTGGCAGCCGCCGGCTGCGCTGCATCCGACCATCGGCGTGCACTCGCCGCTGGTGTTCGACCTGATCGACACCTGGAACGGGCGCGCGGTGGGCGGGTGCACCTATCACGTGGTGCACCCCGGCGGACGCAACTACGAGACGCTGCCGGTCAACGCCTTCGAGGCCGAGGCCCGGCGCATCGCCCGGTTCTGGCCCTATGGACATACGCCCGGGCCACTCGGGCCGCACACCGTGGTGGCGGGGCCGGTGGCCGGTGAGCGGCGCTTCGAGGACCACGGCAGCGGGGTGCGTCCGATGGCGCCGCCGGTGGAGGGCTGGAACCCGGAGTATCCGCACACGCTGGACCTGCGCCGGGGCCCGGAGCCCATCCCGTGATTACGCGCAGCCGATGAACGGCATGAGGCAGGTGCAGGGCGCGGTGCCGCGTCCGCAGCCGGATTCCCCGCACGGCCTGCCGGGCGGCTATGCACCGGTCGCGGGGGACGCCGACGAACTGCTGCTGGCGGACGGCACGCCACGCGGGCACTGGAGGCCGCTGCTGCGTGCGCTGGAGGCGCACGACGGTGGCGTGCTGCGCGACATCGGGCGCGAGACCCGGCGCCTGGTCGATGAGCTTGGCGTCACCTACCACGTGTACTCGGACCCCGCGGGCGTGCAGCGCCCGTGGCCGCTGGACGCGATACCGCAGCTGCTGGACGCGGGCGAGTGGGCGGCGATCGAGCGCGGCCTGTCGCAGCGGGCGCGCCTCTTCGAGTGGATCCTGAAGGATGTCTTCGGCCCGGGCGAGCTGCTGCGTGCCGGCCGGGTGCCACCGGAGTTCCTCGCGGCGCACGCCGGCTTCCTGCCGGCGCTGCAGGGGACCCTGCAGCGCGAACTGCCGGCGGTGAACCTGTACGCGGCCGACCTCGCCCGGGGCCCGGACGGCGGCTTCCGGGTGATCGGCGATCGCGCCCAGGCGCCGTCCGGCAGCGGCTACGCGCTGCAGAACCGGGACATCCTGTCGCGGACCTGGCCCGCGACCTTCGCGGAACTCGCCGTGCGCGACCTGGGGCCGTTCTTCGACGGCCTGCACCGGGGGCTGCGCGAACTGGCCCCGGAGGTCGCGGAGCCGCGCATCGTGCTGCTGTCTCCGGGGCCGCTGAACGAGGCCTGGTTCGAGCACGTGCTGCTCGCGCGCCGGCTCGGCCTGGTGCTGGTGCAGGGTCAGGACCTGGTCTTTCGCGGCGGGCATGTCTGGCTGAGCACGCTGGGGCAACTGGAACGGGTCGATGTGATCCTGCGCCGCGTGGACGACGCCTGGTGCGACCCGCTGAGCCTGGACCCGGATTCGCAGCTGGGCGTCGCGGGTCTGGTCGAGGCGGTGCGTCGCGGCAACGTGGTGGTGGCCAACGCGCTCGGCGCCGGTCTGCTGGAGAGCCCGGCATGGCCCGCGTTCCTGCCCGCCATCGCGCGCTTCGCCCTCGGCGAGGACCTGCTGCTTCCCTCGGTGGCCACCTGGTGGTGCGGTGATCCCGACGCGCTGGAGCACGTGATCGCGCATGGTGACCGCCTCGTCGTGCGCAGCATCGACCGGATCGAGGGTGGCCGGCCGCTGTTCCCGGCCGAGATGCCGGGCCCGGAGCGGGAGGCGCTGTACCGGCAGATCCGCGCGCAGCCCAGCCGCTTCGTCGGCCAGGAACGCGCAGGGCTGTCCACCATGCCCTGCCTGAACGAGCAGGGATTCCTGGAACCGCGGCACGGAACGATCCGGGTCTTTGCCAGCCAGTTTCCGGCTGGGCTCCGCGTGCTGCCGGGCGGTCTCAGCCGGGTCGCGCGGTGGCCGGGAGACCGCCTCGTGTCGAACCAGGAAGGCGGTGTCAGCAAGGACACCTGGGTCCTGCCGGAGGCGGGCGGGACGGTCGCGCTGATCGGGGAGCCCGGCCTGTCGGAGCCGGAGCCCGGGGTCAGCCAGCCGGCCAGCCTTCCGCGTCGGGTTGCCGACAACCTGCTGTGGGCCGGACGCTACGCGGAGCGCGCCGAGGGCCTGATCCGCTGGTTCCGCCTGCTCCTGCGCCGGCTGCAGGCGATGCGCGCCGAGGGCCGCGCGGGCGATGAGGTCACCGACCGCATGCTGCGGGCGCTGACCCACCTCAGCTGCAGTTATCCGGGCTTCGTGGGTCCGGACGGCACCGGCCGGAAGCTGTTGCATCCGGAGCCGGAACTGCTCCGGCTCCTGAACGACCCGCACGCGCCGGGCAGCGTGCCCGCGGCGCTCGCTGCGCTGCAGAACACCGCCAATGCGCTGCTCGACCGGCTCTCCGCCGACAGCGTGCGCGTGCTCACCGGGCTGCGCGAAGTGGCGCAGCCGCTGACCGGGCTGCGCGATCCGCTGGCGGCGGGGGGCGTGCTCGACGATCTGACCGTGCACCTGCTGGCGCTGTCAGGCCTGGCCCAGGAGAGCATGCTGCGCGAGGACGGGTGGCGCTTCCTGGACTGCGGCCGGCGGCTGGAGCGGGGCCTGCTGCTGGTGAACCTGTTGCGCGCCACCGTGGTGGCGCCACCCGCGCCGCGGCAGGCGGTACTGCTGAACGACATGGTGCTGGCCTTCGCCGAGAGCCTCTCGGTGTATCGGGCGCAGCCGGCGAGCCGTCGCGACGACGCCGGGCTGCTCGATCTGCTGCTGCTGGAGACCGCCAACCCGCGCGCCCTGATCTACCAGCTGGACCGGTTGCTGGAGCACCTGGAGCGGCTGCCGCGCCTGGACGGGCAGCCGCGCCTTCCGGAGCACGTCCGGCACTTCGAGGAGGCGAGAGCGCGCCTGCGGCTCGCGGCGATCGAGGACTGGACTGCGCGGCAGGGCAACACGCGCAGCGCGCTGGACGCGCTCCTGGCGGCCCAGCAGCAGGCGCTGGGCTCGGGCTACCGCGCGCTGTTCGCGCACTACCTCGCGCCGGCACCGACCCTGCCCCTGGTCGGGCGGGTGGACGGGTGAGATACCGGGTCCGTCACCTCACCCGCTACCGCTATCCGGCGCCGGTGCACGGCAGCCTGAACGAGCTGCGCCTGAAGCCGCGGCCGGCGCCGCTGCAGCGGCTCGATCACTACCGGCTGGAGGTCCAGCCGAGCGCGCGCTACCGCGCGGAGCACGTGGACGCCTTCGGCAACCCGGCCACCGTGCTGAACATCGACCAGGTGCACCAGGAGTGGAGCGTCAGCGCGGTCTTCGAGGTCACACGCCACCCGGTCGAGGCCGAACTCGCCTTCGAGCCGTGGCTGTCCCTGTCGGCGGCCCGTGCGCACCTGCGTCAGGACACCAGCGCTGCGGCCCTGGATGCGCGCGGGTACACCCAGGCGTCGCCGCTGCTGTCGATCCAGCCGGCGCTGCCGCAGCGTCTCGGTCTCGCCCCCGAGCCGGATCAGGGCATCGAGGCCGTGGCCCGGCAGGTCACCCGCCTGATCCACCGGGAGTTCGCCTACCGACCCGGACAGACGGAGGTGAGCACGCCGCTGTCCCGGGTGATCGAGAGCCGGGTGGGCGTCTGCCAGGACTTTGCCCACCTCGCGGTCGCCTGCAGCCGTGCGCTCGGCATTCCGGCGCGCTATGTGTCCGGATACCTGGAGACGCGGCCGCCCGCCGGCGCCGAGCGGCTGGTGGGTGCCGACGCCACGCACGCCTGGTTCGCGGTCTACGACCCGGCGCGCGGCTGGCTGGAATTCGACCCGACCAACGACGCCGTGCCGGACCAGCGCTACATCACGCTGGCCTGGGGACGCGATTACAGTGATGTCGCACCGGTCCGCGGGGTGGTCCGTGGCGGCGGCCGCGGTCACGGCCTGCAGGTCTCGGTCGATGTCCAGCCGATCGGAGAGGGCTGAGCGACCGGTGCCCGCGGCGCGCCATGAGAGTTAACGTGAAAGAACACGGCGTGCGCCTCCGGAACCGGTAGGGCGGAAGAGCGTAGCGTCATCCGCCATGCAGCGATCGCGATGTCCTGGAGCACGCGTTTACCCTGGCGCCGGATGGCGGATGACGGGCTTCGCCCTCTTCCGCCCTACGCTTCTTTCATTGTCGGGGGTGGCGCAGCGCCATGACCGTTAGCGCGACGACTTGTGCACCTTGTGGTGGGCCCGGGTGTGGAACAGCGTGCCGCGCCGCTTGGGGTTGCGCGTCGACTCCCAGTCGAAACGGGGCAGTTCCAGGAAGGCCTTGCGGATGTTTTCGTCCCAGGCGTTGGTGAGCGCGCGCAGGTAGTCGTTGTCCGCTTCCAGGCAGAGGTAGTGCTCGAAGGCGAAGGAGCCGGCCTCGTAGACGAAGACCTCGATCGGAGGCCCGACGGTCAGGTTGGAGCGGATGGTGGAGTCGATCGACACCAGCGCGCAGCGCGCGGCGTCTCCCAGTTCGCTCTCCGGCGTGATGATGCGGTCCAGGATGGGCTTGCCGTACTTGCTCTCGCCGATCTGCAGGAAGGGCGTATGCGGACTGGTGGTGATGTAGTTGCCCTGCGGGTAGACGCGGTAGATCTCCGGCTCCTGGCCACTGATCTGTCCCCCGACGATCAGCGTGGCCTCCGCGGCGATACCGGACTTCGACAGTGCCTCGGAGTGCTTCTCCTGCTCCTCCCGGTTCACCCGGCCGAGGTATTCGGCGGCCTCCGACATGTGGCCGACGTCGGCGAAGCTGCCCTCGACCCCTTCCTCCATCTCGCGTTTCAGGCGATTGACGATGGCCTGGGTGGTCGCCAGGTTGCCCGCGGTGAGCACCAGGAAGAGGCGTTCCCCCTGGGTCTCGAAGGTGTGCATCTTGCTGTAGGTGCTGACCTGGTCCACGCCGGCATTGGTCCGGGAATCCGACGCGAACACGAGGCCTTCTTCGAGCTTGATCGCAACACAGTAGGTCATCGCTGGGGGGATTCCGGGGCCATGCGGACCCGGAATACTAGGACCGGGCACCGGCCAGCGTCAACGCAAACCGGCCGAAGCCATCGCGGCCAGAGGCCGCTCCCGCGACCCTTTGCGCCCGGAGGGCACCCCTTACAGGGCGGGAATCCTCACGGCCGGATCACGGTGAGCCCGAGCAGGTGCCACAGCTGCATGCCGCCCCGATACCACTTGAGGCGGTCGGCCGGGTACCCGAGGTTGGTCAGGGTGCGCATGTTGGTCGGCGATTGACCGCACCACGGGCCGTTGCAGAACAGCACCAGCGTCTTTGCCTGGCTGAAGTCGTAGAAGTCGCCGTCGAAGAGCACGCCGAAGTCCTCGAGGTGGTCCTGCACCGATTCCGGGGACGCGCCGGACGCGAAATGCAGCGCGTCCCACGGGACACTGACCGCGCCGGGGATCGTGCCGCGCGCGTACTCGTCCGCGCCGCGCGAGTCGATCACCAGGATGCCGTCGTCCGTGCCGGCACGCTCGAGGTACTCGAGGAACTCGATCTCGCCCAGGGTCTCGATCCCCGGGCCCGCGCTCATCGGCTGGATGCAGTAGGGCGGGCAGGGGCGCGAGGTCATGCTGAAGTCGGGTGTTACGGTATTGAAGGTGTCCTGGTCTCGTTTGATCACCACCGGCTCGCCGTCGTGCAGGACCTCGACGCGATCGATCTCGGCGGTGATGCCGACCTCCAGGGAGTCGGCCTGGCCGGCCGTGGGTAGCAGTGCCGCCAACAGGAGGCTTGCCGGCAGGGCCCGGTACAGGAACCGGTTCGTCAGGAACATGGTGTTCACCTCTCGCAGCAGGGAAGGGGGGCGGGGCCTTCGCGATGCCCAGTACGAACGTAGCAGAGGAACGGCGGGCCGGCAGAGTAGAGGCCCGCGATGCAGGGGGTTTCGCCCTTCCGGCAGACCGCCGGTCGTCACCCGGCGCAGGGCCCCGTCCCGCCGCCGGCGGGACGGGGCGCGTCGGTCAGGCCTTGCCCTGCAGCTGGGCGACCACGTTCTCGTTTTCGAGGGTGGAGATATCGGAGGTGATCTCCTCGCCCTTGGCGACGGAACGCAGCAGGCGGCGCATGATCTTGCCGGAACGCGTCTTCGGCAGGCCGTCGGCGAAGCGGACATCGTCGGGCTTTGCGATCGGACCAATGTGATCGCTGACCCAGTTCCGCAGTTCCTTCACCATCTGCTCCGCGGCGTCGCCGGTGGGCCGGTCACCCTTCAGGATCACGAAGGCGACGATGGACTCGCCCTTCACATCGTGCGGACGGCCGACGACCGCGGCCTCGGCGACGGCCTCATGGGCCACCAGGGCGGATTCGATCTCCATCGTGCCCAGCCGGTGACCGGAGACGTTGAGCACGTCGTCGATCCGGCCCATGATCCAGATGTTGCCTTCCGAGTCGCGCCGTGCCGAGTCCCCCGCAAGGTAGTACTTGCCGTCGAACTTCGGCCAGTAGGTGGACTTGTAGCGGTTGTCGTCCTGCCACACGGTGCGCAGCATCGACGGCCAGGGCTTCTTGATCACCAGCAGGCCGCCCTGGTCGGGTCCGAGGCTCTCGCCCTCCTCGTTCACCACGTCGGCCGCGATCCCCGGGAGCGGGCGCGTGCAGGAACCGGGAACCAGGGTGGTCACGCCGGGAAGGGGCGCGATCATGTTCGCCCCCGTCTCGGTCTGCCACCAGGTGTCGACCACCGGGCAGCGGGAGGCCCCGATCTTTTCGTAGTACCACATCCATGCCTCGGGGTTGATCGGTTCGCCCACGGTCCCGAGCAGGCGCAGCTTCGACAGGTCGTACTCGTCCGGGATCTCGTCCCCGGCCTTCATCAGCGCGCGGATCGCGGTGGGCGCGGTGTAGAACACGGTGACCCCGTGTGCCTGGCACATCTTCCACCAGCGGCCCGCGTCGGGCACCGTGGGCACGCCCTCGTAGACGATCTGTGTCGCGCCGACGGACAGCGGGCCGTAGGTGACGTAGGTGTGGCCGGTGATCCAGCCGACGTCCGCGGTGCACCAGAAGACGTCATCGTCCTGCAGGTCGAAGACCCACTCGTTGGTGATGATCGCGTTCAGCAGGTAGCCCGCGCTGGAGTGCTGGATGCCCTTGGGCTTGCCGGTGGAGCCGGAGGTGTAGAGCAGGAACAGCGGGTGCTCGGCCTCCACCCACTCGGGTTCGCAGTCGTTGGACTGGTCGGCCACCGCGTCGTGCCACCAGACGTCGCGGCCCTCCGTCATGTCGATATCGTTGCCGGCACGCTTGAGCACGACGATCCGCTCGACCGAGCCCTCGCTGATCCCCAGTGCCTTGTCGGCGTTCTTCTTCAGCGACACGACCCGGCCGCCGCGTGTGCCGCCGTCCGAGGTGATCATCAGCCGCGCGCCGGAGTTGTCGATGCGGTCGCGCAGCGCGTCGGCCGAGAAGCCCCCGAAGACCACCGAGTGGATCGCCCCGATGCGTGCGCAGGCCTGCATCGCGATCACCGCCTCGGCGATCATCGGCATGTAGATCACGACCCGGTCGCCCTTCTCCACGCCCATGGAGCGCAGGGCGTTCCCGAGCTTGCCCACTTCGTTGTAGAGGTCGCGGTAGGTGTAGGTGCGCGTGTCGCCGGCCTCGCCTTCGAAGATGATCGCGGGCTTGTCGCCACGTTCCTCGAGATGGCGGTCGATGCAGTTGTAGGAGACGTTGACCAGCCCGTCGGTGAACCAGGCAAAGTGGGGTGCGCGGCTGTCGTCGAGGCCGACGCTGAATTCCTTCTTCCAGGTGATCTTCTCGCGTGCGAGGTCGCACCAGAAGCCCTCGTAGTCTTCCTCGGCCTTCTTGTACAGGGCCTCCGCATCCGCGGGCTTCAGTCGCGCCTTGGCCACGAAGTCTTCCGGTGGCGGAAAATGGCGTTCTTCATGCAGCGCGGATTCGATGGTTTCGCTCATCTGGTGCCTCCAGCATGGTTAGCATCTTGGTTTTATCGGG
Source organism: Thioalkalivibrio sp. (assembly GCA_007692435.1). Taxonomy (GTDB): domain Bacteria; phylum Pseudomonadota; class Gammaproteobacteria; order Ectothiorhodospirales; family Ectothiorhodospiraceae; genus Thioalkalivibrio. Next base: position 21,706 of record RECA01000101.1, read on the forward strand.
TCTTGGTTTTATCGGGTCCGCTACCGCGGTGCCCGTATTTCTTCGGTGTCTGTACGGCGGCGCCCGTTCCCCCGTGGCGCGACGGTACAACCGGTAGAGCTGTGATCACAAAGGCCCCGCCGCCGGCGGGTTCGTGCGGTTCCCCGCCGCGCGGGCAGGGACCTCGACTGCAGGCGGGACCCCTTCCGGAAATGGCTGTACGGAACGCGCCGGGCCTGCGCAGGAGGCGTCACCAGAGCGCTGACGCCAACCACCAGAGGATAGCACGTGCACGGGCGCCCTCCACGTCACCAGAGCGGCCCCGGGCGATGCAGTACGCGGTGCAGCGGCAGGGGTTTGTCCTCGGCGCGGTGCGTGATCTGCGCGGCGAAGAGTTCCGCCGCGGCCAGCGCGTCGTTGAGCGCGTCGTGACCCTTGTAGCGCGGGAGGTTGTAGCGTTCGCGCAGCGCGTTCAGCCGCAATCCGCCGGACCGGACGGTCTCCTGGCGGCGCTCCATGTCCTGCTGCGCCAGGCGCAGGGTATCCACGGTCGGGATCATGCAGGCAAACCCGTATTCACTCTGGCAGGCCCGGTCGAGGAAGCCGAGTTCGACCGTTGCATGGTGGGCCAGCATCACGCGGCCCTCGAGCACCTCGAGAAACCGCCCCAGCGCCTCGCTGAGGCTGCCGCCGCGCGCAGCCTGGTCATCGGTGATCTGGTGGATCACGGCGCTGGCCTCGGGGATCTCCCGGGTCGGTCGCACCCAGCATTGGCCGGCCGTGTCGAGGCGGATGGTCAGACCGTCCATCGCCACCCAGCCGATGGACAGGATCTGGTCCTCCGCCGGGTTCAGGCCGGTCGTCTCGAGATCCACCGCGAGGAACGGGGTCTCGCGGCAGTCCTTCGACAGGTCCGGGATCTTGCCGGCAAGGTAGTCGCGCAGCGGCCCCGCAGGAACCTTTGCCGCGCGCCGCTGGCGGCGCCAGCAGAACAGCAGGGGCCCGGGGGGCTGCATCAGAGCGTGCCCTTGGCGGCCAGTCGGGAGCGCAGGTTCTTCTGCATCGTTCCGATCACCGCGAAGGCATCCTTCAGGTGCGCGCGCTCCAGCGCCGACAGCGTCTTCGGCGGGATGTGGTTGTCGGGAGCCTCGCCCGCCTTCACCTGGTCCACCTGGTGGCGCGCACGCAGCGTGAACAGGGTCTCGTAGGCATCACACAGGTTCTCGCCCGCGTCCCGCGTGATCACGCCCGCGTGGACGGCGCCGGCCAGTCGGTCGAGGGTGTGCATCCCCGTGAGCCCGCCCTGGAAGGCGTACACCTGGGCCAGGCTGGAGATCAGCAGCAGGCCCTGCTTCTTCACGTCCAGGGTGTCCGCCTGCTCGCCCGAGGGCACCAGCACCAGCTGGCGGAAGAAGCCGAGCGGCGGCGAGCGCCGCAGCGCGTTGCGGGCCATCTGGGCGAGGAAGGGGGGTTGTCCCCCGACCATGGTCAGCGCCTCGGACCGCAACGGGTCGAACAGCGCGGCGTCGCCGTGAACGACACGAAGGTCGAAATAGTGGGCGGCCAGCATCGCCCGCTTCGTGTCCGGGGTGTAGGTGACCCGGCTGAACTCCTTGCGCCAGCCGCTGACGCTGCGCCGCCAGTGGGCGTTGGCTGGCGTGACATCGCCCGGGCAGTGCGGCAGTCCGCACGCATCCAGCCCGTCGGTGACGAATTCCGCCAGTCGGGCGAAGTAGGCGTCGACCTCCTCGTCCTTCGAGTCCGCGTGGATCAGGGCGTTGTCCTGGTCGGTGTGCACCGACTGCTCGCGGCGCCCCTGGGAGCCGCAGGCCAGCCAGGCATAGGGCACCGGCGGCGGTCCCAGCTGGGTTTCGGCCAGCTTCAGCAGGCGCCGGGTGAGGGCGTCGATCACCGCCGTGACCGCCTGGCCCAGGTGAAACGCGGTGGCGCCGGACTGGACCAGCTGGATCTGCAGTTCCGGCAGCGACCGGGCCACCTGGCTCAGCGCTTCAACGGACTCGCAGCGACGGATGTCGCGAACCAGGTACACCGCATTGGTGCCCTGGTGACGGATCAGGTCGGTGGTCGAGATCAGTCCCACGGGCTGCTGGCCGGACATCACCGGGAGGTGGTGGATGTCCTGGCGGGACATCATCAGCAGCGCCTCGAAGGCGGGTGTCTCGCGCGTGACCGTCTGCAGACGGCTGCTCATGATGTTGCCGACCGGCTCCTGCCGCGATCGGCCCGCGGCCAGGCAGCGCTTGCGCAGGTCGTGATCGGTGACGATGCCCGCCAGCGCGTCGCCGGACATCACGATCAGCGCGGACACCTCCTGCTCCGTCATGCGCTCGGCGGCATCCCGGATCGTCGACTCGGGGGTGATGGTGATCGGCGGGCGCGTGACCAGTTCGCCCACCGATACGGTGAGCACCCCTTGGCCGCGGTTGCCACCGGCCCCCAGCGCGGCGCGCGCCTGTTCCGCGGGCCGCCGGCTGGCCCGTTCGAAGCGTTCCGCGAACCCGGGATGCTGCTGGCGCAGTTCCCGTGCGTCTGGCCCCGGCAGCAGGTAGAACAGGGCATCCTCGACCACCCGGCCCGAGACCGGGTTCAGCGGGTCCGCGTCCTCGGGCACGGCGAAGATGTCGCCCTCCCCGAGCTTGTCCAGCAGTTCGTCCTGGGAATCGCGCAGGTCCACGGCGCCGGCGCGGACCAGCCACAGGTCATCGGCCGCCGACTCCTCCGGCGGGAAGGGCGTGCCGCGGCGCAGGTACCGGACGTTCAGCAGTTTCGGCAAACGGTCCAGGACCGGCTCGGGAAGCACCGCGTAATCGGGGCTCGTGAGCAGGAAGTCGCGGATTTCCTGAAGTTCGGCGTCCATCCTCCATGCATACCCCACATGGAGCCTCAAGGCAACGCTGCACTGCACCAAAAACGATTTGAAAAACAGTTCCTTAACGCGAGATCCCGCGCGGGCCAGCGGTGCCGTCCCGCAAAGAAAAGGCCCGCCTTGCGGCGGGCCCGAATGAGGCGGGGCGTGATCACCATCGCGATACGCGCCTCCTCGGGAGATCGGAGCGGTCACGGGTTGCCGCGATCGTTCGGTCTCCCCACCCCCCGCCCGCAAGCGCGGGAGAGGGGCTTGTGATCGCGCTCGGCGCGACCCTTTTACCTCAGCTGGTACCCACGCGCGGTACCCGCACGTCCTCGACCAGGTGCTGGATGTGCTCCGGCGGCTCCTTCGTGATCTTCATCACCAGGAATGCCGCGATGAAGTTCAGGATCGCGCCGATCACGCCGAAGCCGGTCGGGTTGATGCCCAGCAGCCAGTACTCGGCCGTATCCGGGAACATGTTGGTGCCCGGCAGGAAGAACCACCCCTTGAACAGGAAGATGTAGAGCAGGGTGCTCCCAAGGCCCGCCAGCATGCCGGCGATCGCCCCTTCCCGGTTCATCTTCTTCACGAAGATGCCCATCATCAGCACCGGGAACAGGCTGGCCGCCGCCAGACCGAAGGCCAGTGCGACCACCTCGGCCGCGAACCCGGGTGGATTCAGTCCTAGATATCCGGCCAGCAGGATGGCTGCCGCCATCGCGATCCGTCCCGAGAGCAGTTCGGACCGCTCCGATATCCCGGGCGTCAGCACCCCCTTCATCAGGTCATGGGATATCGAGGACGATATCGCGAGCAACAGGCCGGCCGCGGTCGACAACGCGGCCGCGATACCTCCCGCCGCGACCAGCGCGATCACCCAGTTTGGCAGGCCGGCGATCTGCGGGTTGGCGAGCACCATGATGTCGCGGTCGATCGTGGTGAACTCGTTGCCTTCCCAGCCCCACTCCTCGCGGGCCATCTCCGCGAATTCCTCATCGGCGTCGTTGTAGTACTGGAGCCGGCCGTCCTCGTTCTTGTCCTCCCACTCGAGCAGGCCGGTGCGCTCCCAGCGCAGCATCCAGTCCGGACGTTCCTCGATCACCACGTTGCCCTGGGGATCGCCGACCGGGCCCGGCTGCACGGTGTTGATGAAGTTGTACATGGCCATCGCGCCCACGGCGGGTGCGGTGGTGTACAGGATGCCGATGAAGAGCAGTGCGAAGCCGGCGGACTTGCGGGCGTCACGCACGCGCGGCACGGTGAAGAACCGGATGATCACGTGCGGAAGGCCCGCGGTGCCGATCATCAGCGCCAGTGTCAGCAGGAACATGTTCAGCAGGGACATGCCGGTGACGGAGGTGTAGGCCGCGAAGCCCAGATCCATCAGCGTCTGGTCCAGTGCCTGCAGCAGCTGGGTGTCCTCGCCGATCAGCGTCGAGCCCAGGCCGATCTGCGGGAAGGCGTGACCGGTCAGCGTCAGCGAGATGAAGACCGCGGGCACGGTGTAGGCGAAGATCATGATCACGTACTGCGCGATCTGCGTGTAGGTGATGCCCTTCATCCCGCCGAACACCGCATAGATGAACACCACCACCATGCCCGAGAGCAGGCCGATGGCGAGGTCCATCTCGAGGATGTTCGAGAACGCGATCCCGACCCCGCGCATCTGCCCGATCACGTAGGTGATCGAGATCACGAGCAGGCTGATCACCGCGACGATGCGCGCGGTCTTCGAGTAGAAGCGGTCACCGATGAACTCGGGCACGGTGAACTTCCCGAATTTGCGCAGATAGGGCGCAAGCAGCAGGGCCATCAGCACGTAGCCGCCGGTCCAGCCCATCAGATAGGCGCCCCCGGTGAAGCCGAGGAAGGCGATCAGGCCCGCCATCGAGATGAAGCTGGCTGCGGACATCCAGTCGGCCGCGGTGGCCATGCCGTTCAGGATCGGGTTGACGCCCTTGCCGGCGACGTAGAACTCGCTGGTGCTGCCGGCCCGTGCCCAGATCGCGATCCCGATGTAGAGCACGAAGGTCGCACCAACGACCAGAAAACTCAGTGTTTGAAGGTCCATGGCGTTGTTATTCCTCGTGTACGTCGAACTTGCGGTCCAGGGCGTTCATGCGCCAGGCGTAGAAGAAGATCAGCACGATGAAGGTGTACATCGAACCCTGCTGGGCGAACCAGAAGCCCAGGGGGTAACCTCCGATGCTGAAGGTGTTCAGCGGCTGGGCGAGCAGGATGCCGAGCCCGAAGGACACGACGAACCAGATCGTCAGAAGTACCGCGAGCAGCCGCAGATTGGCCTTCCAGTAGGCGGCTCTGCTTTCCTCTAGTGTCATGGGAATGTCTCCGTGGTGTTGGTTTTGAAGTTTTCCTCCGACACGCGGTCAGAGCTGGTACTGAACCGCAAGCTGACCCTGCAGCTTGCGGGCCTGCCGGAAGGCCTCCTTCAGCACCCTGGCCTCCAGGGTGCCGAGCTCCTCCGGTCGGATTTGGTTGCTGTCTTCACGGTTCGCGTCCAGCGCCTGCTGCTGGGTGCGCAGCCGCAGCATCTGCAGGTAGCGCAGCGCGGCGTGATAGTCGCGGACATCGTTCTCGCGCATCACCTCCGCCGAGACCGCCTGGTCCAGGCGGTCGTGGGTGCGTGTGGCGGGCAGTTCCGCGGCCAGCGCGATCACCCGGGCCCCGTCCACGAAGGGCGTCAGGCCCTGCAGCTTGATGTTGATGCCGTTGGCGCCGCTGCGGATCTCGCCGAACAGCCCCAGCGGCGGGCGGAAGCTCATCTGGTTGGCCGCCATCTGGCGCCGGAAGCGGCTGTTGAATGCGGTCCTGCGCAGCATCTCCGAGCGCAGGGCCTCCACCGGATCCCGGTCGCCGTCGATCGCGCGCAGGTCGAAGAAGATCGAGCTCTTCAGCAGGTGTTCCGGCGTCCCCTGGTCGATCCAGCGCCCGAAGCGCCGCTCCCACTCCGGGCCGCTGAGACAGCAATCCGGGTTGCCCGCCATGATGTCCCCGGGGCAGAGCTCGAAGCCGCACTCGTCCAGGGCGCGGTTCACCGCCTGCGCGTAGGGGAGGAGGCGTTCGCGCACCGTGTCTTCCTGTCCCTTGTCGCAGCGGAAGAGGATGCCGTTGTCCTGGTCCGTCTTCAGCGCCTGCTCTTCCCGGGCCTGCGACCCGAAGGCCAGCCAGGTGAACTCGATGCCGTCGATGTCGTGTTCCTGCCGGATCAGCGCCAGCACGCGCCGGGTGGCGTGGTCGTTGATGCGGGTGATCAGGCGGAGGATCTGGTCCGCCTCGGCCCCCTGGCTGATCACCGCGCCGATCAGCCGCGGCACCTCGCGCAGGTGGCTGGCGATCGTGGCGACGGTGTCCGCGCGCAGGATGCCCCGGACCAGCCGGTCCAGGGTCAGCGGATGCGAGGTGAGCAGGTCGCGCTCACCCAGCACCCCGACCAGGCGCCCGTCGGAGACCACGCAGATGTGCTTCATCCCGTGTTCGGCCATGGTCTCGATGCCCTCGAAGCCCGGGGCCGAGTCCGGCAATGCAATGGGGTCCGGGGTCATCACCCGGCGCAGCGCGGTATCGAGAGGCAGCTCCTCCAGCGCGACGCGGCCGAGGAGATCGGTCATCGTGAAGATGCCGACCGGCCGGCGGTCTTCGTCGACCGCGACGATGGAGCCGACCCGCGCGTCGCGCATTGCGGTCAGCGCCTCGCGCAGCGACGCGTCCGCCGCACAGGTGACCGGGTCGCGCGCGATGCGGGCCCCCAGCGGGGTGTTCAGCTGGCCGCTGCCGCTGCCGGCGCCGAGGTTGCGCGTCAGCAGTCCCTGGTGCACGCGCTCCAGCAGGCTCGCCAGGCGTCGGGAGCAGAAATCGCTGAAGATCTGCGACCGGGCCCGCAGGCGGTCGAAGTCCTCGACCGACAGTTCGAGACAGATGGTGTCCTCGAGCGCGCGATGCACCGTGTGCACCGGACGCCGACCCAGCAGTGCGCCGATCGGGAAGGACTCTCCGGGGACTAGTTCCCAGGCCTTGCCGGAGATCTGCTCGTCCTCGCTGGGGGTCTCCCCGCGGACGCGACCCTGGCGGATGATGAAGAAGCGCTGCGCGGGCCCGCTGTCCGGATCGGTGATGCGTTCACCGCTGGCGTAGAACCGCGTCTCCAGCCGGGGCAGCAGGAACTCCAGCGCGTCCGCTTCGATCTGGTCGAACGGAGCGTGCGTGTTCAGGAATTCCCGGGTCGTGTCGAGCGCGTCGGCCATTGGCTTCCGGAGGGTCATGGCATCGTGCCGACCGTCGAGCAAAAATCAAGCCACGATCCGCGACCCCGCGCGTACAAGGACTTGCCGCCGGGCGGATACGATCGCGCCCGGCCGGCTGTTACATCAGGTAACAGCGGGTGTTACGCAAGGTAACGCCGCGGCATCGGGCGGCCCCTGCCGCCCCGGCCCTCAGGTCCGCGGCAGGTTCTCGCGCTGGCGGCGCTCCCACAGGGTCTTGCGGCTGATGCCGAGCGCGCGCGCGAGCTCCGTCTCGTTCATGCGGTGCTGGTTCTCGATCACGAAGCGCCGGAAATACTCGGTCAGGGTCGCGGAGCGGGAGCGGGCCTCGGGCGCCGCGGGGACAAGCCCGAGGTTCTCCCAGTCGATGCTGTTGTCCTCGGACAGCACCACCGCGCGCTCCAGCGCGTTCTTCAGTTCGCGGACGTTCCCCGGCCAGTCGTAGGCATGCATGCGCCGGCGTGTCTCCTCGTCCAGCGTCAGCCCCGGGGCGCCGAAGCGCTGTTCCAGTTCCGCGAGGAAATGACTGACCAGGCCGTCCAGGTCGTCCAGGCGTTCCCGCAATGGCGGAATGCGCAGTTCGAGCACCCGCAGACGGTAGTAGAGGTCCGCGCGGAATGCGCCGGTATCGATCATCGCCTCGAGGTCCCGGTGGGTCGCCGCCAGCAGCCGCACATCGACCCGTCTGGCCTGGTTGGCGCCCACTGGCCGGATCTCGCCCTCCTGCAGCACGCGCAGCAGCCGGGCCTGGGCCGCCGGGGCCAGTTCCCCGATCTCGTCGAGAAACAGCACGCCGCCGTCGGCCGATTCGATCAGGCCGGTGCGGGCCTTGACCGCACCGGTGTACGCCCCCTGGGCGTGTCCGAAGAGCTCCGCCTCGACCAGCCCCTCCGGGATCGACGCGCAGTTGACCGGAACGAAGGGCTGGCCGGCGCGTGGGCTCAGGGCGTGGATCGCGCAGGCCGCGACCTCCTTGCCGGTACCCGATTCGCCCCGGATCAGCACCGTCGAGTCGGCGGCGGCGACCTTGCGCATCTGCTGGCGCAGCGTGGCGATCGCCGGAGACTCGCCGATGAGCCCCTGCTCCTGCGCGGCAGGCGTTCCGGGCGCGTGCGGACGCCGGTGGTGGGCACTGCTGCGCAGCGCGGCGCGCAGGGTCAGCAACAGCGCGTCGTGATCGAAGGGCTTGGCGATGTAGTCGATCGCCCCGGACTTCATCGCCTCCACGGCCGAAGCGACCGAGGCATAGCTGGTCATGATCACGGTCGGCAGCCGCGGGTATTCGCCGATCAGGGCGGTGCCTTCGCCGTCGGGCAGGCGCAGGTCGGCCAGCAGCAGATCGAAGCCGGTGCGTTCCGCCTGTTCGCGCGCGCCGGAGAGGTCCTCGGCCAGGGCGACCTCGAAGCCCTGGTGCTCCAGGAACCGGCGCACGGCGCGCCGGATCGCCGCTTCGTCATCGACCAGAAGGATTCGTGTCATGTCGGTCTGCCGGTCGGTAGGGTCAGGATGAACTGGGCACCGCCCTCGGTGGCGTTCATGGCGACTAGGCTACCACCATGATCCTGCACGATGCTGTAGGCGACCGGCAGTCCGAGTCCGGTGCCCTGGCCGGCGGGCTTGGTCGTGAAGAAGGGTTCGAACAGCCGGTCCAGCGTGGATGCGGCAATCCCCGGTCCCGCATCGTGGATGACGATGCGCACCCGACCGCCCGTCCGGCGTGCCTGGATGTGGATCGCCGCGCCGGGCGGCGAGGCCTGCTCCGCGTTGGTCAGCAGGTTGATGAAGACCTGCAGCAGCTTCGGCCGCGCACCCAGCAGCGTCTCTCCCTCCAGTCCGCTCAGCTCGTAGCGGATGTCCTTGCGCCCGGCGAGGCGGGTCAGGCGGATCGCCTCGTCCACCAGGTCGTCGAGCTCGACCGGCTCGAAGCGGTTGCGCGGCGGCGTGTCCGAGTGGGCGAAGGCGACCAGCGACTGCACGATGGCATTGATGCGCCGGGTCTGGGCAACGATGTCATCGGCGATGTCGCGGATCTCTCCGGGGTCGTCCTCCAGCGGCAGGGTCTGTGCGAGCGAGGCGATGCCCGCCAGCGGGTTGCCGATCTCGTGCGCGACACCCGCCGCGAAGCGCCCGATGGACGCGAGCCGGTCGCCGTGGGCCACCTCGTTCTCCAGCTGCACCCGGGCGGTGACGTCCTCGATCAGGATCACGTAGCCCTCCCGGTGCCCCGCGGTGACCGCCACCGTGGACTTGTGCAGGTTCAGCCGCCGCGGGCCGTGGCGGGTCTCCAGGTTCAGCTTGTAGAGCTGGCGGTCCTGGCTGTCGAGGAAGGCCTGCAGCAGTCCGCCCCAGGGCCGCTCCAGCCGCTCGACGAGCTGGCCGACCGCGGCATCCGACCGGATACCCGTGAGTTCGGTCAGCGCCTGATTCCAGCCGGTGATCTCGCCGCCGGGGGTCAGGCTGCACACACCCAGCGGCAGTTCGTGCAGGATCTTGCGGTGGAACCGACGCAGCGCATCGAGCTCGGCCGCGAGCCCGGTAAGGGGCAGGCGGGCATCCTCGAGCTGCTGTTCGATCCGGCGCAGGCTCTCGCCAAGGCTCGAACGGCCGGCGGCATCCAGGCGCAGGTGCTGATCCACGATCATCCGGGCCAGCACCGGGCCGAGCAGGCCGGAGAGGTTCCGCTCGATGCGCTCGCGCAGCCGCCGCAGATCCCGGCGCGACCGCGTGTGCCGCGGCAGGCCGAGATCATCCAGCGCCCGCTGCACCTCGTGCCGGGCGGGCATGCTGCCGAGCGTGGCCGCCAGCTCCGCCTCCATCTCGGGCACGTCGCGCGCCAGCGGCAGGTCGATGGTGGTGTAGATCGGCTCGCGCGGGCAGCAGAGCCGGCCGGCCTCGACCTCCTGCTCGTTGGGCCGGGACAGCAGCGAGCCGAGGATGAACAGCACGGTATTGGCCCCCAGGCTGACCGTGAGCGCAAAGGTCCAGGTGTCGAGGCCGCCACCGGCGACCAGCTCCTGCAGGCGCGGCGCCTGCGGCCAGATGCCGGCATTGCCCAGCAGGGGCGTGACCAGGCTGAAGAACCAGCCGGTGATGCCCGCGGCAAGTCCGAGCAGGAAGCCGATGCGGGTCGCCCGCGGCCACAGCAGCAGCCCGAAGAGGCCGGGCAGGAACTGGGCGACGGCGGCGAAGGAGATCAGGCCGAGCTGTGCCAGCCCCTCGATCACCTGCAGCAGGCCGTAGAAGCCGTAGCCCAGGGCGATGATCAGCACGATCCAGATGCGCCGCCCCCACAGCAGGTTGCGGTACAGGTTCGCCGGCATGCCCTGGCGCTCCCGCAGACTGGCCGGCGGAGAGAGGTAGTTCATGCCCATGTTGGCCAGGGCGAGCGTGGTGACGATCATCATCGCGCTTGCCGCGGACAGCCCGCCGATGAAGATCAGCAGTGCCAGCGTTGGAGACTCGAGCCAGGCGGCCAGCCCCAGGGCGTAGTAGTTGGTCTGCTGGGTGAGGTCGGCCGCCTGGCCGGCCCAGTAGAGCAGCGGCATCGGCAGGTTCAGCAGCAGCAGGAACAGCGGAAAGGCCCACGCGGCGCGGTTCAGTGCCTCGGGGTTGATGTTCTCCGTGAACAGCATGTGAAACTGCCGCGGCAGCAGGAAGGCGGCGGCGAAGGCCAGCACCATCAGGCTGGTCCAGCCACCCTCGAGCACCGGCTGGTACAGCGCGGTGACCGCCTCGGGATGCGACTCCAGCCACGCGTCCAGTCCCCGCAGGCCACCGAAGACCGCGAACAGGGCGATGCCGGCGATGACCAGCAGCGCGACCAGCTTCACCAGCGACTCGAAGGCGATCGCCACCACCAGCCCGGAGTGTTTCTCCCGCGGCGAGATGTGCCGCGCCCCGAAGAGGATCGCGAACAGCGCGATGGTCGCGGTAAAACTGAGTGCCAGCAGGTGCGGCGGCGTGTCCGCGGTCAGGACCGCCGCCGACTCGGCGACCGCCTTGATCTGCAGCGCGATGTAGGGAAGGACGCCGGCCAGCATGAACAACGCGACCGTCGGCCCGGTGAGCCGGCTGCGATAGCGGAAGGCGAACAGGTCGGCCAGCGAGGTCAGCTGATGCTCGCGCGCCAGTGCCAGCATCGGGCGCAGCAGGAAGGGCGTGGCCGCGAAGGCCAGCGTGACGCCGAGGTAGATCGTCAGGTAGAGATAGCCGTGGGTCTCCAGGAAACCGAGGTTGCCGTAGAAGGTCCAGGAGGTGGCGTAGACGCCCAGCGACAGCGTGTACACCCAGGCGTTGCCGGCCATGCCCCCGACCAGGCGGGAGCGCTCGGCGGCGAAGGCGATGCCGAACAGCAGTGCGAGGTAGACCACCCCGACCGCGTAAACGAGTCCGAGGCTAAGGGTCACGGCGTCCGATCATCGTCAGGGCGATCAGGCCCACGAACACCGCCCAGGCCGCGAAGGGCCACCACCACGCGGGCGCGATCGCCGCGATCCACACGACCACCGGCGACAGGAACAGCAGCACGCCGATCAGCAGCACCAGCACGCTGGCCGCCTGGCTCACGGGCGCCCCCGCGCGTCAAGGATCGATCTTCTGTGATGTTTCATCGCTCGTAACCTGGCCAACGATCAAGGCGCTCCGCGCACAGCCCCTGGACTTTAGCGCGAAAGAACACGGTCGGCCGTCTCCTGTGCCCCGTTAGCCATGGAGTGCGGGAGCTTGCTCCCGCTTTCAATCGC
>RECA01000029.1 GCA_007692435.1 Thioalkalivibrio sp.
GCGCCAGGGTAGCCGCGTGCTCCAGGGCATTGCGATCGCCGCACGGCGGATGACGCTACGCTCTTCCGCCCTACCGGTTCCCGAGGCGCACGCCATATTCTTTCACGCTAACCGTCATGACCAGCCGCCAGCTCCGCCGATAAGACTCTCCCTCCCCCGCTAGCGGGGACAAATCCGCCGGGAGCGGATTTCGAACCGCCGAAGGCGGGCCCGAAGGGCAGAGGGCAGGATGCCCGGAGTAACGGTTGGGGTGGGGGTGCAGCGTCGGACCCGGCCCTCACCCGCGACTTTCGGGCCGGGGAGGATCCGGATCAGCTCGCCGGCAGCAGCGCCGCGCGAAGCATCTTCCGCCGCATGTAGGCGATCTGGGTCTGCAGATCCAGATTCTTCGGACAGACGTCCTGGCAGCCGAGCAGGGTCATGCAACCGAAGACACCGTTGTCGTCGCCGATCAGATCGTAGTAGTGCGCATCGGACCGCTGGTCGCGCGGATCCAGCCGCAACCGCGCGACCTTGTTCAATCCGACCGCGCCGACGAAGTCCTCCCGCATGCGCGCGGTGCCGCAGGCCGCGAGACAGCAGCCGCATTCGATGCAGCGTTCCAGTTCGTAGATCTGCTCGGCGAGTTCCGGCTCCATCCGTTCTTCGAGCCGTGCGATGTCCACCTCGCCGGAGTCGTGGATCCAGGCCTCGAGCCGCTCGCTCATGCCCCGCATCCACTTGCCGGTGTTCACCGACAGATCGCCGATCAGTTCGAAGAAGGGCAACGGTGCCAGCGTGATGCGTTCGCCGAGGCTGCTGGTCAGCGTGCGGCAGGCCAGGCCCGGACGCCCGTTGATCAGCATGGCGCAGCTGCCGCAGATGCCCGCGCGGCAGACGAAGTCGAACTGCAGCGACGGGTCCTGGTGGTCGCGGATGTCATTCAGCGCGACGAACAGGGTCATGCTCGGCGCCTCGTCAACCTCGAAGGTCTGCAAATGCGGCCGGCTCTCCGGGTCCTGCGGGTTGTAACGCAGCACACTGATCCGGAGGCGACGGGCCGCCGCGTCCCCTCCGGTGGTCTTCGCGTCCTTGTCGCCGGTCATGGCAGCCTCTCCGTCAGACGTTCGTTAGGACCCTGGTACTTCTCCGGCAGCAGGGACTCGTATTCCATCAGGGCCTCCTGGCGCCGGAAGCGATCCCCCGCATCCTCCCCGCCGACGATGCGCTCGACCTCGGCCACCCGGCCCTCCGTGTCCGGATGGTCGACGTGGTTGCGCGCGCCGTAGCCGCGAAACCCGGGGGGCAGCTCCATCGCGTTCACGTCGATGTCCTCGTAGTCGATGGACGGCAGGTCGTCGGCCTCGTCCGGCCAGGTCGCGAGCGTTCGATTCAGCCAGTCGCGATCGTTGCGCTGCGGGAAGTCCTCGCGGAAGTGGGCACCGCGGCTCTCGGTCCGCAACAGCGCCCCCTGCGCGACGCACAGCGCGATCTTCAGCATCTTCTGCACGCGGTAGGCGGTGACGAGTTCCGGGTTGGCCCCTGGCGCGCGGGTCCGGACCGCAATGTTGCGGCTGCGCAGCAGGAGCTCCCGCAACTCGTCAACCGCGCTTTCCAGTTCCTCACCCGTGCGGAAGATGCCGACCTTGTCCATCATCACGGTCTCCATCCGGTCGCGGAGCTCGGTGGCGTTCTCTCCTTCGGCGCGACCAAGCAGTTCGTCCAGCCGCTGTTGTTCGCGCTCGACGAAGCTGCGCACCAGATCCGAGCGCACGCTGACCTCCCCCGCCTCCGACTCGCAGAAGTCCGCGATGTATTCGGCGACGAGCATCCCCGCCACCACGGTCTCGGCCACGGAATTGCCGCCCAGGCGGTTGAAGCCGTGCAGGTCCCAGCAGGCGGCCTCGCCGCAGGAGAACAGGCCCTTCAGGGCTGGACTCTGGCCGGTGTGATCGGTCCGGATGCCACCCATCGAGTAGTGCTGGGTTGGCCGTACCGGAATCCATTCGGTCACCGGGTCGATGCCCAGGAAGTACTCGCAGATATCCTTCACCTCGCGCAGGTTCTTCTCGATGTGCGCGCGGCCCAGCCCGGTGATGTCCAGCCACAGGTGATCGCCGTAACGCGAGGGCACGCCCTTCCCCTTGCGCATGTGTTCGGTCATCCGCCGCGACACCACGTCGCGCGACGCGAGTTCCTTCTTCTCCGGCTCGTAGTCGGGCATGAAGCGGTGGCCGTCCACGTCGCGCAGCACGCCACCGTCGCCCCGGCAGCCCTCGGTGGTCAGAATGCCCGCGGTGATGATCGCGGTCGGGTGAAACTGCACGGCCTCCATGTTGCCCAGCGGGGCGATCCCGGTCTCCAGCGCCAGCGCGATCCCGGTCCCCTCACAGATGATCGCGTTGGTGGAGACCTTGTAGATGCGGCCATAGCCCCCGGTCGCAATCGTCGTGGCCCGGGCCAGGTAGGCCGTGAGCTCGCCCGTGATCAGGTCGCGCACCACCGCCCCGTGGCAGCGCCCGCCATCGTGAATCAGGGCCAGCGCCTCCTGCCGCTCCAGCACCGGTATCCCGTGGGCGATGGTCTGGTCGCCGAGGGCATAGAGCATGGTGTGCCCGGTCCCGTCCGAGGTGTAGCAGGTGCGCCACTTCTTGGTGCCGCCGAAGTCCCGCGCGGTGATCAGTCCGTGGGCCTCGTCGTTCTCGGTGATGGTGATCTTCTGCGCATTCACCACGGACTCGCGGTCGCCCCGCGCCACGCGGCTCCAGGGCACGCCCCAGGCCGCGAGCTCGCGGACTGCCTTCGGCGCGGTATTCACGAACATGCGCACCACGCGCTGGTCCGCGCCCCAGTCGCTGCCCCGCACCGTATCCTCGAAGTGTACGTCCTCGTTGTCGCCCGCCCCCATCGCGGTATTGCCAAGACTGGCCTGCATCCCGCCCTGGGCCGCGACCGAGTGCGACCGCTTCGCGGGAACCAGACTCAGGATCAGCGCATCGAGTCCGCGGCGTTTAACGCCGACGGCCGCGCGCAGTCCCGCGAGCCCGCCTCCGATCACCAGCACGTCGGTATAGACGATCTTCATGGCGTCACCTCCGGGCGTCCGGCAGGGGGTGACGATTCCTGCAGCCAGGTGGGTACGTAGCGCTCTCCGACCTGGTCCCGATGTTCGATTCCGATCTTCATGTAGGCCCCGAGCGAGGTGAAGCCCAGCAGCAGGAAGAACACGATGAAGCCGCGCATCAGCCACTTCAGCCGCTGCCGCCCGACCGCCGGGTCGCGCGCCGGGAGCCAGCCCCACTTGATGCCCACCCGATAGGAGCCCACCGCCGCGTGGATCACCGCGGTCACCAGCAGCAGCACGTACAACGGCCACATCCACTCGCTGACCACGCGGTCGGATGAGGCATACGGACCGATGTTCGCGGGCTGCGAGATCATCGTGTACAGGTGCACCGAGACCAGGAAGAACAGCGCGAAGCCCGTGTAGACCTGCACCCACCAGAGACTCGTGTCCTCGTGGTTCATCAGCTTCTGGTGGTCACGGTAGGCCCGGTACTGGCGGTAACTGACCGGGATCTTGCGCACCGCGAGCACGGCGTGCAGCACCACGATGGCCAGAATGAACAGGGAGAACAGCGTGATGATGATCGGATAGGGCGTTCCGAAGATGTAATAGCCCTCGAAGAACATCGTCACCCGGTACATCGCGTCCTTGCCCAGCAGGATCGATGCCTCGGCGAACAGGTGCACCCACAGAAACAGGGCCAGAAACAGGCCTGATGCACTTTGCAGGGAGTCCAGCCGTGCCGGCCAGAACCTGCCGCTGCGGCGTTTCGTCAACGTCGCACCAACCGCAAGATCACTCGGAATGCCCATCAACCCACCTTTCGTCTGGGGAAGGAGTCACGGATGACGGGCCGGCCACAGGCAACCCGACCGCCCCATACTAGGAGCAGGCCCTAGAGGTGGGTATTGATCCATGTCACGAGGGGTGGACCGGGGGCCATTGGAACGGGGATCACTGGGTCGTCCGAAGACCCGGGGCGCGCACACGAGCGCCCCGGCCTCGAGATGTCAGACGGTGAAACGCCCCTCGCGGAGCATCTGCGCGTTCATGATCTCCAGTTCGCGCGCCCCGGACACGACCACCTCCGGATCCGGCACGAAATCGAGCTGCGGGTCCAGGCGCTGATAGGGGACCGAATTCAGGATTACCTTGATCGCATTCAGCCGGGCCCTGGCCTTGTCGTTGGAGCGGATGATGGTCCACGGCGCCCACGAGGTGTGCGTCTGGCGCAGCATCTCGTACTTCTGGTGCGTGAAATCGTCCCAGCGGTCCTGGGCCTGCACATCGATCTCGGAGAGCTTCCACTGGCGCAGCGGATCGGTCTTGCGCCGCTCGAAACGCCGGGCCTGCTCATCCCTGGTCACGCTGAAGTAGAGCTTGATCAGGATCGTGCCCTGGCGCACGAGGTCCTTCTCGAAGCCGACCACGCCGTGCATGAAGTTCTCGTACTCCTCGTCGGTACAGAACCCGAAGACCGGCTCGACCATCGCGCGGTTGTACCAGCTGCGGTCGAACAGCATCTGTTGCCCACCGTGCGGGAACTGCTCCACGTAGCGTTGAAAGAACCACTGCGACCGCTGATGCTCGGTAGGCTTGCCGAGTGCCACGACCCGGTAGTGCTTCTCGTTCATGTAGCGCGTGATGCGCCGGATGGTGCCGCCCTTGCCCGCCGCATCGCGACCTTCGAACAGGATGATCATCCGCTGCTGGGTCTCTTCCAGCTGCTTCTGCATACGGATGAGCTCCGCCTGATAGGGCTTGAGCGCCTGCTCCTTCCGGCGCCGCGCGACCGCGCTGCGCGTCTTGCGCTTCAGATCGGCGAAAGACTTCCGAAGCTGCGCACGTTCCTGCAGCAATTCCTCGACCGATGCCGGTGCCGTGTCGTGCTCCGGCCCGGCCTTGTCGATCGGCTTTTCCGTCATGCCTGCCCCCTGAGATTCGTGTTTTCCGCACAGTATATGACGAATGCCGCCGGCGGTGCCGCCGGGAACACCGGGGCCGTTGACCCGGGGTGATGGCTGGCACCGTTGGGGCACTGCGCTGACAGGGTGGGTGTTCCGGATTTCGCAGCTGCGGTGGTCGATTCTGGCGGCACTTCCCTGATCCGCAGGGAACCGCCGATCAGTCAGCGCTCCCCTCAGCGATTCGCGTCGGTCTGCCGCTGCCGGGGCGGATCGGGATCCGTGGCAGCCAAGGAGTCATCCACTGCCAGACGGTTGTAGCGAAGCACCCGGTCGAGCTGACTCGGGTCCAGCACCAACTCGTGGCGCTCACGCAGTGCGTCGTGGATGGCCTGCCGCGTGTCCGGAACCGGGTCCATGTCCCGGATGAACTGTCCGGCGTCCTCCACCACGGCCCAGGGATAGAGCACCCAGCGCCACTCCCGCATGACCTCGGCCTTGAAGTCGGCGCGACAGCGCGTATTGGACTTTTCGTGCAGCACGGCGCTGTGCAGCCCGGCGGGCGACTGGTCGCGCAGGTACGCGAGCGCCGCCTGCAGCGTGTCGCCGCTGTCGTTGACGTCGTCCACCAGCAGCACCCGCCGTCCCGACACGTCCCCACCGAGCGGGTGCTCCACCGTTGCCTCGCCGGCCGACTGGGCACCCGCCTCATAATGGCCGATCTGGATGCTCAGCAGTCGCGAGATATCCAGAAAGTCGCAGAGAAACCGAGCGGGCATGAAGCCGCCCCGCGCAATCGCCACCACGGTGTCCACTTCCACATCCGCATCGAGCAGGGCCCGCGCCACGCGATCGCAGGCCTCCACGACCTCGCCCAGGCCGATGAGGCGCACCGGCATCGTGGCGGCGTCAGCCACCATTCACCACCTCGACCCCCGCCTGGCGCATCCGCTCGAGCGCCTTGCGCCCGCCTTCCGCGGTGACCGGGCGTGTCCCCTCCGCGAACAGCATCACCTCGAAGCCCTCCTGCCTTGCGTCCAGCGCGGTGGCCTCCACACAGACGTCCTCGGCCAGCCCCGCCAACCAGATGCGCGAGACGCCGCGGCGACGCAGCTCATCGCCGAGTCCGGTCTGGTCGAAGGCGGAGTTCTGATCCTGATCGAAGCGCACGCCCTTCGTTACCTTGACCGTATCCCCGGGCAATCGCAGTTGCGGATGAAAGGCGGCGCCCTCCGTGTCCTGCACACAGTGGGGCGGCCATTCGCCCCCCTGCGCCTCGAAGCTGATGTGCCCCTCCGGATGCCAGTCCCGCGATGCGAACACGGGAATGCCGGCCTCCTGCGCCCCTGCGATCCATGGGTTCACGGCCTCCACCACCTCGTCACCGCCCTCGATGGGCAACGCGCCACCCGGACAGAAATCGTTCTGCAGGTCGATGAGCATCAGCGCATCACCGTCCTGAAATTCCGTGGCTGTCATGGCCTTCCTCCTTCATCAACGTAAAAATCCGCCATACCGCCCCCGCCCCAACCCTCCCCCGAAATCGCGGGAGGGAGCTTGCTAACCTGCCCCTCGTCCCTCCTCCGCGATGGCCTCGCGTACCGCGCGCTGGTGCTCTGCCAGTGCGTCACTCACCCGCACGGGGTACGGGGGTTCCGCCGACGCGATGGCGCGGACGGTCTGCGGGAGTCCTGCAACCGAGGCGGCCGCATGCTCGCGCAGGCGGTTCAGGTCGCGCTCGTGGGTATCCAGGCGCGTGCCGCCCTCCATCACCTTCGACAGCAGCGGGTCACCCGACCCTTCCTCGTCCCAGCGCCCGATCACGTCGCCGGTGAAGACGCCGTCGCGCTGCTCGCGAAACACCTGCTTGCGTCCGGGCAGGATGGGCTTGCCCGACGACAGCTTCAGTCGCCCCTTCCCCGCGTACTCCGCAAGCTTGTAGGCGATGTCGAGATCGGGAACGTCGCTGGAGATGCCCATGCTCGTGCCCACGCCGAAACCGTCGATCGGCGCCCCGGCCGAGACCAGGCGCTGGATCTCGTGTTCGTCCAGACCGCCGCTGGCGAAGACCTCGATACCCTCGAGACCCGCCGCATCCAGGATGCGCCGGGACCCCCGGGACAGGGCATCCAGATCGCCGGAGTCCAGGCGCACCGCGCTGATGCGGAATTTCTCGCCGAGCCGCTCCTGCAGATCCACCACGCGTCGGATCCCCTCCAGCGTGTCGTAGGTATCGACCAGCAGCACGGTGTCCGGATACAGGCGGGCAAAGGCCTCGAAGGCCTCCGACTCGGCATCGTGGGCCTGGATGTAGCTGTGCGCCATGGTGCCGCGCACGGGAACGCCGTAGACCCGGCCGGCCAGCACGTTCGAGGTGCCAGCGACGCCGGCGATGTGAAAGGCCCGGGCACCCTTCATCGCAGCGTCAATGCCGTGGATGCGTCGGGCACCGAAGTCGAGCACCGGACGACCCGCCGCCGCGCTCACCAGGCGCGCGGCCTTCGTGGCCAGGACGGTCTGCAGATGGATCTGGTTCATCACCAGCGTCTCCACCAGCTGCGCCTCCGGCAGTGGCGCGACGATCTCCAGGATCGGCTCGTTGGCGAACACGGGCGTGCCCTCCTTCACCGCATACACGTCGCCGGTGAAGCGCAGGTCCGCCAGCCAGCCCAGAAATCGGCCGGAGAAGAGGCCCAGCGACGCCAGATACGCGAGATCCTTCTGCTCGAACCGGAGATCCTCCAGCTGGCCGAGCAGGGAATCGAGTCCGCAGGCCAGCAGGTAGTTGCGTCCCGGCGGCACCCTGCGCACGAAGAGGCTGAACACCGCCGAATCGTGCATGCCCTCCTCCAGGTAGGCCTGCAGCATCGTGAGTTCATAGAGGTCGGTGAACAGGGCCAGTTCCCGGTCGCAGGCCGTCACCGGTGCCTGTGGGTCTGCGCGGTTCATGCCTTCATACCTCCGTGGCAGCCATGAACGACCGGCGGACCGCCAGGGCGATCCGTACTGGGTCGTGCGGCCATCGCATCCCGGCCTGTTCCTTCAGGACCTCACCGGGGAATATGCCTGCGCTATTCAGGTCGTGTCCCCGGAAACCGGCCGTACATCGAATTGCAGGAATGCCTCGACCTTCTGGAAGCGGTCCAGCAGCTGCTTCTGGCGGTCGGCGCCGAGAAAGACCGCCGCGATCTCGTAGCTGTAGCTGTCCTGGAACGGCAGATCGCTCAGGCGGGTGCCTTCCTTGACCAGGAGGTCCACGCGCGCCTCCGGATAGGCCTCGGCGATCCGGTCGAGGTCCTCCTGGCTGGGTACCCCCTCGACCACCCCATCCCCGATCCTGTCCTTGAACAGCCGCATCATGAACTTCCCGGCCAGCTTGTGGGGCCCCTGGCGGTGGGGCAGTTCCGGCTTCCGGCCCAGCGCCAGGTCCATGGACACCTTCTGGTTGGTCGCGCCATCGACCATCAGGAACAGCGGCGAATGGGATTTGGAGATGCGCGGATTGATCTCCAGCAACCAGATGCGATCGGTCCTGTGATCCCAGAAGAACTCGATGTTGAAGGGCGCGCCCTCGTAGTCGATGGCCCGGATCAGCTTGCGCGCGGCCTCGATCATGCGCGCCTGGACCCGGCGCGGCAGCTTCGAGGGGTACTGGTAACGCGAGAAGCAGGAGCGATGCCTGCCTGATCGGATCGAGTCCACCGCACCGAACACCTGGACCACACCCTTCCAGGCATAACCCTCGATGGTGGCCTGCACTCCCGTCGAGATGATCTCCTCCGCAATGCAGCAGTGGCCATCGACCTCGGCAATCTCCGTCGGGAGGTCCACGTGCGCCAGGAACTCGTTGAAGGGGCGCGCGACCACGCCAATCTTCTCGCGGATCTCGGGAATCACGCTCTCCAGGGACTCCGCGGAATCGATGTAGAAGCCCAGAAACGAGGAGTGCGCCTTCACCGGCTTGACCCAGAAGGGGTAGCGGATCTTCACCTGTCCGGCGGGATCGTCGCCGAAGGGGTCGATCGCCTGAAAGCGCGGAATCATTTCACCGAGCACCTCTTTCTGCTCCGTCCGGGACCAGTACTTGTGCTCGCAACGGGTGACCGCCTCGAGGGAGGGACCCGGCAGGCCGGCGTCCCGGGCGAACAGCGGCACGCATACGGTGGTGGGAAAATCCCAGAAGCCCATCACCGCATGCGCACCGCCGGACACCGAGGCAAAGGCCTCGCGCGCCCGTTCCCTCAATTCGTCGATCGACGGGTAGGTTCCGCTCTCCGGACGCACCACCTCGGAGTAATCGAACAGGCTGTGGAAGCGATACTCCTCGTCGCCGTCGATGGTCTCGAGCAGTTCCCGGTTGAAGTCGTCGAGCCCCATTACAAAGATGTTCTTCATCTGCGCCACTCCGTTGTCGTCGCCGGCAGCCTCTGAACGCCCCATGTACATTGGAGCACCCCGAGCCGCCCCATGTTCCCCGCCAGAACAAACACGGCGGACGCGACAGCCAGCTGATCGGACTCACATTGGACGCGATTCCACGCGATCCCGCGCCGCCGTGTGCCACCTGCGATTGCGCATAGCGAGCGGCCCCGTCCCGCAGAGGCCGCGCAATGAGGCCCCATCCCGTCGCGGTCGATGCGGTCGCTGGTGACCACCAGGACGCCCGCCCGTCTCCTGCCATGGAGTGCGGGAGCTTGCTCCCGCTTTCAATCGCGGAAGCTCGCTTCCGCGGCAGGAGGCAAGCCTCCTGCAGGGCAAAGCGGCGGCAAGCCACCGCACTC
>RECA01000146.1 GCA_007692435.1 Thioalkalivibrio sp.
GCCTGCAGACCGAGCTGAGCGAGACCCGGACCGAGCGGGACGCCCTGCAGAGCGAGCTGGCCGAGGTCGAGGGTGCCAGGGAGATCCTCGAGGCCGAACTCGCCACCGCCCGCTCCGAACAGGCCGACCTGGGCGAGCAGCGCGCCCTGCTCCGCGTCGAAGTCACCGAACTGGAGCGGGAGCTCGAAACCACCGAGGCCGCACTGACCGAGGCCCGGACCGAGGCGGCCGAGAAGGCCGAGCGCATCGCAGCACTCGAGACCGACAAGGCGAACCTGCAGACCGAACTGGAGACCGCACAGGCCGCCACTAAGGCGGCACGCGAGGAAGTCTCCGACCAGGCCGAGCGCATCGCCAGCCTCGAGGCCGACAAGGCGGCGCTGCAGACGGAGTTCGAGGATGCGCAGGCCGAGACCGCAGCCGTTCGTGAAGAGGCGGCGGAAGCCCTTGCAGAAACGCAGGGCGAAGTGGCCAGCCTGCAGTCCACGCTGGCATCCGCCCAGGCCGAACTGAACCGGGTCACCGCCGAGCGGGACCAGATCCAGACGGCCGCAGCTCGTGAGCTCGCCGCACTGCGCGCGGTTCTTCCGCCGGAGGAAGGCGGTTCGCTGGACGCCGAGTCCGCCCGAGCGGCCGCAGCCGAGCCTGCACAGACGCTGCGCGAGGCGCAGCAGGCAATGCGCCGGAGCGGGGCGGATCGCGAGGCCCTGGAGGCGACGATCGAACAGGCGGCGTCGGACATGCAGCGTGCGCAGTCGCTGGTCAGCCGCACCGAGGGCGGAACGCTCTACCAGGTCGGCGAGGGCGAGACGCTGAGCAGCGTCGCAGCCCGCTTCTACGGCGAGGGCAACGCCTGGCCGCGGATCTACCAGGCCAACCAGCACGTGCTAGAAAATCCCGACCAGGTCTGGCCGGGCACCACGCTGGTCCTGCCCTGATGCTGGGCGGATCCTGGGCGGATCCTGGGCGGATCCTCTGGGCTGATCCTCTGGGCTGATCCTGGGCCGGCCCCCGGTGCGTCACGGCGCGCCGGGGGTCATTGCCACCGGCCCCTTCAGACCCTGGTTCGGCTCAACGCCACCACGGCAATCGCCAGAAACAGCCACAGTGGCGCACTGGCCGCGAGCCAGGGCGGCAGGTTGTAGACCATGCCCATGTGCGTCATCACCCGCATCACCAGCACGAAGCTGATTCCAAGCACCACGCCGATGAAGAGCCGGCGCCCCGCCCCGCCTTCACGCTGACGCCCGAACAGGAACGGGATCGCCAGCAACAGCATCACCCAGGTACTGGCCGGCATGGTCAGGCGTTGCCAGAAGGCGACCTCGTAGGCCTCCGAATCCAGCCGGTTCTCCCGGAGATAGCTGATGTAGGCGAGCAGGTCGAGGGCCGCCATCTGGCGCGGTTCGACCACCAGCACACCGAGGTACTCCGGTGACAGGAGCCGTTGGACCCGCTCCTCGTCCACCCTCTCGGCCCGGACTCCTGCGTCGGACAGCCGGGAACGGCGCACCTCGGACAACACCCACGCGCCGTCCTCGAAGCTGGCCCGGCGGGCCTCGGTGATCTCCGTAACCTGTCCGGCGGGGCTGATCTCAATGACGCGTACGCCCGACAAGCGGTCACCGGGCAGTATGGCCTCGGCATGCACGATCCGGTTGCCGTCCCGGGCCCAGAGCCCGATGCGGCCGACGGTCACCCGCTCGTCAAGGGCAAAGGTCTTCAGGTTCTGTCCGCGGGCCTCGGCGCCGGGCGCCACGAGCTCACCCAGCGCGACCATGGCGAGCACCACGATCAGCCCCCCCTGAAGCACCCAGAAGACCAGCCGCCCGAGGGTCACCCCGGCCGAGCGCATCGCCGTCAATTCGCTGTTGGCGGCAAGGTTCCCCAGCCACAGAAGGCTGCCCAGCAGCGCCGCCGTCGGCACCATCTCGTAGATGCGCCGCGGCAGCGTCAGCACCACGTAGGCGGCGGCCTCCCAGATCCCGTAGGCGCCGCGGCCGACATCGCCGAGCTCCCCGATCATCGCGAAGACCGCATCCAGCGCGACCAGCAGCAGCAGGGCCAGCAGCGTGCCGGTCAGCACATGGACGATCACATAGCGGCCGAGGACAGTCGTCATGCCTGGGGCCTGGAGAGCGAATGCATCATGCGGTTCCACATCCCGCTGCGCCAGGACATCACCAGCCAGGCGGACAGTGGTATCAGATGGACCCACCACAGTCCGAGCCAGATCGGCGTCTGCCCCGCCTCCAGCCACGACTTGCCCATGATCAGGAAATTGGCATAGACCACGTAGACCAGAATCGCGAGCGGAAGGCGCGCATAGCGACCGCTGCGCGGCGGCGTAAGCGCAAGCGGCAACGCCACCAGTGCGAGCATCAGCACCGACACCGGCAGGGCCAGCCGCCATTCGATCTCGGCCCGGAAGCGCGGGCGATCACGCATCTCCCAGAGCTCCGAAAATGGCAGCGCATCGAGGCTGCGCCTGGGCTGCACCAGGTCCGGGTCCGGCACCGCCATGCGGGCCCGGTCAAACGAGAGCAGCTGGAATGCGGCCGTTCCGGGGGCACCCACGTAGCGGTGCCCATCCTCGAGAACCAGGTAGCGGGCGTCGTCAGTGACCTCCGCGATGGCACGCGCCGCGACCGTGACCTCGGCCTCGCCTTCGCGCCGGTCGAAGATGAAGACGTTCAGCAGGGCCTCGCGATCGGCGCTGAACCGCTCGGCAAAGAAGACCTGTTCGCCCACGCGCGAACGCAGAAAACGTCCCGGTGTGATCCCGACCAGGTCGGACCGCCGGTCCGCCTGGTCGCGCAGTTCGTCCACCACGAACTCCACGCGCGGCACCGCGTAGGACATCAGGAACAGCAGGATCAGCGCGGAGGGGCCGGCGACCATGAAGATGGCCCGGTAGATCCGGGCGAAGGACACGCCCCCGGCCTGCATCGCGATGAGCTCGCTGTCCCGCTGCAGACGCCCCAGCACCAGCAGGAAGGCGAGAAACAGGGCCACGGGCCAGAACAGGATCAGCGCCCGGAAGGAACCGAAGGCGACCAGCGTCGGAAGCACATCGAGCGGCAGGCGGCCCTCGGCGACGTCGCCCAGGGTCCGGCCCATCACCCCGCCAATGATCACCAGCAACACGACCGCAGTGACCGCGGCCTGGCTCACCACGAAGTCCCGCGCGAGGAAACGCTCGATGATTCCGATGCGCATCACGTGGCCATCCGCCGGGCACGGCGCCGGTGATTCGGCACCCGAAACCGGACTCTCTGGACCGCATTGATTGCTGCGCTGCGCACACTGCTAAGATTAACGCCCAATTCCCGTCCCGTCCCGCGAGGTTTCCGGATGCGATTCTCGGTCACGACGTCCCCGATCGACAAACCCAAGGCAGGCCTGCGTGCAGTCGGGCTGTTTCAGAAACGCAAGCTGGGCCTTCACGGCGAAGGCCTGGACGAGGCGCTGCAGGGCCGCCTGTCGGATGTGGTCAAGGCCGGGGAGCTCGAGGGGGAAGCCGGCACGACGCTGCTGATCCCGGCACCGGCAAAGGGGGTCGCGGCCACGGTGCTGGTGGGGCTGGGCCCGAAGAAGGACTTCGCCGCGAAGGCCGTGCGCAAGGCCTGCAAGGCGCTGGCCGGGCTGGTGGTGGAGCGTCCGGCGAACACGATCGCGATTGCCGTCGACGACCTGCTGCCGCCGGACGAGAACATTGGCTGGCTGGTGCAGACCCTGGTCTTCGCGATCGGCGATGCGGGCTACCGGTACGCGGAGTACAAGGGCAAGGAAAAGGTGAAGCCGGTCCGGCTGAAGAACGTGGTCCTGTGCGTCACGGAGGAGCAGGCGGCGGAGGCCGAGCGCGCCTGCGCGGAGGCCGAGGCCACCCTGGCCGGGGCGCACCACACCCGCGACCTCGGCAACGCCCCGCCCAACGTGATCCACCCGGAGGCCCTGGCCGATGCGGCCCGCGAACTCGCCGGCAGGCACAAGAAGCTGAAGGCCACCGTGCTCGACGAGAAGGAACTGAAGAAGCTCGGCGCGAACGCGATCCTGGCGGTCGGCCAGGGGTCGGAGCGCCCGCCACGCCTGATCGCCCTCGAATACAACGGGGCCGGCAAGGACGAGGCCCCGATCGTGCTGGTCGGCAAGGGCATCACCTTCGACACCGGCGGGATCTCGCTGAAGCCCGGCGAGGCGATGGACGAGATGAAGTACGACATGTGCGGGGCGGCAACGGTGCTCGGCGTGATGACCGCGGTCTGCGAGCTGAAGCTGCCGCTGAACGTGGTCGGGGTGGTCACCAGCGCCGAGAACATGCCGGACGGCCGCGCCTGCCGGCCGGGGGACATCATCACCACCCTGTCCGGCCAGACGGTGGAGATCCTGAATACCGACGCCGAGGGCCGGCTGGTGCTCTGCGACGCACTGACCTGGGTCGAACGCTTCAAGCCGAAGGCCGTGATCGACATCGCCACCCTGACCGGCGCCTGCATCATCGCGCTGGGTCACCAGGCGAGCGCGGTACTGGGTAACGACGATGATCTGGTGCAGGCACTGAAGGCGGCCGGGACCGCCACCTACGATCGCGCCTGGGAGCTCCCCCTCTGGGACGAGTACCAGGAGCAGTTGAAGAGCAACTTTGCCGACATGGCGAACATCGGCGGGCGGCCCGCCGGGACGATCACCGCCGCCTGCTTCCTGTCGCGCTTCGCCGAGAAATACCCGTGGGCGCACCTCGACATCGCCGGGGTCGCCTGGAAGAGCGGGAAGGAAAAGGGCGCGACCGGCCGCCCCGTGCCGTTGCTGGTGCGCTACCTGCTGGATCAGGTGACCCACTGAGCACGCCCACCCAAACGGATGGCGGTCACATGACCCGCGTCACCTTCTACCTTCTCGCGAGTGCGGAGGAACGCGCACGCCAGCGCTTCGCCTGCCGCCTCGCACGCAAGGCGCACGGGCTCGGCCAGCGTGTGCACATCCACACCCCGGATGCAGGGGCCACGAAGGCGCTCGACCAGCTGCTGTGGACCTTCGAAGACACGGCCTTCCTGCCGCACGGCACCGATGTGGACGATCCCGACAGTCCGGTAACACTGCACGAGGCCGCCTCGCCCCGCGACCGCTGCGACGTCCTGATCAATCTCGCCGACGCGCTGCCCGACTATTTCGGGCGCTTCCAGCGGATCGCGGACCTGGTTGGGGGCGACGAGGCCGCTCGCGCCCGCGGCCGCGAGCGCTACCGCTTCTTCCGGGAGCGCGGCTACCCGCTGGAACACCATGAGATCGCCGACTGAAGCCCGCAGCCGCCGTCGGCCTCGGGCGCACCGGCCCGATCGCTGAACCGGGGAGTGGCGGCATGCACTTCGCGATCCTGCAGCACGTTGCCCACGAGGGTCCTGCCGCGCTCCTCGACTGGGGCCGTGCCCGGGGCCACGAGATGACGATCCGGCGGCTCTACGCGGATCCCGCGCTGCCCGGAGCGGAGGATTTCGACGGCCTGATCGTACTCGGTGGCGGCATGGGCGTGCATGACGGGGCGGCGCACCCCTGGCTGGAACCCGAGCGGGAATTGATCCGTGCCGCGCTGGGCTCCGGCAGGCCGGTACTCGGCATCTGCCTCGGCGCTCAGCAGCTGGCGCACGCCCTCGGGGCCGAGGTCTTCCCGGGTGCTGAACGAGAGGTCGGATTCTGGCCGATCCGGCGGGTCGGTGCCGCGCTGCCGCTGCCCGCGGAACTGCCGGCCTGTCACTGGCACGGCGACACCTTCGAATTGCCAGAAGGCGCCGAGCGCCTCGCTTCGAGCGAGGCCTGCACTAACCAGGTCTTCGTCACCGCCGACGGTCTCGGCCTGGGACTGCAGTGCCACCTGGAGGCCACTCCGGCCTGGGTCGACGACTGCTGCACCCACGATGCCGACTACCTGGTGCCCGGCCGCTGGATGCAGGACGCGACCCGCCTGCGCGCCGAGCAGGCCGCCTACCCGGTGATGCACCGCGCCCTCCACGACCTGCTGGATGCCTTCACCGCCGGCGTCCGTCCTATGCAGGGCTAACCCCGATGGCCCTGCGCCACCCCGAAGAATGAAGGCGCAGGCCTATGGAGTGCGGTGGCTTGCCGCCGCTTTGCCCTGCAGGAGGCTTGCCTCCTGCCGCGGAAGCAGGCTCAAGCGATTGAAAGCGGGAGCACGCTCAAGCGGTTGAAAGAAGCAGGCTCAAGCGATTGAAAGCGGGAGCAAGCTCCCGCACTCCACAAGGCGGCGCAAGAGACGCATGGTGGCGGCATAACAAAGGCCCCGGACTCGCCGGGGCCAATCGCTTCACCGCCTGGAGGAGACTCCCTTGCCCTCTGTCACCGTCTTCGCTGCCAGTGGGCCGACCGGAAGGGGGAACACCCTTTCGCCCCTTCCTTGTCTCTTAAAATAGACCCGCTCCGTTCAAAAGTCAACACATCGGTCTACATCTTTTTAAGTAATCGGCGAGATTCGTATCGGCCGGACGATGGATCAGGCGCGATATCCGGCCGTTGCCGCCAACCCCGCCGCTGAATGGCTACGGCGCACGGCATGGCCGTCCGGCAGCCGTTATAATGCGCGGCTGATTCCCAGCCCCCGGCCCGTCATGGACAAGAGTTTCGACCCGCGCGCGATCGAGCAGGACCTTTACCGGCAGTGGGAGGACAGCGGCTGTTTCGCCGAACGGTCCGAGGGCGCCCCGCCCTACTGCATCCTGCTGCCACCGCCGAACGTGACCGGCACCCTGCACATGGGGCATGCCTTCCAGCACACGCTGATGGACGCGCTGATCCGTCACCGGCGCATGCGCGGCGACGCGACCCTCTGGCAGGGCGGCACCGACCACGCGGGCATCGCCACGCAGATGGTCGTGGAGCGGCGGCTCGCGGCCGCGGGCAGCAGCCGCCACGAACTCGGGCGCGAGGCCTTCCTCGAGGCCGTCTGGGACTGGAAGGAACACTCCGGCGGCACGATCTCCAGCCAGATGCGCCGGCTCGGCAACTCCATCGACTGGTCGCGCGAGCGCTTCACGATGGACGAGGGGCTGTCGAACGCGGTCACCGAGGTCTTCGTGCGCCTGCACGAAGAGGGCCTGATCTACCGCGGCAAGCGTCTGGTGAACTGGGACCCGGTGCTGCACACCGCGGTCTCCGACCTCGAGGTGCTGTCGGAGGAGGAGCAGGGCTCGCTCTGGCACTTCCGCTACCCGCTCGCGGATGGCGCCGGCCACCTCGTCGTGGCCACGACACGCCCCGAGACCATGCTCGGCGATACCGCGGTCGCGGTGCATCCGGAGGACGAACGCTACCGGCACCTGATCGGGCAGCAGGTCGAGCTGCCACTGACGGGCCGCACGATTCCGGTGATCGCCGACGACTACGTGGACCCCGAATTCGGCAGCGGCTGCGTGAAGATCACGCCGGCGCACGACTTCAACGACTACGCGGTCGGCATGCGGCACGAGCTGCCCCTGATCAACATCTTCACCAACGACGCGCTGCTGAACGAGAACACGCCGGAGGCCTACCGCGGGCTGGACCGCTTCGAGGCCCGCAGGCGCGTCGTCGCCGACATGGAGCAGGCCGGGCTCCTCGAGAAGGTCGCCGACCACCGGCTGATGGTCCCGCGCGGCGACCGCAGCGGGGCGGTGATCGAGCCCTACCTCACCGACCAGTGGTACGTGAAGGCGGGTCCGCTGGCCGAACCCGCGATCCGGGCGGTCGAGGACGGGCGGATCCGCTTCGTGCCGGAGAACTGGTCGAAGACCTACTTCGAGTGGATGCGCAACATCGAGGACTGGTGCATCTCGCGCCAGATCTGGTGGGGCCACCGCATCCCCGCCTGGTACGACGCGAAGGGCAACGTCTTCGTCGGACGCTCCGAGGCCGAGGTCCGCGAGCGTCACGGGCTGGGCGCCGAAGTCAGGCTCGAGCGGGACGAGGACGTGCTGGACACGTGGTTCAGCTCCGCACTGTGGTCCTTCTCGACGCTGGGCTGGCCGGAGCAGACCCCCGAACTGCGCCGCTTCTACCCGACCAGCGTGCTGGTCACGGGCTTCGACATCATCTTCTTCTGGGTTGCCCGGATGATCATGATGGGGCTCAAGTTCATGGACGACGTGCCCTTCCGCGAGATCTACATCACCGGCCTGATCCGCGATTCGGAAGGCCAGAAGATGTCGAAGTCCAAGGGGAACGTGCTCGACCCGATCGACCTGATCGACGGGATCACGCTGGACGAACTCCTGGAGAAGCGCACCTCCGGCCTGATGCAGCCACAGATGGCGAAGAAGATCGCGAAGGCCACGCGCGGCCAGTTTCCGGAGGGCATCCCGGCCTTCGGCACCGACGCCCTGCGCTTCACCCTGTCGGCACTGGCCACCACCGGGCGCGACATCAAGTTCGACCTCGGGCGCATCGAGGGCTACCGCAACTTCTGCAACAAGCTGTGGAACGCCGCGCGCTTCGTGCTGATGAACATCCAGGAGCAGGACACCGGACTCGGCCCCGAGCTGCGCGAACCGGCGCTGGCCGACCGCTGGATCATGGACCGGCTGCGTGCCACCGCCGCCGCGGTGACCGCGCACTACGACAGCTACCGCTTCGACCTCGCCGCGCAGGCGCTGTACGACTTCACCTGGCATGACTACTGCGACTGGTACCTCGAGCTGACCAAGCCGGTGTTGAACGGCGACGCGGATGCCGCGGTGAAGCGGGCCACGCGGCATACGCTGGTGCAGGTGCTGGAGGCGCTGCTGCGGTTGCTGCACCCGATGATGCCGTTCATCACCGAGGCGATCTGGCGGGACGTGAAGGGACCGGCCGGCGCCGAAGGCCGGTTCCTGGTCGAGCGGCCCTGGGTGGCGGAAGACGACTTCCCGGCCGATGCGGTGGCGCGGCGGGAGCTCGAGTGGGTGCAGGGCTTCATCACCGGCCTGCGGCGGATCCGTGCCGAGATGGACATCGCGCCGAGCAAGGCCCTGCCGGTACTGGTCCAGAACTGGTCCGAGACCGATCAGTCCCGCTATCTTGCGCACCGGCCGGTGATCGACTTCCTGGCGCGCCCGGAATCGGTCACCTGGCTCCATGCGGGTGAGGAGGCCCCGGAATCGGCGCTGGCGCCGGTGGGCGAGATGCGCCTGCTGATCCCGCTCGCCGGGCTGATCGACCGGGACGCGGAGATCGCGCGGCTGGAGAAGGAGATCGGCAAGCTGGAGAAGAACCTCCACCAGAGCGAGGCGCGGCTGGCAAACGAGAGCTTCGTTGCGCGCGCCCCCGAGGAGGTGGTGAGCAAGGAGCGCGCCCGCGTCGCGGAAATGCGCGCCGCGCGCACCGATCTCGGCGCCCAGCTGGAGCGTATCCGGCGGCTGTAGGAGGCGAGCCCTCTCGGCGATCCGGCGCCGGGGACGGTCGCCCAGGGGGCTGGCCTCCTACGGTGCTGAACCCGGCCCCCCTGTAGGAGGCGAGCCCTCTCGGCGAT